>ONOG01000018.1 GCA_900319385.1 uncultured Prevotellaceae bacterium | reverse complement strand
TCGAGGCATCGACAGTGAGCAACGTGTCCTGCTGAGCAAGGAGAATGCGCGCCTCATTTTGTAGCGAATCGCTGGTTGAATCCAGGTCTTCTGGCTGCAAAACAGCTACGACTTCGGATGAATCGGCAGGCACGAGCACAAGACTGTCGGCTGATGGGCGTGTCACTTGGGCACGACGCACCTGTGCTTTCGGCAATGCTACCGACACACTGTCTTGCGAATGAAGACTAAGCGTTGGAAATAAGAATACTCCCAACATCAGCCATAACCATCTACGGACGAACACGCCTGCTCTCATTCTCGTATCATTTTGTGAGCAAAGCAAGAATCTGCTTCAGTTGGTCTACACTATCGTAGGCAAAAGTCACACGACCACTTCCTTTCGCCGTACAGCTCATCTTCACCTTTGTGCCCAACGACTGGGCCATCTGCTGACGCAATGTATCCATCTCATCACTCAAAACGGACTTCTGCCGCTGAGGTGCTACGCTACCTTCTTTACGCTCCTTCACCAGTTCTTCCACCTTGCGGACAGAATAACCTTTCTGCTGAATTTCGCGAAAGAGTTTCACCTGAAGTTTCGGATCGTCAAGCGACAAGAGGGCACGGGCATGACCTGTGTCAATCTGATGGTTCTTCAAAGCTACCTGAACTGGAGCTGGCAACTTCAACAGCCTCAGGAAATTGGCAACCGTAGTACGTTTCTTCCCGACACGCTCGGACAACTTCTCCTGAGTCAGTCCATACTTGTCAATCAGGTGCTGATAAGCCAAAGCGATTTCTACAGCATTGAGATCTTGACGCTGGATGTTCTCAATCAGCGCCATCTCCATGACATTCTCGTCATCAGCCGTTCGTATATAAGCAGGAATTGTCGGCAAACCGACTTGCTGCGATGCACGCCAGCGACGCTCACCAGCAATAATCTGGTAGCGTCCATTCTCCATTTTCCGAAGTGTTATAGGCTGTATGATGCCTATCTTGGCGATGGAGTCAGCCAACTCCTGCAACGCCTCTGCGTCAAATTCGCGACGAGGCTGGTTAGGGTTGGCATCAATCAAATTGACAGCTATCTCGTTAATGGTCGATGAACCTTCTGTCCTGACGTCTTCTGTCGTAATCAGGGCATCGAGTCCACGACCCAAAGGTCCTCCGAATTTCTTCTTAACAGCCATAGTGCATTTTCTTACTTATTATTTTCAATCACTTCCTTAGCCAAAGCCAAATAGTTACGCGCTCCTGTCGAGGTAGGGTCGTAGAGCAGACAAGGCAGGCCATGACTCGGTGCCTCGCTCAGTTTCACGTTGCGCATAATGACTGTCTTAAACACTAATTCCTGGAAATGACGCTTTACCTCTTCATAAATTTGGTTAGCCAAACGCAGACGCGAGTCGAACATTGTTAAGAGGAAGCCTTCGATTTCTAACTTGGCGTTCAACTTCGACTTAATAATCTTAATCGTCTGAAGCAGTTTGCTAATGCCTTCCAAAGCAAAATATTCACACTGGACGGGTATAATTACCGAATCGGCTGCTGTCAGAGAATTCGTTGTAATCAGGCCCAGTGACGGAGAGCAGTCAATCAGAATGTAATCGTATTCAGCACAAAGGGGAGACAAGACCTTTGCTAACACTTGCTCGCGATGGTTCAGATTGATCATCTCGACCTCAGCACCCACCAAATTGATATGACTTGGAATGATGTCCAAACCTTCAATGTCGGAGGTGTAAATTGCCTCGTGGGGATCAATCGGAGCAACTGTCTTGTTGGTCGAACTCACGACAGCACTTATCAACAAATCATAGACCGACGTATCAACTTTCTGAATATCGACACCGAGACCCGAAGAAGCATTGGCTTGAGGGTCGGCATCCACTACCAGCACCTTCTTATCCATCGTAGCCAGCGACGCAGCAAGGTTAATAGACGTAGTAGTCTTACCTACACCACCTTTCTGATTGGCTATTGCTATAATCTTTCCCATATAAAAACAACCTTACAGCCTGTTAGTAGGGATTCTCCCCCACTCAAGGCACAAAAACAATTTATATACAGAATGCAAAGTTACGAATAAGTGACCGAAATACAAAATGGGTAAAGACTTTTTAACCATTTTTGTAGTCATGAACGCAGGAACAAAAACTTATAAAATCAATAATTTGCTGCCAGCATTCCTACTTAGCCTGCGTAAATCCTTCCGACTTAAGAATTTGGACAACCTTATCACGGAAATCACCTTGCACCAGTACTTCACCATCTTTATGACTCCCCCCTACCCCGCAGCGAGACTTTAACAACTTAGCCAAAGTCTTCAAATCGTCATCAGTACCGACAAAACCTGAAACAATTGTAACAGTCTTACCACCACGTCCATTTTTTTCGATACGAGCACGCAGTTTCTGCTGTTGTTTCGGCAATGTTTCAACGTCGCAAGACTCGGTCTCAAATTCAAAATCAGGGTTAGTTGAATAGACCATACCCAGTCGGGATTTCCAGTCGTTATCCTTTTTCATACATTGAGAGAATAATAAAAGCCTCAACGCAATGTGAGGCTTTGAATCATGTGGGCGCTGAGGGATTCGAACCCCCGACCCTCTGCTTGTAAGGCAGACGCTCTGAACCAACTGAGCTAAGCGCCCTAAATGTCGGGGCAGCGTGACTCGAACACGCGACCGCCTGGTCCCAAACCAGGAACGCTACCAACTGCGCTATACCCCGTGCTTCCTAAAAAGCGGTGCAAAGGTACGACTAAAAATTGGAATTAAAAAATTATCATTTAGAAATTTTCATCTAACTCAGTAAATTGACCGACACTATATAGGCTATAATATAAATAAGTAGAAAAACTAAAGCGTGCCACCCATAAGAGTGGCACGCCCATTGTTTTATTTATCTATAAGTAATTATTGTTTCTTAAATTACTTAAGAGTAACGACTGCGCGACGGTTAAGGTTGAACGGAGATACTTCGTTGATACCACCGACAGCCTTCACTTCAATCTTATCGCGGCTTACGCCGAGGTTAACGAGTTCATCAGCAACAGCGTTGGCACGAGCCTCAGAGAGCTTCTGGTTGTAAGCAGCCGAACCAGTCTTGCTATCAGCAGAACCTACGACCTGAACCTTTGCGTTCTGAGCCTTAGCAGTAGCGGCAACAGACTCGAGGTTGATGAGATCCTTCTTCGAGTTGATCTTCGAAGAATTGATGTCGAAGAATACAGAAGTAGCAGCGTTAGCAATTACGTTAACAGGACCGTCACCACCCTGGCACTTGTGGTTAGCCCACTTAGCCAGCTGAGCGCGGAGGTCAGCATTGAGAGCGCGTTCGCGATCGAGGTCAGCACGGAGACGTGCAAGGGCTTCTTCGCTGCGAGCTGCAAGAGCGTTGTAAGCTTCGAGGCTGACAGCCTTGTCGAAACCAACCTTACCAATGTTGAAGGTCAGACCCAGGTCAGCGGTGAACCAGCCGTAAGTCTTGTACTGATACTTCGAAACACTGTTCATGTTGTTTCCGTTACCAGTGTAGTAAGGAAGCCACCTGTTGTTGGTAACACCCTCGTTCGGAGTGAGATGGTAAGCCAGATCGATGTAAAGACCAATACGCTTCGAAATCTTCCAGGCACTTTCCAGACCGAGACCGAGGACAGGAGAGTAGCTGTTCTTAGCATCGAAGTGACGCATAACACCTGCACGCGGGAAAGCAATCAGGTTCCATACGCGAGTGTCGCTGTAACCGAAGAACAGGTTGCTCAGGTTGAACAGGACATCACCTGTTACAACACCATAACCATGTGTGTGATACGTGTTAGCAGCGAGACCGAGACCATTCATATAAGGGCCAGCCGTGCCACCATCCATTGCAGGAGCGCCGTGTTCTGTAGGATAGAAACCAAGGTGGTTACGCTTGATGATACCGTTCTCCCAGTTCACCTTCAGACGAAGACCGAGACCAGGAGTAAACCACTTACCAACAGCAACGTTAACACCATAGGTGCGTCCGTCGTGCCAGTTCTCCTTGAACAGCTTTGATCTGTAAGGATTCTGAACTGCCATGTCAACACCAACCTGTACAAAGATGTTGTCCCAGAAACCATTGGTGGCAACAGTGTACTTAGAAGGTGCTTCGATTGTAGTCTGAGCATTAGCCGCTACAGTACCGAGGCCAGCAAAAGCCAGCGCAATCATTAACTTTTTCATAAATACTTTAATTTAAATAAAACAATAAAATTATTAAACTTTTACTTTCTTTCGTGTTGATTTTGTGGCTAAAATAGGGCTTTAACGCACTACATGCCTACAGAAATCAGTGCAAAATTAGTGTTTTCTCTCAATATGGCACAATTTTTTTTAGAAAAAATATAAAAAAATTAACATTTTAAGCCGTATTTTTCCCTTGCAGGACTTTTTAGTGCATTATACAAGGAAAAATGTACCATTATTTCTAAAAAAAACTTAGCAAAACGGCATCAAAACATCTTTTCTATTTGCCTCTGATCAATAATATTGAATACTATTTTACCGTCTGGAGTCCTAAGTGGGGTATTAAGTTTAAACAGTCGAGAAAGAAGTTGGGTCATTTCGTCGTTCGTAAGCACTTGGCCATACACTATAGCAGATGATTGTGCCATGGCAAGAGCGATAGCATGATTTACCTTTTCTTTTACATTGAGTCCGCTTTCAATAGCTGCATATACCAAATCATGGAGAAGGGTCGAAGGATTCAAACCTTCGATACCAGCAGGGACCCCTTGAATGGAATATGTTCCACCTCCCAAGTTTGTCAGTTCGAAACCGATATTCCCGAGTTGTTCAAGAATGGCCTCTACGGCGATACATTCATTGGGAGAGAACTGAATGAGTTCAGGAAAAAGCATTCCCTGAGACACTGTTTCCTGATTTTGAATACGAAGAAGGTTCTCTTCGTACAAAATACGGACATGAGCTCGGTGCTGGTCAACCACAAGGATTCCTGTGGTAAAAGGCGTGACGATAAAACGGCCTTTATACTGGAAATGCGGGAGAGTGTCGATGTCAGAAAAGTCGGCTTGATCCATCTCGGCATTGCCATCGGAGGAAGGGTTCCATAGTTCTGGAGAAGATGGCTGACGGTGCTGTCCGATCAAGCTATTGACAATATATTCTTCACTGCTATCAACAAGGCTTTGGCTGCCTTTAGTTTTCGCATCGCCATCCAGATGGAAGTTCTCAACGCCTTTATAGAGAGACTCCCACTCTGAGGGACGCTGTGAATGTGATGGTTGACTGCCAGACTTAAAGGGGTTATAGGTCAGGGGCGACATTACGGGTGATTTGGCAGAACCATCGTTGAGCCCCATCACAGGAATGTACGGACGATCCTCTACATCGAAGTCGATGGAGGGGACATTGCTATACTTACCCAATGCTTCCTTGACAACGGCTGTCAGAACTTGCCAAATCGCTTGTTCGTTGTCAAACTTAATTTCCGTCTTTGTCGGATGGACATTGACGTCAATATTTGACGCTTCGACCGAAAGATAGATGAAGTAGGAAACGTGTTCGCCTGGAGGCACAAGGTTGTCGTAGGCATGGACAACAGCACTGTGGAAATAGGGATGGCGCATGTATCGGCCATTGACAAAAAAGAACTGTCGTGCGCCTTTCTTCTTGCTGGATTCCGGTTTGCCCACAAAGCCAGACACGCTGACAAGCGAAGTCTCTGCCTCAACCGGCAGAAGGTCGGCATTGATTTTCTTGCCAAATACATCAACAATACGTTGGCGTAAAGAGGTGGAAGGCAGACGAAAAACTTCAGCTCCATTGCTATGGAGCGAGAAGCTAATCTGTGGATACACCAGCACCATCCTTTCAAACTCGCTCACGATGTTCGTCAGTTCCGTTTGGTTGCTTTTTAGGAACTTCCTACGCGCGGGTACATTATAAAATATATTATTAACCGAAAAATTACATCCAACGGGACACATCACAGGCTCTTGCTGTTCGATTCTCGACCCACAGATACGGATGTAAGTACCCAGTTCGTCTTCTTCCCGCCGAGTTTTCAGATCGATTTGCGATACAGCTGCTATCGAAGCCAATGCCTCGCCGCGGAAGCCCATCGTATGGAGTTGAAAGAGATCTTCGGCAGAGCGAATCTTCGATGTGGCATGTCGCTCGAACGACAGACGTGCATCCGTTTCCGACATACCTTTACCATTGTCGATAATCTGTACGCAGGTCTTTCCTGCATCGGTCACCAGCACCTGGATATCTGTGGCTTCAGCATCGATAGAGTTTTCCACCATTTCTTTAATGATGGAAGACGGTCGTTGCACCACTTCGCCTGCTGCAATTTGATTGGCGACGGTGTCGGGAAGAAGATGGATAATATCGTTCAAGCCAATAAAGAGATATTCAGTTTTATTCTACTCTGTATCAATCAATAAAGAATTAAGGTGCGGTATAGTTTTTCCAACTGCAAGCAGTAAAGTTGACATCACTGCCAAGTGCTAAAAAACACGTCCCGTATAGAGGTACTTCATGAGGAGAAGCAGAGCGAAGATAATCATGATGAGGATACCGTTCTTCAACGGTTTGCTACCATTTTTCTCCTTCTCTTTCCTACGCTTCAGATGCGTGGTAGCATCGACGAAACGTCCTTTGATGTCCTCGGGCGAGAACTCTTTCGGAGGCAGCAAACCTAATTCACGCTTGGCATTCTCCTCAATCTGTTGGAGTCGTTCCTTTCGTGGATTATAGTAGATGTAGTTGTGCTGGAAGCCCCGTGGCTTCCGCGTCGTAAACAAACCCATAATTTACAATCAGTTATCTTCAGTTGTATGACCACCTACTCTAAGTCGTCAAGCGACTGTAGCGGTACATATTTCTTTTCCGTTTTCTTCAACATATTCTTTTCGTCCTTGCTACGCCAGACGAAGATGTCATCTTTATTGAGCGGACGGATATAATCGAACCAAGCAAAGTTGCTGAGATAGCGGCGTTCAGCTGGTATCTTCAGGTCGGGATATGTCGTACCAGTGGCTGCGGGCATCCAAATTTTGTGCACCTTTTTGTCCTTCATATACATGAAGAGCTTGGTTGTTTCTGTATAGTTCATACCGATTCGCGTCCCATCATCTTCGTCGATGAAGTAGGCGACATAGACATTCCCATGCGCCTCATTGTGCTCGATTTGTCCATCCTGGAAGTAGCAGAACATCTCGCGTGACTGAACCTGGTTGTAGCTGACGCTATCCACACGTTCTATCGTCATGGCTTGGTTGATGACATGAATCCAGTCGATGGTGCTATCGTTGTTGTAGATACGGATTTCCTCACCAAAGATTTGTTGGTCTTCGTTCCACAGAATCGGCTGTCCATACATATAAGTACAAGAGTCACGCTCGAGTGTGACGAGCGAATCGCACACCCCCTGCGCATCACGACGATACATACGCACATGATTGTAAGCATGCAGATTGCGATAGACCGAGTCGGTGTTGAGGTTGAAGGTAAACATTTTCAGTGTGTCGCCATGGACGTAAAGTGTATCGGGCGACGAATATTCCAGCGCCACTGCACGGTCGGTAGCCATGGCATTGCCTGTTTCTTCCTCATAGACACAGTAGTTTCCCTTAAGCATGCACAGATTCTCATCGTCCGTAATGATGACGTTGCCGAAAGCCTCATCCACACCGGTTTCCTTGTTGGCATAGAGGCTGTCTGCCACAATTTTGCGCATATCCTTGATGATGTACGAACGATTGAACAGATAGGCTTGGTCACGCTTGGTGTCGTAGTTGCCACGCTGACCATAGACGAATGTTCCGTCCGAACTCGTAATGTTCGTAGGCGACATGATACGAGCCACTTCGGTGTTGGTATAGTAGTAGAGCGTGTCGCTCACAAGCGTAAACTTCGGATTGGTGAGCTGAACATTGTCGGTGAAGAAGGCTTCGTGGGTGGCTGGCGTATATTGTCCCCAGTCGCTCACCAGCACGTTGTCGGCATCGTAGAGTGTGCCTCCGTCCAAGTACATACCCACACCATACATGCGGTCATAGTCGAGGTTTTCGGTCACGAGTTTCGACTTCTTATGGTAGAGTGTCACACGGCTGCGGGCACGTGCCATCAGTTCGTAGCCATCGTAGTAGAGAGAGTCGCACACCAGTTTGAGTGTGTCACCCTGCACCATCACTACATGGCCAAAGGCGTCGAACGAATTGTCGTCGCGATAATACTTCGCGCTGTCGCAGTCGAGGAAGACGCCTTCGTGACTGAGTTTCACGTGACCGACCAAAATCTCCGCATGAGGGTCCTGTGGCGTCTTGTAGAGCACATCGGAATGGATGAGGTGGATGCGCGAATCGGTCGCCTTACGTTTAGGTTTGTCATCTGGAACACCGGCATTCAGGGGGCATACCATCATCGCCAACATACAGCAGAACAGCCAGCGCGAGGCTGCTGTTCTACGTCGGTTCGTGTCCATCTGTTCCTTACTCATTCCTCTGTTCATTCCTTAATCCAGCCTGGATACTTGAACTCGCAGTTGCGCCATTCTTCGTTGATGCGGACGTACGTCTTTTTCTGCATCTCCCGAATCCATTCGTTCACATGCTCCTCACTCCGTTTTTCCACAAGCATATCTTGCAGCTGCTGGTAGTCGTCCTGCATGGAAGCGCGGTGACCATTGATCTGGTTTTTCAGTTTGACAACAGCAACGACCTCCTTTCCCTTCGTGTTGACCATGATAAAGGGTTTGGTCATCTCGCCGACATTGAGCGATGCCACCTGCTTAGCCACCTCCGACGGCAGGTCTTTCAGTTCGAAGCGCGACGTTCCAGCATATTCACTGTCTTGCTTCGCATTCATCATGATACCATAGTTGCTCCGGGTGTCCTTGTCCGAAGAATAGGCTGTGACAGCCTGTTCGAACGTATACTTCCCATCGTTCACATCCATCATGATAGAGTCAGCCAGATTGAGGGCTGCCATCAGTTCCTCGTCACTCACACGAGGCTTGAGCAGGATGTGGCGCACATTCATGCGGTCACCACGTTTTTCCACCATCTGAATGATGTGGAAACCATATTCCGACTCCACAATCTTCGACACGGTGTTGGGATCGGTCAAGTTGAAGGCCACGTTGGCAAATTCCGGTACCAGCTCCATACGACTCATGAAACCGAGTTCACCACCCTGCTGGGCAGACAGGCGGTCCTGCGAATGCAACAATGCCAGCGTAGAGAACTGTGCCTTGCCCGAGTTGATTTGTTCGGTGTAGTCACGCAGTTCGTTCTTCACACGCTCGATTTCCTCTTGCGACACCTTGGGCGCCACAGACAAGAGTTGCACTTCATACGTCGTGGGGATGAACGGGATGCTGTCCTCCGGTTGTTCGCGGTAGAAGCGACGTACCTGGGCCGGTGTCACCTTGATGTCCTTCACGAGGTTGTGCTTCACCTCTTCAATCAAATTCTGGTTCTTGATCACATCAAACAGTGTCTCGCGAATCTGTGGAGTCGTCTTGTTGAAGTACTCCTCCATCTTCTCCTTCGAACCGATTTGCTGGATGTAGAAATTGATACGGTCTTCCACTTCCTGGAACACCGCAGCGTCCGTCACCTCCACACTGTCGATGGCAGCCTGATGCAGGAACAACTTCTGAATGGCCAGCTGTTCGGGTATCACGCAGTAGGGGTCGCCCTCCATGCGTTGTCCCATCGTCTGCATTTCGATGCGCGACTGCTCGACGTCTGATTTCAGGATGGCCTCGTCGCCGACAACCCACACCACCTCGTCAATCACATTGTTCTGAGCCGATGCAGGCACGAACAGGGTGGTCAGGATGCCAAGCACAATCAATAATCTTTCCACTTTCAAGTTTTAGAGTTTTTAAGTTTTCAACCTCCCCCGCCCCCTCCCAAGGAGGGGAGTTCGGACTGGCAGGCTTTCAATTTTCAATTTTCTTTTCAGTGGTTGTTCACAGTCTTGACCACGTCGTCGTACACTTCGACCGTGAACTTCCGACGCAAACCGTCCACCCATTCTTGCTCCCGCTTGTTCTGATAGTCGGTCGTCACCTGTCCCTTCACGTCCTTGTAGGTCTCGGGCTTCTTGAGCACCTTACCTACGGTCGTGGCTGCAGGATAGTCCTTCAGCGAAGTGTATTCGGCCGTCTTGTCCTTGAACACCAACTTATCAACAATCTTACTGTCGCCTTTTTTATACAGGCCATGCTCCACACGCACCACCTTCACCGAGTCGTTGTTCAGTGCCCTGACGATGGTCTGTGGCCAGTCTTCCTCCTTCACGCCCTTGGTCAATGCCTTGGCCTGCTTCAACACAGCATCGTCCTTGCCACGGATCACAATACCACGGAATCGGGGACTGTCCCAGGCATACTGTTTCTTGTTGGCCTTGAAGAAAGCCTGCAAACCGGCTTCGTCCTTAGCAGCTTCGTCCCACACACGGGTCTTGCTCACCTCGTACATCAGCGTTCCGTCGTAGTATTCCTGAGCCAGGAAACGCGACTCGGCATCGTTCTTCAACAACTGATCATAGTAGCGGTTGATGATGACCTGACGGTCCACACCCTCCGTCTTGGCCAGGCTGTCCACCAGCGCATTGGCACTGGCTTCGCGCACGCCGCGCTGTTCCAAGAACTTGATAATGGCATCGTGGTGGAATTCGAAGGGTTCAAAGGGATGACGGTCGGCCAACTTGATGATGTGCCAGCCCACGGTCGTCTTCACAGGTGCCGACATCTGTCCTGGCTGCAGGGCGTAGGCAGCCTTCTCAAAGTCGGGAATCATCATGCCCTTGCCAAACTGTCCCAGTTCGCCACCACGCTGAGCAGAACCCTTGTCATCGCTGCAAGCCTTGGCTACTTCGGCAAAGTCGGCACCACCCTGCAGCACAGCGTAGATGGAGTCGATGCGAGCCTTAGCTGCTGCCTGCTTCTGGGCATCAGCATCCTGACGCATCAGCACGAGGATATGGCTGGCGGTGAGAAGGTCCTGTCCGGCAAAGCGGTCGGCTGTAGCCTGATAGGTCTTGCGGGCTTCCCGTTCGATGAAAGCCGTATCTTCGAGAGTCGGCATCACCATCTGTTCCTTGTAGCCCTCCAGTTCCCTGCGGATGGAGCTGAGGGTGTCGATGCCCTGTGCCTTAGCCTCCTCGACCTTCAGTTTGAAATCGACGAACAGAGGCACATACTCCTCCACGCCCTTTTTGTCGAGCACGCCGTCGGCGTTGTTTTTGTTGAAGCTATATTCAAACTCCGAGCGTGTGACGGGCACGCCGTTCACACGCATGATGACAGGGTCGTCCGCTGTCTGAGCCATGGCTGAAGCCCCGCTAAGGAGCAGGGCAGCCATCAGGAAAGTCTTACGTTTCATCTTGTTATAGTTTTGGTTATTCGTTGCTGCAATGAGTTTTCGGCAGCGTTCGCACGCACCTATTATCGCGCAAAGTTACGAATAAGCGGCCACATGACAAAAAACTTTATAATATTTAACAAAAAAGCACCGTGGCGGTGAGACCACGGCGCTCTTGTCTTAGCCGACAGGAGGTAACACCTGTCGCTTCAGCGTGTTTACTTACTTGACAAATACCTTTTTGCCACCTACGATATAGATGCCGCGCTGGGTGGGCATGGCGTTGAGGCGCACTCTGCCTGTGAAGCTTCTGTTAAATACGAAGAAGTTTAAGTGTTAAACAAAACAAGTATTTTAACAGTTTGAGGGCACAATTTCTGTCGGAAATTTGGAGTGAAAGAGAAGGGGAATGGCGATTTTTTTGATATTTTGACCACGAAAAAAGAAAAAAAACACGAAAATGAACGAAACACAGACGAAGCGCCATCGTCGGCTGTCCGCCGACGGAGCATCGGTAGAGCACCGACAGCCAGGCCATTCGTCCGCCGTCCGAGTGAGATTCAAAGCGCCGTCTGAGCGTCGTCAGAGTGCAGTCTGGGCGTCGTCAAAGCGCCGTCTGGGCATATTTCCGTGTGCACTCTGACGACAACGAGTGCGCCGTCTGCAGGCAGTCAGTCGGCGGACAAATGAAAATCGTGTGCGGGAGAGGGAATATACAGTCAGCCGGCAGGTCAATTTTTCATTTTTAATTTAACTTTCGGAAGTAGTTTTTTATACCATGAATAGTGAAGCCTTACGGCTTTATTGTCTGCTGGAGAAGTATAGATGCGGAGCATCCACCATTTATAGTTGCAACCATAGCTAAGTTAAAAGTTGAAAGTTAAAATGAGAACTATGATTCATTTTCATGCAATTCATGGTATAAAGTTTTGATATACACGAAATCACAACTTGCGAAACTTGAAATGTTTAATTTTCAATTTTCCTTCAACCTTCGTGCTTGCGAAATTTGTGGCCGAGCGGCGGGTCGATGATTTCTGCGCGATTCTCAGCGACTATACACAAAAAGAGTTAGTTGACGAAATCGCAACTAACTCCGCAAATAACGACGCAAATGTTAAATAGTCGGATGGGTGCTCTGTACGAATGCTTCGGCGGTGGCGAGCGTATCGAGTTTGCCGACATCGACCATGCGGAAGTCGGGGATTTCGATGCCACGAATCGCACTGCGCTGACAGGCGTCGAGATAGAAATCGATGATGGAAAAATGCTCGGGCCATGACTGCATGGTGGCGATGAGCGAAGGAGAAAGGACATGGATGCCGGAAAAGGCTAAATAGCCCCCCCCCACTGCCTCCTCCGGAAGAGGGGGAGTTAATCCTTGGGGTTTCACTTCTCCCGTCTTGATGTTTTTCCAGCCAATAAGTCGCTTCTCGTTGTCGAAGATGAGGTAGCGGGAGGTGTCACGCTGGCTGACAAGTAGGCTTGCCTCTGCCCCACCCTCGCACTGAGCGTAGAGTTGGCGCAGGTCGGCGTTGTGGAGAATATCGACGTTGTGGACGAGGACTGGCTTCGTGGGGTCGAAGAGAGGGGCAGCATGGCGGATGGCTCCGCCAGTGTCGAGGAGCTGCTGACGCTCGTCGCTGATCAACAATTCCAAGTCTTTGAACTGTGTATTTTGCAATCTATACTGCTCTACGAAGTCGATGATTTGCTCGCCGAAATGGTGAATGTTGATGACGATGCGGGTGAAGCCTGCTGCTGCAAGACGCTCTATCTGGTGCTGAAGCAGGGGTTTGCCGCATACGGGCACCAGTGCCTTGGGCATGGTATCGGTGAGGGGACGGAGTCGGGTGCCGAGACCGGCTGCGAGTATAAAGGCTTGGGGAGCAGACCCCACCCCTTGGTGAGGGTCCGGGGTAGGGTCCGGGGTTCGGGGAAGCTCAAAAGTTTTTCCTTGTTCGCGATGGCATACGACGACGTGGATGCCGAACTTTCGGTGGAGGTGCTCAGCCAGATGCTGGGCACTATAGACGCTACGGTGCTGTCCGCCCGTGCAGCCAAAGGAAAACATGAGGGAGGTGAAGCCGCGGTCGAGGTAGCGTTGCACGTGGAAGTCGGCCAACTTATATACACTTTCGAGGAAGGTGAGGATTTCGCCATCGCGTTCCAGAAAGTCGATAACGGCTTGGTCGAGCCCTGTCAGCTGCTTGTATTCGGCGTAGCGGCCAGGGTTGTTGGTCGAACGGCAGTCGAACACGTAGCCGCCACCGTTTCCGCTTTCGTCCTTCGGTATGCCTAAAGGCGACTTGTAGCTGAAGGAGAAGATGCGGACGGTGAGGGGGGCGAACCCCAGCGGACCTCCAGACCCCTTCAGAGGGCTGGGGAGGGGTCTGGAGAGCTTTGTTGCCAAATGTGAGAGGTAGGGGAATGGTTCTGCGGACAGGGAAGCGAGGATGGCTGTCAGGTTTTCCAACGCGGCGGGTATGCTCTGCAGGAAATGGGGCTTGCGTTCCCAAAGGCCACGGAAGCCATAGGCGCCGAGCACTTGCAAGGTGCGGAAAAGGACGAAAAGGTGGAGACGCTGCATGAAGGTCTCATGGTCGATGCTGACGTACTCCTGTAGCGAACTGAGGTAGGTGTCGATGAGTTCTTGTCGGAGCTGATCGGGATAGCGTGCCGAGGCCTGCCAGAGGAACGAGGCGACGTCGTAGTAGATGGGGCCGCGACGACCTCCCTGAAAGTCAATATAGTAGGGACGGCCCTCGTAGAGCATGACGTTGCGTGCCTGGAAATCGCGGTACATGAATCCTTGTTCGTCGACCGAGAGGAGTTCGTGACACAGACGGTCGAACTCGTCTTCCAGCTCCATTTCGTTGAAGTCGATGCCGGTCAGTTTCAGGTAGTTGTACTTGAAGTAGTTGAGGTCGAAGCGCACGGTGCGTTCGTCGAAATAGGGCTGGGGATAGCAGTGCTGGTAGATGGCTTCCGAAGCAGCTTCCATCTGCAAGCTGGGCAGGTCGGCCATGACGGTGTGAAGCATGGCGCGCTCCATGTCGTCGTACTGTCCACCAGCTTCCCTACCCTTGCGGATGAAGTCGAAGAGCGACGTACTGCCAAGGTCTTGCTGAAGGTAACAGGTCTGGTCGTCGCTCATGGCATAGACGGCAGGAACGGGCAGATGGCGTGCTGCGAAGGCTTCGGCAAGGGCGTAGAAGGAGGCGTTCTCAGCGGTGTTCGTCCCAATGCAGCCGATGATTGTGCCAGTTGAGGGTGTTGCGACTGAATCGCAACACGCAGGGGCTGTGAGGCGGAAGTATTGCCGATTGCTGCCGCTGGCTGGCAGTTTCTCTATATTCGATGGTTCTGCGCCGAAGGTCTGGCGGTAGAGATTTATGATTCTTTGCGATTCCATATTGACATGACTTTACGACGAACAGCGATGATGTTGAGGACAGACACCACGACCAGCAGCACCACACCGGCTATAACAGCAGGCAGGATGGATGGCGAGGTGAAGTCGGGGAAGAAGTCGGCAAAGAGCTGGAGATAGATGTGACGCACAATCAGCAGCAGGATAAAGGCCAGCACGAAGACGAGCAGGTTAAGTCCCAACGTGAGCAACTGATAGGGCATCGACACGCGGGCTGGGCTGTAGCCGAGCAGGAGCAGGTTTTCGAGCTTCGTACTGTTCTTCTCCACCAGCAGATAGATGCTGAGCATGAGGATGTAGATGGCGAGGATACAGATGACAAGGCCGACCGACATCACTACTGCCACGATGATGCGCAACAAATAAGTGGTTTTCGAAGCATCAAGCTTGTCTTGGTCTGTCTCCAGGTTGTTGTCCTGCAAATAGGTGGTGATGCGTTCGTCGGTTGGGTTGTTCACCTGCATGATGAGGCGAGTGTGCAGCGCCCCTTCGTTGTTGGCGTATCGCTGGTTGGCATAGTCCATGAAGGCCTGGGGCACGAGGATGGTGTTCAGACGACTGCTGAAGCCGACGATGGCTCCGTCGTAGGTGTCTTGGAAGCCGTTTCCGTTGATACTCACTTTGAGTTTCATCGCACCGAGGATGCCCTCCGATAGTTTGGGCATGTTGCGACTCTGGGCATAACCGAAGTTGTAGAGGTCGAGGTAGTCCTTGGGCAGGATGATGGGGAGCGCGGTCGAACCTTCGTCGTAGTGCCAGTCCTCGGTCTTGACATCCACAAATTCATCGGGGACGGATTCGAAGAACATATCGGTGGAGAAGCGGGCAAAGCCCTGGATGTCGAAGCTGGCATGAACGTCGAAGAGCGACGAAGAGAAGGTGCCGATGCGTTCGACAAAGGGCTGGTCGGCAGCCTCGGCAATCTCGGCTTGCGAAAAAGTATTGGCCTTGCCGGTGATGGTGGTCACGGCACCTATCTTCTTGTTGACGATGAGGTAGTCTTCTTTCATGAAGCTATCCTCACTCTGATAGATGGCCTGGGTGTCGTTATAGAATTGAATGCCGAGCAGAATGATGACCATGCCGACGAGGTTTGCCAAGAAAAAGCCTGCAAACTGTGGCACACTGATGTGCTGGCGGAGAAGTTTCCAAACAAGATTCATAGGATTGAATATTAAATCAAGGATTTGACGGATTCAAAGGATTATTTATCAACGAATTGACACGAATTTTGCACGGATATTAATCCATTAAAATCCATGGTATCCTTGATAAAATGAAATATCCCATCCGTGTTTACCCTTTGATGAAACAGATTAAAGTTTAAGATGGACATCGTAGCTGACTTCGATGCGCTTGCCGATGCTCGTAGCAACGACGCCTGCTCCCTGACGCTGGGCCTCGGCCATGAGCATGTCGGCCATGATGCGAGAGTTGGAATCGTCGAGGTGGCTGATGGGTTCGTCCACAAAGATGAAGTCGAATGGTTGGCACAGCGTCCGAATCATCGCCACACGCTGCTGTTGTCCGAACGACATACGTCCGACGAGGGCAGTGCGTTTGTCGGTAATGCCCAACTGCTCAAACCATGCGTCGATGGTGCTCTGCTTCTGGTAGCCCGTCAGTTTGTTCTTGATGAGCACGTTCTCCATCGCCGTCAGTTCGGGAAACAGACGCAACTCCTGCCACAGCAGGGCGAGGTGGTTCTTACGCTGATCGACCCACTGACTGACACTCAGGTCGTGTATGTTCGTCTTGTTGAAAAAGATGTCGCCCAGATAGTCCTGGCGATAGCCGAAGATATAGCTGCACAGCGACGACTTGCCCGTGCCGCTGTTGGCTTCGACGAGATAGGTTTTTTCTTTCTCAAACACCACTTCCTGCTGCCATACATCGCTATGGATGTCGGTGCGCTGTGCAAACACTTCTGGAAGGGTGTTTCGGAGGGTGATAGTATTCATGAAATCTGTTTTTGTCAGAAATTGATCAGTCCACTCACCATGTCAAGAAACTGTGCAAGCAGACTGCGGTTCTTGTCCTTTCCCACTAAACGCAACTCCACTTCGCCGGACTTTTCCGACTTGAGCACAATGGCTTCCAGTGGAATCTGCTGCGATTTCAGCACGGGTTGCAGGTTGAACAGGGCAAAGAATTGTGAGGATTTGATTTCGTCGGCATAGGAAGCAAGAAGCTTGCTCTTACCGCTAAATGCTTTCTGCAACGAAGCCTGCGGCGTAGCGAAGAAAAGGGTTTTATCCTCCACGCCCCACTGCAGTTGCATGTCCTGCGCCTGCATCACGAAATGTTTGTCGCCATTCGGACGCAGCGTGATGCCATATTCGTGAGCCGTAGGTATCCAGTTTTTCACATCGTCGAGGAAGTCGCTGTTGTCCAACTGTGCAAGGGCGATGAAGTTGCTCTTCGTCAGACCTTCAGCCGCAGGTTCTTCGGGGAGTACCAACGTCACATCGCCGTCGATACTGCTAAGCATCTGCTCGATGTCGATCCCCCGCTCAAGCATAAACAGCGCCTGCTTGGCATCCTCATTCTGTTTCAGCAATTGGAGCAGCCACTTGCCTTCGCAGCCCATCGATACCCAAGCAAAGAAATTGTCGGAAGCAGCACCGAGAAACTCGCCCTGTATCTTATGCTGGTGTTCGTTGCTCTCATCGAATAACTTCTGCACACGTTCGTTCTGACTGAACATCTTCGTTCGCAGCACAGCACAGCCATCGTCGAATGATACTGACAACGAAACCTCGACATCGGCAGCACGCACTCCCTGAGGCAGCACGCCTGCAAAGCTCTGCGCCATATCCTGCGGCAGGGCAGCCATACGGGAATAAACAGCCACGGAACCCTCAGCATCATCGAGCTTAGACATATTCTCACTTGCTGGAAAACTGAGGTCGTACTCTTGTGTGAACAGGCTTGTCATCTGGCGTCGAAGCGTTGCTGGTGTCACATCGTCCTGCTGTGCAACGAGGATGAGCAGGCGATGGTCGTCGAACGCCACGTTGATGTCGCCCAGCAACGACGTCCACATCAGGTCTTCCTTCTCTGTCGGTTTGCTGGCCAGCTGTTGTTTTGCCAAGACCTTGAAGGCATTTTCCAAGTCGCCGGAGTCGCTGACACGGAGAACCAGTCCCCAGCAGTGGTCGATGGTCTCAAAAATGTAGGCAGGCGCAGTGAAGTCGATACCCATCACCGAAGGGTCATCGAGCACGGCACGCACCATTTCCCGTTCGTCGCCACTGGCTACAAGACCGACGTAGCCTTTCAGTAAATTCATAGCCGGAGTATTCTTGAGGTCAGCCTCAGCGGCCAAGTCGGCGAGGTTGACCTGAGCCACAAAAGTAGCGTCGGCTGGGATGACTGTAGCATAGTCTTTCTTGCTGCAAGAAGCAAAGAAAAGTATGCAGACCGCCATACAAGTGATACTATAAATCCTTTTCATATTTATCTGGTATTGTGTTTGTTATATTTATGATTACTCATTTGCAAGATGCATCAGATGCACCGCCACCAAAGCGGCAGTTTCGGTGCGTAGCCGACTACGCCCGAGCGAAACGGGAACGAAACCCTGCTGCTCTGCCAAGCGCACTTCGTCGATGCTGAAATCACCTTCCGGTCCGATGAGGACCAGCGAGTCTTCCCCACCCTTCAGCACATCCTTCAGCAACTGTTTGGCTTGCAAGTCGGGCTGGTCGTAACAATGGCAGATGAACTTTCCGCCTCTGTAGCTCCGCCCGACAAACTCCTTAAAGTCTGTCATGCCATTGAGCAAGGGTTTCCATGCCTTATGGCTCTGCTTCATGGCAGAAACCAATATCTTGTCGATGCGTTCCTCCTTCAGTACCGTCCGCTCGGAGAACTGGCACCGCAGGAAGGTCAATTCGTCGAAACCAATCTCCGTCGCCTTCTCTGCCAGCCATTCGGTACGGTCCATATTCTTCGTCGGAGCCATAGCCAGGTGCAGATGTCCCATCCATTGACGCGGCTGGGGCTGTGCCTCAACGATGCGATAAGAGCAACGCTTCTTCGATGTTTCCGTGAGTTCGGCACGGAAGAAACTTCCCTCACCATCCATCAGCATCACCTCGTCGCCCACACTAAGTCGCAGCACACGCACAGCGTGCTGAGCCTCGTCGTCGGTCAGTTCGTGCTGAGTAGCAGCATTGGGTACATAGAAAAAACGCACTTCCTTCATAACATATTCATCATAAGTCTGAGAGCTTCGCGAGTAGCCACTTCCAGGTTTCTAACACGACTGCCGTCCAGGTGAAGACACAGCGTTTCTACTTGCTCGACATTGCCTGCTGCGATCCATATCGTTCCTGTCGGGATTTCAGACGTTCCACCCCCAGGACCTGCATAACCCGTCGTCGCAATCGCATAATCAGTTCCAAACAGACGACAAGCACCCAACACCATCTCGGTCGCCACTTCACGGCTGACCACATCGTGACGCGCAATGGTTTCAGCACTGACACCCAACTGACGCACCTTCACCTCGTTCTGATAAGCCACAAGACCACCTTGGAAGTATGCTGAACTGCCTGCCACAGCTGTCAGTGCCGCAGCGATTCGTCCGCCGGTGCAACTCTCAGCCGTCGCCAATGTCTGGTGACGAGCCGTGAGCAGTCGTTGTATGTCGTGAGCCAAGCGTTTCATTTTTCCATACGTGCAAAGGCAGGTGCATCAATGTCGCAGAAGTCCTTGTCCAAGTATTTGAAGTAACCAGTGATACCTATCATTGCAGCATTGTCGGTGGTATAGGAGAACTTCGGGATAAAGATCTTCCACCCGTAGCGGCGTGCATGGTCGTGGAAGGCATTGCGCAACCCGTTGTTGGCCGACACGCCACCTGCCATAGCCACCTGCCGAATGCCCGTGTCCTTGACAGCCTGGCGGAGTTTCTTCATCAAGATATCGACAATGGTCTTCTCCAGCGATGCAGCCAAGTCGGCCTTATGATGCTCAATGAAGTCGGGGTCGTCCTTCAACCAGTCGCGCAGCGAATAGAGGAACGAGGTCTTGAGCCCCGAAAAGCTATAGTCGTAGCCCTTGATATTCGGTTTCGAGAACTGGAAAGCATCGGGATTGCCCTGCCGAGCCAGCTTGTCGATGATAGGTCCACCAGGGTAGCCCAGTCCCATCACCTTCGAACACTTGTCGATAGCCTCACCAGCTGCATCGTCGATGGTTTGACCCAGAATCTCCATATCCTTGTACGAGTTCACCTTGATGATCTGTGAATTGCCTCCGCTTACAAGCAGACAGAGGAAGGGAAACGAAGGCTGGTCGTGGTCGTCTTCTGTTTCTTTGATGAAATGAGCAAGGACGTGACCCTGCAAGTGGTTAACGTCGATGAGGGGAATGCCGAGCGAACGTGCCAAGCCTTTGGCGAAAGACACGCCAACGAGCAGACTGCCCATCAGTCCTGGGCCACGTGTAAAAGCAATGGCCGAGAGTTGCTCACGTTCTACACCGGCACGCTTCAGTGCCTGGTCCACCACCGGCACAATATTCTGCTCATGTGCCCGCGATGCCAGTTCGGGCACCACACCCCCATAAGCCTCATGCACAGCCTGCGACGCCGTCACATTCGACAACAATATGCCATCTCGCAACACCGCTGCCGACGTGTCGTCGCACGAGGATTCGATGGAAAGTATAATGATCTGTTCTTTCATGAATTAATAGGTTAAAATCTCCACCCCCGTTTCAGTCATCAGCAGCGTGTGTTCCCACTGAGCGCTGGGCAGTTCATCCTCGGTGACGACGGTCCAGTCGTCGTCGGCATCCACAAAGACATGCCAGTCGCCCATGTTGACCATCGGCTCGATGGTGAAGACCATGCCAGGAACGAGCAACATACCGCTGCCCTTCTTGCCGTAGTGCACAATGTCTGGGTCTTCGTGAAACTCATTGCCGACGCCGTGACCGCAGAGGTCGCGCACGACGGTGAAACCATTCTTGTGGGCATGACGGGCGATGGCGTTGCCGATGTCGCCGACGAAGCAGTAGGGATGGCAAGCCTCAATGCCGATTTGCAGGCATTCACGCGCCACATCCACCAACCGCTGCTTCTCAGGAGTCGTCTTTCCAATCACGAACATACGCGAGGCATCAGCGTAATATCCGCCGAGGATGGTCGTCACATCCACGTTGATGATGTCGCCCTCCTCCAGGATTTCATCTTCGCTCGGAATGCCGTGGCACACCACCTCGTTGATACTCGTGCAGACGCTCTTCGGGAAACCCTCGTAGTTGAGCGGGGCAGGAATGCCACCATGCTCCACAGTGAACGTATGCACCAGCGTGTTGATTTCTTCGGTCGACATCCCCTCACGGATATGTTCGGCCACATGGTCGAGCACGGCCGTGTTCAGCACTCCGGCGCGACGGATGCCCTCAATCTGCTCCGGTGTCTTCACCAACTTGCGGGTCGGCACCAACTTTCCTCGGTTCTCCCACGCCATGATGATTTTGTCCATCTCGGTGAGGGGTTCGCCCGCGATGGCGTGCCACTGCCGTCTATTCTTTTTCTTCTTCAAAAGATTTCCCATGATTACAGCTATAAAACACAAACATTCTGCAAATTTACACCTTTTTTTTGGCATTAGCACCCCTTCAGCCATTTTTTCAAAAGAAAAAGTTGTCTTAGGCGAAAAAGAACATCAAGAATTTTCCAGCTACGACAAAGTTCAGACAAGTTTTACTTAGCTCATTTGGTTGAAGGAAAACGTTTGCAGGGCTGTAGTCGGAAAGGGATGCAGTGGATTTAATGCAGTGGATTTAAGGACACGAGCGAGAGTTTTTGGCTGTTTTGTTTGTCTGTTTCGCTGAGTTTCACTAATTTTGTGCGGCAAAATGTTTGAACATCCAACATCATGAAGCATACACCTATTATATATATAGCAGCCCTGGGCGGCATGATGCTGCTGGCATCGTGCAAAGGCAAGAGTGAAAACGGGCAGCAAGACGACAGCCTGTGGGTGGCTCCCCAGCAGACGAATGCGATTCTGGACCTGGGAGTGATGGAACGCAACGACACCATCACCGTTCGCGGACAACTTTATCACTACAGCTATCGCTTTGCACCGGTCGATTCGCTGCCCGTCATCGTCAACCCCGACGGCACCCGCTACCACGACAACGTGGTGCAGCTGACCGTCCGTCGCGATTCGACCATCGTGCTCCAACGCCGTTTCACCAAGCATTCGTTTGCCAGCATGGTGCCGAGGGACGAACTGCCCGACTTGGCACTGGCTGGATTCAGTTACAACCTCAACCACATTGACGACCACTCGCAGTTGCGCTTCATTGCTACGGTTGGTGACCCTGACGAGACGTCGGGCATCAACTATCCCGTCGAGATACGCATCTCGTCCGACGGTACGTACTCGCTCCACACGGTCGAAGATTTTGAAACCGAATCACTGTTCGACGACCTGAACCTCGACCCGACGGAGGATATGGGGGTGTGAAAAGTGAATAGTGAATAGTGAAAAGTGAAAAGTGAAAATTAAAAATTGAATATAGGCACACTTCGTGTGGAAATTTCACAAATTTGGTTCAAATTAAACAAAGTAAATTTGAAATATTTTGAAAATAATTTGGATAATTTCCCGATGAAGTCGACCTACATTAAAACTTAAAAACTCAATTTTAATTTTTCAAAGTTTTATTTAAGATTTATTAGAACTTTCTGTGGATGTTATTCCATCGGAAAGCCGTATCTTTGCACCATATTTCAAGAATGAAGACTCAAATTTAATATCTGAAATATGGCAGAAGCTATCGACATTCGCGAACTGAACGAGCGAATTGAAAAACAAAGTACGTTCGTCACCAATCTGATGACCGGTATGGATCAGGCCATCATCGGTCAGAAACACTTAGTAGAATCACTGCTCATCGGCCTGCTGAGCGACGGCCACATCCTGCTCGAAGGTGTGCCGGGCCTCGCCAAGACGAAGGCCATCCGTACATTGGCTGCACTCATCGACGCCAAGTTCAGCCGCATCCAGTTCACCCCCGACTTGTTGCCTGCCGACGTCGTGGGTACAATGATTTACAACCAGAAAGAGAGCCGCTTCGAGGTGAAGAAAGGTCCCGTATTCGCCAACTTCGTGCTGGCAGACGAGATCAACCGTGCGCCTGCCAAAGTGCAGAGCGCATTGCTCGAAGCCATGCAGGAGCGTCAGGTGACCCTCTCGACCACGACCTACGAACTGCCCCGTCCCTTCCTCGTGCTCGCCACACAGAACCCCATCGAGCAGGAGGGTACGTATCCGCTGCCCGAAGCGCAGGTGGACCGTTTCATGATGAAGGTGGTCATCGACTATCCGAAGCTGGAAGAAGAAAAGCGCATCATCCGTCAGAACATCGCTCCTGAGCAGACGACCATCCGTCCCGTGATGGGCACGGCAGAGATTGAAGCAGCCCGCAAGGTGGTCAGCCAAGTCTATCTGGACGAAAAGATTGAGCAGTACATCGCCGACATCGTCTTTGCCACCCGCTTCCCCGACAAGTACGGATTGAAGGATCTGGTAGGACTTATCGGCTTCGGTGGTTCGCCTCGTGCCAGCATCAACCTCGCCCTCGCCAGCCGTGCCTATGCTTTCATCAAGCACCGTGGCTACGTCATTCCCGAAGACGTGCGCGCCATTGCCCACGACGTGCTGCGCCACCGCATCGGGCTGACCTACGAGGCAGAGGCTTCGAACGTCACCCAGGAGGAAATCGTTTCGAAAATCATCAACAAGGTGGAAGTGCCCTGAAAAAAGTGATAAGTGATAAGTGAAAAGTATAAAGTGAAAAAGCCCCTCCTTGGGAGGGGTTGGGGAGGCTAATGGATACAGAAGAACTACTCAAAAAAGTCAGGCGCATCGAAATCAAGACGCGCGGCCTGTCGAACAACATCTTCGCCGGTGAATACCATTCTGCCTTCAAGGGACGCGGAATGGCATTCAGCGAGGTGCGCGAGTACCAGTACGGCGACGATGTGCGCGACATCGACTGGAACGTCACCGCACGCTTCGACAAACCCTACGTCAAGGTGTTTGAAGAAGAGCGCGAGCTGACGGTCATCCTCATGGTCGATGTGTCGGGCAGCCTCGACTTCGGTACAGCCGAGCAGACCAAGCGGCAGATGGTGACAGAAATTGCTGCCACACTTGCCTTTTCCGCCATTCAGAACAACGACAAGATCGGCGTTATCTTCTTTTCCGACCGCATCGAGAAGTTCATCCCGCCCAAGAAAGGCCGCAAGCATATCCTGTTCATCATCCGCGAATTGCTCGACTTCAAGCCCCAAAGCCGCCAGACCGACATCGGCGATGCCATCGTGTTCATGACCAATGCCATCAAGAAACGCTGCACCGTCTTCCTCATCAGCGACTTCTTCGACTCCAAGGAATACACCCAGCAACTCACCATCATGAGCCGCCGCCACGACGTGTGTGCCCTGCAAATCTACGACCAGCGTATGCTCGAACTGCCCGACATCGGCCTGATGAAAGTGCGCGATGCTGAGACCAACGAGGAAATCTACATCGATACATCGTCGAAGGCTGTCCGGCGTGCCCACCACGAATGGTGGATTCGCAACCAGGCACGGCTGAAGGAAATGTTCACCCACTCAAATGTCGATTGTGCCCATCTGCGCACCGACGAGGACTATGTGAAGGGATTGATGGGGTTGTTCAAACGAAGAAAATAGACAATGAGACAACTATACCTATATATTCTGGCAGCAGCCTGGTTCACCTCGGCCACACTCATGGCGCAAGTAACGGTGGATGCCACGATCGACTCTGCCCAGATCTACATCGGACAACGTGTGGGCATCACGCTCGAAGTGAGTGCCGACCGCGGCAAGTCGGTCGAAATGCCGCAGTTCGACTCCTTGCAACAAATCGTTCCAGGCATCGAAGTGATGAATGTGAGCGAGGTGGACACGAGTTTGCTGAACGACGGTCAGCGAATGCTGCTTACACGCCGCTATATCGTCACCTCGTTCGACTCAGCCCTCTACTATCTGCCTCCGATGGTGGTAAAAGTGGACACCCAGCATTACGAGTCGAAAAGCCTCGCGCTGAAAGTCTATACCATTCCCATCGACACGCTTCATGCCGACAGCATCTTCGGTATGAAGCCCGTGATGAATCCTCCTTTCGTGTGGGAAGACTGGAGCACACCGCTCTGGATTTCGGTCGTCATCCTGCTTCTCACAGCCCTACTCCTTTACATTATCATAAGGCTGAAGGACAATAAACCCATCATCCGCCGCATTAAGCTCAAACCGAAAATGGCTCCACACAAGGCTGCCATGCTGAAGATTGAGCACATCAAGGAGGAGAAAATCTGGCAGAAAGACGATTCGAAGGAATACTACACCGAACTGACCGACACGCTGCGCCAGTATATCAACGAGCGTTATGGCTTCAACGCGATGGAGATGACCACGCCCGAAATCATCGAACACCTTCAAGAGGTGAACGACGAGAACGCACTGCGCGAACTGCGCGAGTTGTTCCAAACGGCCGACCTCGTGAAGTTTGCCAAGTACAGCACCCTGCTCGGCGAGAACGACCGCAACCTGGTCAGCGCCATCGAATACATCAATGCCACCAAGAAAGAAGAACCCGCCACACCACAACCCACCGAAATTGTCGTGGTGGAAAAACGTTCGCAGGTGGCAAAGCGCGTACTCATCGGCAGTGTCATCGCCGCCTCCATCGCCCTGCTGGCGGTTACGGCCTACCTCATCTACCGCATCATCATGTTGAACCTCTGATACGACCATGGAATTTAAGAATCCATATTTCTTTGCACTTTTAGCCCTGCTCATCCCCTACATCATCTGGTATGTGCTTCGCAACAAGAAGAGCCAACCAGCCATGCGGATGCCGCAGACAGCCAAATACCGCTACGTGCCACGTACATGGCGCACCTACCTCATGCCTCTGCCTTTCCTGCTGCGCATCGTGCTCTTCACACTCGTGGTCTGCATTCTGGCACGTCCACAGAGCAAGCACAGTTGGAACGACACCGACGTCGAAGGCATCGACATCATGCTGGCTGTCGATTTCTCCACCTCGATGCTGGCACAGGACTTCAAGCCCAACCGTGTCGAAGCCCTGAAGGAGATAGCCCAGGAGTTCATCTCCAAACGCCCGAACGACAACATCGGTCTCACATTCTTTGCCGGTGAAGCCTACACACAGTGTCCGCTCACCACCGACCATGCCGTTCTGATGAACCTCTATGCCAATGCCGACAGCTACATGGCCTACAACAACAAGGCCATTGCCGACGGTACCGCCATCGGCGACGGCATCATGAACGCCCTGCTACGCCTGCGTGAGAGTCAGGCCAAGTCGAAAGTCGTCATTCTGCTCACCGACGGCGTGAACAACTCGGGCAACATCTCACCGCTTACCGCAGCCGAAATCGCCAAACAGCAGAAAGTGCGCATCTACACCATCGGCATCGGACGCAACGGCATGGCTCCCTACCCGCTCGACTCGGGCGGCACAATCATGCTTCCCGTCGAAATCGACGAGCAGACCATGACAAAGATATCGAAAGAGACGGGTGGACGCTATTTCCGTGCTCAGAAGAATGCGGAACTGCAGGCCATCTACGACGAAATCGACCACATGGAACGCACCAAGTTCAGCGTACGCCAATACAGCAAGCGCAACGAACTCTTCGAACCCTTTGCCATCGCAGCCTTGATCACGCTGCTACTTGAAATCCTGCTCCGAGTCGTTGTCCTGCGACGACTGCCCTAAAATCTTGTAAACAATCATGTTCAGATTTGCACATCCCGAATATCTATACCTGCTGGCGTTGATTCCCCTGTTCATCGCCCTCTACATCTTCTATGCCTACCGTCAGAAACGCAAACTGGCTCGTTTCGGCAATCTGACACTGGTCCGCGACCTCATGATTGGTGTGTCGCCCTTCCGCCGACACCTGAAATTCAGTCTGCTGATGCTTGCCCTGATGCTCGTCATTTTCCTGTGTGCACGTCCGCAATACGGCACCCGCAACGAGGAAGTGAAGCGACAAGGCATTGAAGCTGTCATCGCTGTCGATGTTTCGAACTCCATGCTCTGTCAGGATGTATCACCAAGCCGTCTCGACAAATCGAAGATGCTGGTCAGCAAACTCATTGAACAACTCGACCAGGACCGCATCGGACTCGTTGCCTTTGCCGGCAGCGCCATCACCCTGTTGCCCATCACCAGCGACTATGTGTCGGCCAAGATGTTTCTCGACCAACTCTCGCCTTCAACCATTGCAATGCAAGGCACCAACATGGCAGAGGCCATCCGTCGTGCCACGGCGGGATTCAGCGAAAAGACCAACGTAGGCAAAGCCTTGATACTGATTACCGATGCCGAAGACCATGAAGAAGGTGCCATCGAAGCTGCAAAAGAAGCCGACAAAAAAGACATCCGCATCTATGTCCTGTCCGTCGGAACTCCTAACGGAGGCCCCATTCCCCTTGGCAACGGCACCTACAAGAAAGACAACAGCGGCAACACCGTAACCACCAAACTCAATGAGGAAGTGGGCAAACAGATTGCTAAGGCTGCCGGTGGCATCTATATCAAGGTGGACCAAACCGATCAGGCTCAGCGACTGCTCGAACAGGAAATCGAAAAAATGCAGAAGGAGGACATCTCCACCTCGATGTTCAGCGAATACGACGAACAGTTCGTCGCCGTGGCTATCTTGCTGCTGCTTGTTCTCATCGCCGAAGTTTGTATCATGGAGAAGAAGAATCCACTCCTGCGTGGTTTACGCCTCTTCAAGGACATAAAGAAATAGACTATGAACAGAACGACACATATCCTGCTCCTCTTGTTTTGCATGCAAATCATCGCGTTCAGCGCCTCAGCGCAGTCGAACGACCGCGACCACATCCGCATGGGCAACAGGCACTATCGCAGCACACAGTATCAGAAAGCTGAGACCAACTACCGCAAAGCCATCGACAAGAAATCCTCGATGGAGGCCTACAATAATCTTGGTAATGCACTCGCCCTGCAAGGCAAAGACTCGACAGCCTTCGAGATGTACAAGAAAGCACTCGACGAACCCTCGCCCAATACGCTCAAAAAGGCTCAGATCTATCACAACATGGGCAATCTGACCTATGCCAACGGCGTACGTGAAATGAAGATGGGTGGACAGAATGCCACACAATCCTTCCAGCAAGCAGTTGATCTATTTAAGAGTTCCCTCCGTCTCAACCCCGACGACAACGAAACTCGCTACAATCTGGCAATGGCTCAGTATCAGTTGAAAAAGAGTCAGGAGGACCAACAGCAGAACCAAAATCAGAATCAGCAACAGCAACAACAGCAGCAACAACAAGACCAGCAGAAGCAAGATCAGCAAGACAAAAAGGACGAACAGCAACAGCAGCCGCCCCAACAAGATAAAGACCAAATCGACGATAAGACGGCACAGCAGCTGCTCAACTCTGCTCAGCAAGACGAGAAGAACGTGCAGCGCAAAGTGCAACAGAATCCCCAACAACGTCGTAGCCTCGAGAAAGACTGGTAATCAGAAAGACAAAGTACCAAGTACGAAGTACAAGGACATATTAAATAGAACATGAACATATTGAATCACGTATCTCAGCACAAGACGTGGCCGCTCCGCCTCGCAATACTTTGTACCCTGTACTTTGCATTTGCAGGTACTCGTGCTGACGACATCACTCTTACCGTCCAAGCACCCACGACCGTCGAAGCTGGCGACCAGTTCCGAATCCGTTTTACGGTCAATTCGCAAAACGTCAACAACTTCAACGCCCCCGACTTTAAGGGATTCGAAGTCATCTACGGTCCTTCGACCTCACGTCAGAGCAGTTTCCAAATCATCAATGGCCAGACCTCCCAAACCAGCAGCATCACCTATACCTATGTGCTCATCGGTTCAAAGCCTGGCACCTATACCATCAACCCCGCCACTATTCAGAGCGGCAACACCCTCATCAAGTCGAAACCTCTCACCATCAAGGTTCTGAAAATCGGAACAGGTGGTGCCAACCTGGGACAACAACAAAGTTCGTCCTCATCGGCTCATCGCCAAGGGGGACAGAGCAGCCAACCCACCTCGCCCAGCAGCAACGGCATTTCCAGCCACGACCTGTTCATGACTGCAACGGCCAGCCGCACCAATGTCTATGAGCAGGAGGCCATCCTCGTCACCTACAAGCTCTATACGCTTGTCAACATCACTTCGCTCGACGGAAAGCTGCCCACACTCGACGGTTTCCAGATACAGGAAATCGACCTCCCGCGCAACAAGGAGTTTTCACTCGAAACCTACAATGGCCGCAACTACCATAGCGTTGTCTGGAGCCAGTACGTACTCTTCCCACAGAAGACCGGTAAACTGACCATTCCCAGCGTCACTTACGAAGGTACTGTCGTACAGCCCAACCGCAACATCGACCCCATCGACGCCTTCTTCAATGGAGTCAGCGGCATGATAGAACTGAAGAAGAAGATTGCCACCCCCACCCTTACGATCAACGTGCAACCCCTGCCCAACCGTCCTGCGGGTTTCTCCGGAGCTGTCGGCAACTTCAGCATCTCCTCCTCTCTGTCGCCACAGCAACTGAAGACCAACGATGCCCTGACCCTCAAGATTACCATCAACGGCACGGGCAACATGAAACTCATCAACACCCCCGAGGTTGCCTTCCCCAAAGACTTTGAGACCTACGATGCCAAGGTGACGGACAACTTCAGCAAATCGTCCAGCGGACTTACGGGTACCCGCACGTTTGAGTATCTGGCTGTACCACGACATGCCGGCACCCAGACCATTCCCGCCACCCAATTCACCTATTTCGACACCCAGACACGTCAGTACAAGACAATCTCCACACAGCCCTATACGATTCATGTGGAGAAAGGCAAGGGTGACGCTTCGAGTGCTGTCAGCGACTTCAGTTCCAATCAGCAAGACGTACGTCAACTCGCCCACGACATCCGCTATATCAAGACGAAGGACGTCAGCCTCAGCCCCGAGGAGGAACAAGACCGCCTTCACTCATGGCGCTATCTGCTCTGGTATCTCATCCCCCTGCTCCTGTTCTTCATCGTCACCTTCATTGGACGCAAGCAAATTCAGGACAATGCCAACCTGGCTGCCATTCGTGGACGCAAGGCCAACAAGGTGGCGCGTCGCCGCCTTAAGCAGGCAGAACGACTCATGCGCGACCATAAGCAGAACGAGTTCTACGACGAAGTGCTCAAGGCTCTTTACGGCTACACAGCCGACCGCCTGAACATTCCCCAGGAACACCTTAACAAGGACAACGTGCAGCAGCTGCTCCTCGACAAGGGTGTCGGTTCCGAACTCATCGACCAATACCTCGGCGTCATCAACGACTGCGAATTTGCACGCTATGCCCCTGGTGACCCCAATGCCAACATGGAGAGCATCTACGGCAAAGCCATCACCCTCATCAGCCAAATCGAAAACAACATCAAGAAATGAAACATACCATCCTTTCCCTCATACTGCTCTTCACAGCCCTGGCGTCGTCGGCTGCCACCAAAGCCGATGCCGACCGCCTCTACGAGCAGGAGAAATATGACGAGGCAGCTGCCATCTACCAACAGCTGCTCACCGACGTCGGCACAGCACCCGAAGTCTATTACAACCTCGCGGGTTGTTACTACAAACTCGACGACATCCCCCATGCCATCCTCAACTACGAACGTGCACTCCGCCTCGACCCCAGCGACGAAGACACACGTGCCAACCTCGCCCTTGCACGAGCTAAGACAAGCGACAAGGTCACCCCACCCTCCGAAATGTTCTTCATCACATGGTGGAAAGACCTTTGCAACAGCCTGAGCATATCCGTGTGGACGACTCTCGCCATCACCGCCTTCGTCCTCATGCTCCTCGGCATCCTCGCCTATATGTTCCTCACCCAGCTCACCCTACGCAAAGTGGGAATCTACAGCGCCATCGGCCTGTTCATCATAGTGGTGATTGCCAATCTGTGCGCTTTCAGCCAGCACTACATGATGCGCAACCACACCGACGGCATCATCATGGCCTCTGCAGTCACAGTCAAGAGTTCGCCCAGCGACAGCTCGACCGACCTCTTCGTCATTCACGCCGGTTCCAAGGTCGAAATCCTCGATGCCACCATGCAGGAATGGCGCGAAGTCAAGCTCGAAGAGGGAAAACAAGGTTGGATACCCGCCAACACCTTCGAAGTAATCTAAACCTCCACCGACCTCCCCCTACACCCTCCAAAGGAGGGAGACTCCAGACTAATGAATAAAAGTAACTATACATCAGAAACCTCGGCTCACCCCTCCTTTGGAGGGGCTGGGGGAGGTCTTTAATTTTTAATTATTAATTTTTAATTTTCAGTTTTGCACGACCTTCTCCAATTCGACCAGCAAGCGACTCTGGCCCTCAACGGCAGCCAATCGCTATTTCTCGATAATCTGATGATTACCGTGACCAACACCTTTGCTTGGTCGCTGCTCATCATCATGCTCCTCTACGTGATCTTTAAGAACAATTCGTGGAAAGAAGGTCTGTGCATCCTGCTGTGCATCGGTTTGATGATATTTGTCACCGACCGGCTCTGCTCCGGCTGGTGTAAGCCCACCGTGGCGCGCTGGCGTCCCACCCGCGACCCCGAAATCATGTATCTCATCGACACCGTCCTGAACTATCGTGGAGGCCGTTTTGGATTCTTCTCCGGCCATGCCAGCAACACCTTCTGCGTAGCCACCTTCCTTGCATGGCTCTTCCGCAGCCCACGCATGACCGCCGTTCTCTACTTCTGGAGTGCCACCACCACCTTCACGCGCCTCTACCTCGGCGTTCACTACCTGGGCGACGTCACCGTCGGACTCCTTGTCGGCCTCACCACAGGCACCCTCTTCTACGCGCTGTACTATCATCTCCGCAAACGCTTCAGCAACCCCATTCCCCTCATCTCCTCACAGTTCACCTCAACGGGTTATCTGCGCTCCGACATCAACAGCTTCATCACCGTCGTCTTCCTCAACTATATCCTCGTCACCACCTTCAGCCTTACCCGAGGAATCATTTAATTTTCACTTTTCACTTATCCAAACCTTCTTGCCACCCACTACATACAGACCTTTAGTCGGGTGCGCCACGCGCTGTCCAGCCATATTGTAGAAGACTGAGGCTTCCCTGTTGTTTCCTTCCACCACCTTCGACATTCCCGTCGGGACACCATCCTCATCGGTCGCCAAGAATGTCAACCGAAGCACAGAAATGGAATGATTGTCCGATGCCAAGGTAACGACTGCGTCGGCTGTTTCCCGCGTCCAAGCTTCAATCACCTGTGTTTTTCCGTCGGTATAGCTGCTCGTTTGAGTCACTGTTTCCGCACCTGTCACAGCAAGCGAAATCGTGGCTGTTGAAAACACCTCGTACATCGCCTGTACCATGAAGCCATGTTCCGAGCGTACCGGCCAGCTCACCACGCTGCCTTCTCCTCCTTTCATTTGCAGTAAACCCTCATTGTCCACCAACACGTTTTTCACCCTCCAAGCATACAGCTTTCCGTCGCTTCCTTTCAACTCGACTTCACTCTCACGATTGGAATACGACGAAGGCAACCCTGCGAAATCCTCAAACACCAACATCCCACTCCCCTCACACAAGTCAATCAATTCGCTGCTCGGCACGCTGTACTTCATCGTAACGACCTCGCTCCGATGGCCATCGGCATCAACCGATACCGCTTTCACGATCGTGGTTTCCTCAATGCGCACCGTCGCCGTGCTCCCCTCCGAAGCAATGGCTGTAGAACTCGTCGTCGGGTCACTCCCGTCGAGTGTATAGAGCAAGGTTGTTCCACCAGATGTGAGGGTCACCTCCGTACCTACGTCCACAGTTCCTGCCTCAACACTGAAGGTGGGCACATCCACAACCACCGGACTCCCGCCATCATCCTCCACCAGCCGGAAGACCTTGATAGCGTGCTCGTAGGTCATGTCACTCGTCGCGTATGCCTTGTAGTTCGTCCCTTGATCCACAAAACCCAGATATCGGCCACTCGCCTTTCCATTCTTGATCAACACCGTCCCATCCTCCTGAAAGTCAAATGTCCAAACCGAATAGTCATTTTTTGCCGACAGCATGACGCCCGTCGAAGAACCGCTATAAGTCAGGTAGCACTTGCTGCTCAGCGACACATTCCGAAGGTAGTAGCCACCCGAAGCACGCTCAAGCTTCCACACATAGGGCTCCGTACCTGTCAGCCCATGCGAGCTGAAATCAGTGGTTGTCTGCAACGCATGGCTACCGTTCACCACATTCGACATCACATAGCCGCGTTGTTCAAACACATACAAACCCTCAGCCTCGACAGCTGTAACCTGCTGCATCATGTAGGACGTCTGGGCTTTCAGCGTGCTGCTTAAAAGGCACAACAAGGCACAAAGCAAGACATTTTTCGACATTTTTTTCATGGAAAAGACATTCTTAAAACACAAACAATTGTATCTAACGTCAGCACAGATACGCTGCGAAGTTACGAATAAAGCTGGAATCAACGAAATTTTCAAACAAAAAAAAGCAATGTCTAAGTATTTACCTGATGAGCCGTTTTCATTGCTGCAAAGCCGACAGATATCTTGTTGCCCGCGGTGTAAACCCACCTGATGCCCACATCAAACCCGTTCATTCTGCACACCCGACTCAGCCATTGTGCCGACAAAACTCAAAATATCATTGATATTTGTAGAAATCTCAATGGTATTTGTAAAAATCTCAGTGGAATTTTTGAAAATATCAATGATATTTTGAGTGTTGTCTACCCATTAGCTGAGTATGAAGTGAACGGTGGCTGAGGCGGGTGTTCGGAAGAAGGAAGTTTTTAGGGCGTAAGCGTCACGTTTGCATGGCGGAAAATTCCTTTTCGGGACTCTGACAAAGAAAGGGAGAAAGGATTGCTCAAGAAAATACTGCCCCCATGAGGAACGCCTATTTTCTGATTTTGTGGACGTAACAGATCCGTAAGACGGCCAGTTTGGCATAGGTGAATAAAACTATTCTGAGAACACCTGCCTTTTCCTCGATGCAACGACTGAATTGTTTGGGCTAAGTTCGCCTGTGTATTCGAAATAGTCTGAAGCATCGAAACCTGTATTAATGATTCGGAAGGCATAGTTGGCTCGTCTCACAAGCCTTGTGAAAAACATTTTTTTTGAAGATGGATTGATTTTCGTTTTTTTATTGTACCTTTGCCATACTATCAATTTAAGCCCCATGAACTACCCGCTGATATCAGGATTTAACTTCCGATAAGTTAATCATTCATATTAACTTTATAACACCATGCCCACATCTTCTCTTTCCCGTTTCCTTGAAGCCCAAGACAGTAGGTTCGCCGGCGATCAACAGGCACTGACCGAAATCAAGAAAGGTTATAAGTCAGGCCATTGGATTTGGTACATATTCCCCCAATTGAAGGACCTGGGTTACAGCGATATGTCTAAGTTCTATGGCATAACAAGTCTGAAAGAAGCCCAGGAATACATGAAGAACGAGACTCTATCAGGACGGCTACGGGAAATCACCCACGCACTCCTGGAACACGCCGGCAAGCGGGCTGAGGATATACTGGGCTACGTCGATGCCATGAAAGTGAAATCCTCCATGGCCTTGTTTGATATAGTCTGCCCCAATGATATCTTCGACCAGGTATTACAGCAGTTCTACGGCGGCGAAAGGTGTGGAAGGACTTTGAAGATGGTTGGAGAATAAAACTGAAAATGTGACTATGGAATTCAAAGAGAAGTAGTCAATTCGACGGCCAAGGCATCATTAATATTAGCGGTGGGGCGTTATATCTATAATTATTGCATCAATGAAAAAGATTCTATTTATTGCCAGTGTTATTGTATTGGGGCTGACATCGTCGTGTGTACAGCAACAGAAGCCCTCAACTGAAACAACAGAGGTGAATTTGAATGAGTATGAATTGATGGCCTCTGGCTCCTTCTATCAGTATCCAGAGGAAATAGCCGTACGACTATGGGATACCGACAATTGGGGTGAGACTTTGGACCAGCAGTTGAAGTGGCAGGAGGAATGCCGGCAGCAACTAATCTGTTACTTTGACTCCATTCATCCTGAGAGTCATCTGTCTGAAACCGAAAAGGTGGATTCCCTGCTGTCCGAGTTGAACACCCACTTTAATGGAGACTGGGCAGACACAACCGCCGAGATGATCTTGAATGGCAGGCGTTGGAAGGGATTCATGATGTATCAGGTTATTGCTCATGAAAAGCAGATACTGGATATTGACTCGTCATGGAAACAGGAGATAGAGGCCTGGAACCGCTTTCAGAAGCCCTACCAGTCATTTGCCATGGGATTGGTGGAGATTTCCTATTGGGGTGGTACAATCCGTGGTCCGCTATTTGAATCTGTTGTGGTAACCCAATTAGACGAACGTTTGGAAGACCTACGACGAATTCTTTTTTGCCTACAAGGGAAAAAGTCTGGGAAAGTCGGAAATCTCGATTCGGCCATATCCAAGTTCATCAAGGGTGCAGAATCTGAGTTCCGAAGATTTCACCAAACAGGAGAGAGCATCCTGAAAGAAGATGGAATCAAGTTGGAAGAATGGACAACAATCAGTCAAGAACAGCAGCAAGACTTGACGGATATGAATCGGGAACTGGGCAAATGGAGTAAAATCCGCAAGTCACTCCCTGCCACAAACAGTGCCGTTGAGATGATGGACAGTCTGACAAAGGACATGCAATCCATAAATGTTTACTAAGTATTAACCATTCGTTATACAATGAAGCGTATTATTCCAAGAAATAATCCAATCTCCACTGTCATCAAGAGTTTTATCAATAAGGACAGCGGTAAGGTAACGGCTGCCAAGCGTGAGATTCAGCGGCGTTTTGCTGGACTGGACTGGAAGGATCAGAAGAAGATTATCCTGGCATATCTGGATTCGTGCAAGTCTGACCGAGAATGGATTTACCTTCGTATGTATTTGAACTGGGACGATATTTTTCTTCCCAAGGCAAAGGAGGTTTGGGAGAAGTATCATGAATTCCGCTGCTCATGGTCTGTCATCCGCTATTTCCCTGAAGAATACCTTCTAGAGAACATGAGTTCCTTCAATGCGCCAAGGGACTACTATTTCCTATGCCTTCGTCTAGGCCATCGACAGGATTTTACCATCGACAGGACAAGACTGACCAATAAGGATTATATAGGCGTTCTGCATCATAATAGATTACCCATTGAGGACGATGAAGCACTGGACCTCCTGTTTGAAATGGTACATGACATTTGCGTTAATGAGAATTTCGATAGGCGATACGACCTCATTGAAAACAAATACTATATCCCTACAAATATATACTCAATTAAAAGTTTTCACGACATTGAGGAGTCCCTTTACTATCTGGTGGAAATGGAACGTTTTCGGGTCGTTGAAGATTTTTGCAAATGGAACGATGAAATAGTTTGCCGCAATATGACTGAAGGTCCGGAAATCAAGAAACTGGCGTCGCTGATTAAGGATGAAGATGTCATAGAATGCGCCGGCATCGCAAAAAAATATGGCTATCTTGCTTTGGATGACAAGTACAAGCAACCTGGAGATCCATTGCCAGAGAAGATGCTAAAGCATACTCGCTCAACAGAATACCATAGCATCATCCCTAAAGACGAATCATCGTTCGAAAATTCTCTGCAAGAGGATGAAGTTCCTTTTTAACAATCATGGACTTTCACATTATACTACTTATCCTAGGCGTTTTGGCTCTCATTGGCTGGGTCATCCAAGGAGTGGAAATGGTTAATGAATACAGAAGAAATAAGCAACTAAAGAACATGAAACCACAAGAAACACAATCATCTCTCCAACAGCAGCAGGAGGTGTTACAGACAAAGGACCTTGTCATAAGGACTCTTCGTGCCATTGGCTGTGAACCATCCATCAACGAGGAAGATGAAAATCGGATAGACTTCCAGTATCAGGGCGGCAATTTCTTTATTATTACTGCCGACGGTTACGTGTTTACCTACCTGTATTTCGTCTGGTGGTATGATGCTCCACTGGACAACATTGATGCCCTTTCCGCCATTCAGAAGGCTGTCAACAATGCTAACTGTCAACCCATCGGATGCAATGTCATGTACACCATCAACAAGGAAGACCGTATCGTTGGAGTCCACAGTCGGAGTCAAATTCTTTTCTCGCCGGATATTAGAGGCTTGGATCGATATCTGACGACAGAGTTGCAGGAATTGTTCGAGGTACGGAACAATGTGGTCATGGAAATCAGAACTGAAATAGGGGAATAGAAGTATGGAAAAGGTCATTGAATAAGTTGTTGATGGCGATGCACACAACGTAACGGACATTTATGTATACGTTCTTGAATCATGACTTGAACACGATTCGGCTGCATTCACGACATCACTGATTCGATTACTAAATAACAGAGCTAAGATAACAATAAAGGGAAGTCTATTTATGACTTCCCTTTATCCTTTTGCGGAGAGAGAGGGATTCGAACCCCCGGTACCTCTCAGTACGTCGGTTTTCAAGACCGGTGCAATCGACCACTCTGCCATCTCTCCTAATAAGAAAGGGATTTTGATGTTGTCGCAATCCCTTTCCTTGTACGCCCTCAGGGGCTCGAACCCTGGACCCATTGATTAAGAGTCAATTGCTCTACCAACTGAGCTAAGGACGCATCCTTTCGTATGTTTTTGCGCTTCAGGATGGGCTTGAACCAACGACCCCATGATTAACAGTCATGTGCTCTAACCAACTGAGCTACTGAAGCATTTATGTTTGAGCGGAAGACGGGGCTCAAACCCGCGACCCCCAGCTTGGAAGGCTAGTGCTCTATCAACTGAGCTACTTCCGCAACCTTTCATTTCGATTGTGTGGGTGGGCACAGATGGATTCGAACCACCGAAGGCGAAAGCCAGCAGATTTACAGTCTGCCCCATTTGGCCACTCTGGAATATGCCCGACACAATTCGCGGGGTATTGCCCCCGCTTGGTTCCAAAGAACGTTTTGTGACTCGTATAGGATTCAAACCTATAACCTTCTGATCCGTAGTCAGATGCTCTATTCAGTTGAGCTAACGAGCCTCCTGTTATGTTTTGTGGGCGCTGAGGGATTCGAACCCCCGACCCTCTGCTTGTAAGGCAGACGCTCTGAACCAACTGAGCTAAGCGCCCTTTCGTCTGTGGAACGCTGTGTTCCTTTCCGAAAGCGAGTGCAAAGGTACTGCTTTTTCTGAGACTGACAAAACTTTTCGCGTTTTTTTTTCGAAAATCTTTCAAAAAAGCTGAAAAACGGCTGAAAAGCGGTCGGCAGAAGGAGAAAATCGAGAAGAAAACAGGCTACAAGTTGCTCATATATGGGTGTACCGTTGCTTTATTTTCACTGTGCCACGAATCTGTTTTTCGGCGCCGTGGGATGATTTTCTGACCGCTGTAGTAATAAGGTGTTGTCGCAGTATCAGGGAGAACGAAGTTTTACATGCATCCTATCGCATGGCCCCACATGGAGATAATCATCGTGCTGTGAAGTGAAGTGGGGGCTCAGAGGCAAAACCTTGGAATGGGATGGCTGATTTTTACGCGCGCGAACATTTATTGGGAATTGCAAGTGTTATATGAAGTTTTTTTCGTACCTTTGCACGAAATTTGAACTGCAAGAGAATGAATAGCAGAAGCATTGTATCGATTGCCGACTACAGTCGGGAAAGAATTCAAAAATTGCTGGAGCGTGCTGCCCGTTTTGAGCAACAGCCTAATCAGCGACTCCTGGAGGGCAAGGTGGTGGCCACGCTGTTTTTCGAGCCCTCAACCCGAACACGTCTGAGTTTTGAGACCGCTGCCAACAGGCTCGGTGCCCGCGTGATTGGCTTCACCGACCCCAAGGTGACGAGTTCGTCGAAAGGTGAAACGCTGAAAGATACCATCAAGATGGTGTCGAACTATGCCGACTTGATTGTCATGCGTCACAAGTTGGAGGGAGCTGCGCTGTATGCCAGCGAGGTGACTGACGTACCTATTATAAATGCAGGCGACGGTTCGAACCTACATCCCTCACAGACGATGCTCGACCTTTACAGCATTTGGAAGACGCAGGGACGGCTGGACGACCTGAACATCTACATGGTTGGCGACCTGAAGTACGGACGGACGGTGCACTCGCTGCTGATGTCAATGCGCAAGTATAACCCGACCTTCCACTTTATCGCTCCGAAGGAACTGGAAATGCCTGAGGAATACAAGCTGTACTGCCAGAAGGAAGACATTCGCTACGTGGAGCAGACGGACTTTACTGAGGACACGATTGCCGATGCCGACATTCTGTATATGACGCGCGTGCAGCGTGAACGTTTCACTGATCTGATGGAGTATGAACGTGTGAAGGATGCCTACATCCTGCGTGCCGACATGCTGGGGAAGTGTCGTGAGAACATGCGCATCCTGCACCCCCTACCCCGTGTGAACGAAATTACTCAGGACGTGGACGACTCGCCACATGCCTACTATTTCCAACAGGCCCAAAACGGGCTTTATGCCCGCGAGGCATTGATTTGCGAAGCGCTGAACATTGACTTTTGAACATTGACCATTATTATATGGAAAAGAAATCACTGATGGTGGCTGCCATCGAGAATGGTACCGTCATTGACCACATACCGACGGATAAGGTGTTTACGATTGCCTCGCTCCTGCAGTTGGACAAGTGTACCGACCAGGTAACGATTGGCAACAACTTCGAGAGTGACAAGATGGGACGTAAGGGCATCATCAAGATCGCCAATCGCTTTTTCTCCGATGCCGAAATCAGTCGTCTCGCCGCGGTATGTCCCAACATCCGTCTGTGCATCATCAAGAACTATGACGTGGCTGAGAAGAAGGTGGCGACGTTGCCCGACGAGTTTATCAACGTCATCCATTGCGCCAACCCTGTATGCATTACGAACAACGAGCCGATGAAAACGGTATTCTACGTAACGGACAAGGAACGTGGAACTGTCAAATGCCGCTATTGCGGAAAGGAACAACACTTGGAAAATATTAAATTAGTATAATGAAGAAGTTTACAGAACGCACTAAGCTCGACTTGAGTGCTGTGAATCAAGAAGTGCTGAAGAAGTGGAACGAGGAAGATGTGTTCCACAAAAGTATTACCGAACGCGAAGGTTTCCCTCCCTTTATATTTTATGAAGGACCGCCATCGGCCAACGGTCATCCCGGCATCCACCATGTGATGGGCCGCACCATTAAGGACACATTCCTGCGCTACAAGACGATGCAGGGATTCCAGGTGAAGCGCAAAGCTGGATGGGACACCCACGGGCTGCCCGTCGAACTGAGTGTGGAGAAGTCGCTGGGCATCACGAAGGAAGACATCGGAACGGAGAAAATCTCGGTGGACGACTACAACAACGCCTGTCGCCGCAATGTGATGATGTACACAAACGAGTGGACCGAGCTGACCGACAAGATGGGCTACTGGGTGGATCTCGAACATCCCTACATCACCTACGACAACAAGTATATCGAAACACTCTGGTATCTGCTCAAGCAACTGTACCAGAAAGGTTTGCTCTATAAAGGCTATACTATCCAGCCCTACTCGCCCGCAGCCGGTACCGGACTTTCGAGCCACGAACTCAACCAGCCCGGTTGCTATCGTGACGTGAAGGACACGACTGTGACGGCACAGTTTAAAAGCCTCCCCCCTGCCACCTCCGAAAGCGAGGGAGTCAGCAACCTCTACGCTCAGGGTCTTCCGGTATATATCCTTGCTTGGACGACCACGCCGTGGACACTGCCCTCGAATACGGCACTGTGCGTAGGTCCGAAGATTGACTATGTAGCGCTGAAGGGCAAAAACCCCTACAGTGGCGAAGAGGCTATCTACATCCTGGCCGAAAGCCGTCTGGCGGCCTATTTCCAGTTTGAAGAGGGAGATCAGCCGGAGATTCTTTGGCGTGGCAAGGGCAGCGACCTCGTAGGATTGCACTATGAACAACTGTTCCCCTGGGTGAAGCCCTGCGCCATCGAGAACGACCAGGTGGTGGTAAAGGAGCAGGATGCCTTCCGCGTCATCCCTGGCGACTATGTAACGACCGAGGATGGTACGGGTATCGTACACATCGCACCCACCTTTGGTGCCGACGACGCCAAGGTTGCCAAGGACGCGGGCATTCCTTCGCTCTTCGTCATCGACAAGGCCGGCGACACCCGTCCTATGGTGGACTTCACGGGTAAGTATTTCGTGAAGGACGACATGAACGAAGAGTTCGTGAGTCTCTGTGTCAATGAAAGTTATTGGAAACATAGTGGCGACTTCGTCAAGAACGCTTACGACCCCAAATACAATCAGGACGGAAAGTATGATGAAAAGGCTGCCACGAAGGACATGGACCTCAACGTCGTGCTGTGCATCGAAATGAAGGAGGCCGGTACGGCATTCAAGATTGAGAAGCATGTCCACAACTATCCCCACTGCTGGCGTACCGACAAACCCGTACTCTACTACCCGCTCGACTCGTGGTTCATCCGCTCGACAGCAAAGAAAGAACGGATGTTCGAACTGAACCAAACGATCAAGTGGAAACCCGAATCGACCGGAACCGGACGTTTTGGCAAATGGCTTGAGAACCTGAACGACTGGAATCTCAGCCGCTCCCGCTACTGGGGCACACCCCTACCCATCTGGCGCAACAAGGACACTCACGAGGAACTGTGTATCGGCAGCGTCGAGGAACTTTACAACGAAATAGAGAAGGCCGTCAAGGCTGGTGTGATGCAGAGCAATCCACTGAAGGAGAAAGGCTTTGTGCCTGGCGACATGTCGCAAGAGAACTACGACCGCATCGACCTTCACCGTCCCTACGTTGACGACATCAAACTCGTCAGCGACAAGGGCAATGTACTGACCCGCGAACTCGACCTCATCGACGTGTGGTTCGACTCAGGTGCCATGCCCTACGCACAAATCCACTATCCCTTTGAGAACCGTGACCTCATCGACCGTGGCATAGCTTTCCCTGCCGACTTCATCGCCGAGGGCGTTGACCAGACCCGCGGTTGGTTCTTCACGCTCCATGCCATCGCCACGATGGTGTTCGACTCCGTTTCGTTCAAGAACGTCATCTCCAACGGACTCGTGCTCGACAAGAACGGCATCAAGATGTCGAAGCGTCTGGGCAACGTCATCAATCCCTTCGATTGTATTGCCCAATACGGAGCCGATGCTGTACGCTGGTACATGATCACCAACTCGTCGCCCTGGGACAACCTCTCGTTCGACCCCGAAGGCGTGAAGGAAGTGACCAGCCAGTTCTTCATCAAACTGCAGCAGGCCTACTCCTTCTTCACCATGTATGCCAATGTCGATGGCTTTGAGTACAAGGAAGCCGACCTCGACTACGCCCAGCGTCCCGACTTCGACCGCTGGCTGTTGAGCGAGCTCAACACCCTCGTCAAGAACGTACAACAATATCTCGACGACTACGACCCCACACCTGCCGGACGTCTCATCCAGACCTTTGTTATCGACAAACTCTCCAACTGGTACATCCGACTGAACAAGGCACGTTTCTGGGCGGGCGACATGACCGACGACAAGTTGTCGGCCTATCAGACGCTCTACACGACCCTCGACACCCTCAGCCGCCTCATCGCACCCGTCGCTCCGTTCTATGCCGACCAGCTGTTCCGCGACCTCAATGCCGTGACTGGTAAGGACAAGAGCCAGAGCGTACACCTTGCACATTTCCCTACCTACGACGAGGCACATATCGACAGCGAACTGGAGACAGCCATGGAGGCTGCCATGAAGGTCACCTCAATGGGTCTTTCCATCCGCAAGAAAGTCAAGATACCAGTCATCCAAGCCCTCCAGTCCATTGCTATTCCCGACACCGACCCCGTCTTCAGCAGCCGCATCCAGCGTATGCAGGACATAATCACCCGCGAGGTGAACGTGAAGGAGCTACAACTCATGGACGGAGCCTTGCTGGTCAAGCAGGTGAAGTGCAACTTCCGCGTGATGGGAAAGAAGTTCGGAAAACTCATGAAGGCTGTCAGCAATGCCGTCAACGACATGACCCAAGCACAGATTGCCGAGCTTGAAGCCGAAGGAAAGATTACGCTCATGGCCGACGGACAGGAGGCTGTGGTCGAGTTGGAAGACGTGGACATCATGTCGCAGGACATCCCAGGCTGGAGCGTCGCCAACGAAGGCACCACCACCGTGGCTCTCGATATCACCGTCACCCCTGAACTGAAGACCGAAGGCGACGCACGACGTCTCATCAAACAGATTCAGCAGCTGCGTAAGTCACAGGGATTCGACATCACAGACCGCATCCATGTTGTCATCACCGACACCCCCGAAACCCGTGCCGCCTTGGATGCCTTCCGCGACAACATTGCCGCCCAGGTGCTGGCCAACAGCCTACAGCTCGGACAGCCCGAAGGCGAACCCATCCACTTCGACGACTTCAAGGCTGTCATCAGCGTCGTAAAAGACTGACACATGATTTCACGAAAACAACAAGGCTGGCTTGCCACCGCCATCGTACTGTGCGTCCTCATCCTCGACCAACTCATCAAGGTCTGGGTGAAGACACACATGTACCTGGGCGAGAGCATTCACGTGTTCGACTGGTTTCAGCTCCACTTCATCGAGAACAACGGCATGGCCTTCGGATGGGAGTTAGGGGGAAAATATTTCCTCACAGCCTTCCGCCTCGTCGTCGTCACCGCCATCGGCTTTTACACATGGCGACGCATCCGTGAGGGCATTTCCACCTTTCTCGTCGTATGCCTCGCTCTCATCATTGCAGGAGCAGCAGGCAACATCATCGACTGCCTGTTCTACGGACTCATCTTCAACAACCCCACCCCGCCACAGGTGGCACAGTTCGTGCCTTGGGGTCTGGGCTACAGCAGTTTGATGCTCGGCCGTGTAGTCGATATGTTCTACTTTCCTCTCGTCGAATGGGACATGCCCACGACGTGGACCTGGCTCAACAACGTCAGTTTCCTGCCTAAGGCTGGTGAACACTGCGTCTTCTTCTCCCCCATCTTCAACCTTGCCGATGCCGCCATTTCGTGCAGCATCATCCTGCTACTCCTCAGTTATGCATTCCGATTTCGTAAATCGTAAATTGTCCTTTGTACCTCGCACTTTGTACTTCGTACCTTGTACTTTGTACTTATTATTCCTTGTACTTTGTACGACCTCGTGCGAGCAGCGTCCCGACGGCATCCTGTCTAAAAGCGAGATGCGCGAAGTGCTCTACGACTACCACCTCACTCAGTCGATGACCGACTGGGTACCTGACCGCACCTCGCCGGACAACCAGCCCTACCTCGACGCCGTCTTTCGCAAGCACGGCATCACACAGGCTGAGTTCGACTCATCGCTTGTGTGGTACAACGCCCATGCCAGCGAACTCAAAGACATCTACGAAGACCTGAAGGAACGCTTCACCGTCGAGGGACAGAAACTCCAACTCACTCTCGGCGACCACGAGATGGCGACACTCGTGGCCGAAGGTGGCGACACCACCAACCTGTGGACAGGCCCCGTCATCATCGTCCTTCGCAACCATCCCCTGCTCAATTTCGAAAAATTCAGTGTGAAAAGCGATACCAGCTTCCACGCTGGCGACCGATTCAAGTTCACCGGCGAAGTCATCATGATGAACGAAGAACGATTCTCCCGCAATAGCCTCATGTCCGTCAGCCTGTCCGTACAGGCCAACGGCTCTAAGTCTTTCGGCGAATCCCAGATACTCGGTACCGGCAGCCCCTTCAGCATCAACCTCGAAGTACCTGCCGATGCCACACCACGCCAGGTGACCTGCTACTTCCAGTATCAGAGCGACGACAACACCCGCAACTTCTGTCTCATCCGCAACCTCTCCCTCATTCGTATGCATAGCCACACGGCTGAAGCCGACACACTCACAGCCGACACGCTACCCGCCGACCTGCAACCTGCACCTTCTGCCCAGCCCATGGGCACCAAGCCACGTCAGCCGCGACTCACCCCCGAGCAACTCCGCATCCAGACACAGGACGACGAGCAGAAAATCGAAATCCGTACAGCACCCGCCGTACGAACCCCCAACTCTATCGGGCCGACACGTCGGAAGAAAAAGTAAGGCTGGGGACTAATTTTTCAATTTCCCATTTTCAAATGCAACGCATCGCAGCACAACGCATCGTCCTGCCCAACGGGACCATACTGCGACGACACGTGGTCGAAATCGAAGACTCACGCGTCGTCCGTCATTATCCCCTATGCGGCGAACAGCCCCACACCGAGTGGTATAACGAAACGCTTTACGTAAGGGACGGCAAACTCCTGCGCCTAAATTCCGCACAAACCACCGCCGTCGCGATAGCCACATTCAGCGACTCCACATGGCAGTCGCTGTAGCTCGGAATCCAAAGCCGGTCCGTCACCCGACGTTCCACCTCCGGCGAAATTCCGCGACCCTCGTTCCCCATCACGATCACACCACGATTCTCCAGCCGTTTCCCGTATAGATTCTCCCCATCGAGAAATGTGCCATACACAGGGAAGTCGCCACCCTCCAAATCCTCCACACCTATATTATAATGTACGCGCACGTGCGCAAGGGCACCCATCGTCGCCTGCACTGTCTTCGGATTATACAAGTCAGCACAGCCACCGATGCAGAACACGTCACCGATGCCAAACCAGTCAGCCAAGCGTACAATCGTGCCCAAGTTGCCAGGGTTCTGCACCCCGTCGAGCAACAGACACAAGCGCTGCGACGCCACCTCAGAGAGTTTCACGTCGTAGTGCGGCTGTCGCAACACCGCCAGCACCCCCTGAGGCGTTTCCACCGAACTCACCCGTCGCAGCTCGTCCTCCGTCACAATCTCCGTCTCGATCCTCCACGAGTCCTGCACCTCCGTAGCCGCCAGATACACACATTCGAAACCCGCAGCCAGCAGTTCGCCCACCAGCTTCGGACCCTCAGCCACGAACACTCCCTCAGCCGTCCGGTTCTTCTTCAGCTGCAAGCCACGCAGCCACTTGATTCTGTTCTTACTCAGCATCTCTGATAATTCCAAATTATAAAATCGGTTTCGTCTGCAAAGATAATACTTAATTTCCAAGTTTTCAATTTTCGATTTTCAATTTTCTGATATAAGTTGTGCCTTTGGCTTCGCCGAAGGTACTTACGCTCGAAAATGCGCTGATAAATTTGGCATTTTACGCGCTTAATCGTAACTTTGCCGTCGTTTCGTATGAAGTACCCGCCGAAAAATATATTTTCCCTTGCTCTGGCCGTGGCTCTGCTCGGCCTGCTGTCGGCGTGTGGCGTGACGAAACATGTGGCCGAGGACGAGCTGTTCCTGAAGGATGTGTACGTGGTGTCAGACGAACCTCAGGCGACGAAGGATCTGCAGCTCGATGGCTATGTCAGGCAGATGCCCAACACGAAGTGGTTCGGCGCAAAGATTCCCATGCGCATCTATTGCCTGTCGAAACCTGGGAGCCAGCGTTGGAGTTCCCGACTCCTTCGCAAGATTGGCCAACGCCCCGAAATCTATGATTCGCTGATGACCCTGCGCAGCATGGACGACATGCAGCAGGTGATGCACAACGCGGGCTACCTGCACTCGCGGGTGGTGACCGAACAACGGACGCACAAACGGGTGCTTGCACTGACCTATCGCGTCAGCCCTGGCGAACGTTACCACGTGACTCGGCTGAGCCGACAGGTGGACGACCCTCGGCTGCGAGACATCATCATGGGACCAGACACCCTGCAGTCGTTGCTGCGGCCAGGTATGCCGCTCGACATCAACATACTGAATGCCGAACGTTCGCGACTGAACACCCTGCTGCGCGACATGGGCTTCTTTAAGTTCAACAAGGAGTGCATCCAGTTCGACGCCGACACGCTGGCAGGAATGACGGAGGTGGCACTGACGATGCACGTGCGGCTGCACGTGGAGGATAGACATTCGGAGGCTGTGCCACATCCGCAGTATCGCATCGGACGCATCTCGTACGAGCTGGACAATCCGCAATTCCTGCGTCAGCACGTGCTCACGTCGAACACGATGATGCACACGGGCGAGCTGTATAGCGAACGTCTGCAACGCCAGACCTACAACAACTTCATGCGTCTGCAAGCCGTAGCCTATACCAATATCCGCCTGACGCCCCGCAGCGAGAGCGACTCGATCGACTGCGAAATCATTCTCAACCATGCCCGCCCCCGCTCCATCAGTTTCGACCTCGAAGGGACGAACTCGGCTGGCGACCTGGGTGCAGCGGCTTCGGCGACCTGCCAGCACAAGAACCTGCTACGGGGCAGCGAGATGCTCACCGTGAAGCTGCGTGGTGCCTACGAAGCCATCACGGGTCTGGAAGGCTACGAAGGCCATAACTATAAGGAGCTGGGTGTCGAGACAAGTCTGCGATTCCCTGGATTTCTCCTGCCACTGGTGAGTCGCGAGTATGGTGCCCGACACAATGCGACATCGGAGATTTCGCTGCAATACAATCTGCAGAACCGCCCCGAGTTCCGCCGCCGTGTGCTCACCGCTGCCTGGCGCTACCGTTGGCAGAGTTCAACGCAAAAGGTGCTGCACCGATTCGACCTGCTCGAAGTGAACTACATCTACATGCCGTGGCTCTCGCAGCAGTTCCGCGAGCAGTATCTCGACGTGGTGGGAAAGCAGAATGCCATCCTGCGTTACAACTACGAGAACCTTCTCATCACAAAGTTGGGCTACAGCTATGCCTTCAATTCACTCGGCACAGCTGTCACGAGCACATACGGACAGAATGCCTATACCTTCCGAGTCAGCATCGAGACATCGGGCAATGTGCTGCAAGCGGCGACGAGTGCCGTGCGTGGCAAGAAGAACTCGCAGGGGCAGTACACCTTCTGCGGCATTGCCTTTGCCCAATATGTGCGTGGCGACATCGACTTTGCCAAGAGCTTCCGCATCGACGACAACAACTCGTTTGCCATCCATGCTGCACTGGGCATCGCCTATCCTTACGGCAACAGTAACCAGTTGCCATTCGAGAAGCGATACTTTGCCGGTGGAGCAAACTCGGTGCGTGGTTGGTCGGTGCGCAGCCTGGGACCTGGCGCCTACAAGGGTGCAGACAAGCAGATTAACTTCCTGAACCAAAGCGGAGACATCAAGCTTGACCTGAATATGGAACTGCGCAGCCACTTGTTCTGGAAACTGAATGGTGCTCTGTTTGTCGATGCGGGTAACATCTGGACCATCCGAAAGTATGAGGATCAGCCCGAGGGAGAGTTTCGCTTTGACTCTTTCTACCGTCAAATCGCCGTGAGCTACGGACTTGGCCTTCGTCTGGCTCTCGACTTCTTCACCCTGCGTTTCGATGCGGGCATGAAGGCCGTCAACCCTGCCTACGAAGGGCGCGACCACTACCCCATCTTCCATCCCAGCCTGCGCCGCGATTTCGCTTTTCACTTTGCCGTGGGCCTTCCGTTCTAATCTTCGAAAGGCAGCTTGAGCTGTATCCACTCCGGCAGCTTCACTCTCTCGTCATGATGATTCGACACCCCAAGCCCCAACAGGCGGATGGGGCGAAACATTCCGTAGTCCACCTCGCTCATCAGTTGTTTGGCCAAAGGGAGAATTTGTTCTTGCGTGTGAAGGATATGGCCGACAGTAATGCTGCGTGTAATTTGCTGAAAGTCGGCAAACTTCACCTTCAGCGTCAGTGTCTGCCCTTCAAACTTCGTCCTCTCCAATCGTCGTATCAGTTCAGCAACTGTGCTGTCCAACTCGGTCATCACCACTTCCTCGGTCGTCAAGTCGGTCATAAACGTCCGTTCACAACTGCACGACTTGCGTTCCCATTCCGAAACCACAGGTCGCGGGTCGATGCCACGGGCAAAGTCGTAGAACACCTGCCCCATCTTCCCAAACTCTTGCGTCAGACGCAGCAACGACTGTTTCCGCAGGTCGGCTCCGGTGAACACACCCATGCGGTGCATACGTTCGGCCGTCTTCTTGCCCACACCCCAGATACGCGTCACGTCGAGGCGGTCGATGAAAGCCTGTGCACGATCGGGATGCACGACACAAAGGCCGTTGGGCTTGCGAAAGTCGGACGCCACCTTAGCCAAAAACTTACAGTAGGAAACACCCGCCGAGGCCGTGAGCTGCGTCTGCTCCAAGATGCGCTGCTTAATCTCCTTGGCAATATCGACAGCCAAGGCTATGCCCTTCTTGTTTTCCGACACATCGAGGAAAGCCTCGTCGAGCGAAAGCGGTTCGACCAGATCGGTATAGTCGTGGAAGATGGCACGAATCTGCTGGCTCACCTCCTTGTATTTCTCAAAATGAGGTGCGACGATGATGAGCTGGGGACAGAGCCTTTTGGCCACCACAATCGATTGCGCCGAATGTACGCCAAAGCGGCGCGCCTCGTAGCTGGCTGTCGAAACCACGCCACGTTCGGCATCAAACCCTACGGCAATCGGTTTGCCACGCAGTTCGGGGCAGTCGCGCTGTTCGACAGCCGCAAAAAACTGATCCATGTCAACATGGATGATCTTCCTCACTTTTCAACTTTTGAGTTTTTAAGTTTTTGAGTTTTTCACTTCGTTGTACTTTGTACTACATCATCTTCACTTTTCACTTATTCATTACTTCTCGAAGTGCTGGTAGTCCTTTACACTTTTCCAATGACCACCCCACTGGAAGCCATGCTGCCTAAACAACTTGTAAGCCAAATCCTGCTCGTCAATCTTATACGGAAACGAACGCTTGCGGTCGATGTAGGGGCGACCAGTGGCAGGTTCGATGTGCAGCGTGCCGTCCTTCTGGCGTTTCACATAAGGGTTGTAGAGCGTGTTGAGGTCCACCGCCAGCCCCTGTGAATGCTTCGACAGCACCTGCGTACCCGTCACCGTGCGGTAGCAGAAGCAACTCGTGTTGTTGTCGCGCATTGCCTGTTCATCCACAGCATCATAGTCGTCCATCAGACGGATGCGCTCGATGGGATAATGCTGGCGGAACAACTCCTCAAAAATCTCGACCACATCCTGCGCAATCGACTTGTTGCACACCATCTCGCCCTGGCACACACGTCCCGTGCCATCGTAGTGCATCAGCCGCAAGTAGCGCAAGTCGCTACGCTGCATCCGACACCCTTCGGGAAACGTCTTTCCCTGCATCCGTACAAACACCGAATCAGGAATCTCACTCACACTGAAACCCTCCAAGCGTTGGGCCATCACCGTCGTGCTCATGCTCAAAAGCAGCACCAAGCACATCCAAAAAGTTTTCATATCATACTGTTTCATGCCGCGAAGATACGAATAATCTTACTTTTTTCCACCATTTGAGTCTAATTTTTAATTTTCAATTTTCAATTATCAATTATATGTTGTACCTTTGCATCCGATTTCAGTTTAACTTTTAACTTTTCACATAAAGGATGGCTGTCACCGCAAAACTCCTGCTCCACTGCCCCGACCGACCAGGCATACTGGCGGAGATAACGAACTTCATCACCGTCAACGGCGGTAACATCGTCTATCTCGACCAGTACGTGGACCACATCGAGCACGTATTCTTCGCACGCGTCGAGTGGGAACTCACCGACTTCGCCATTCCCCGCGACAAGATTCAGGACTACTTCTCCACCCTCTACGCACAGAAGTACGACATGTCGCTCCGCCTCTACTTCTCCGATGTCAAGCCACGCATGGCCATCTTCGTATCCAAGATGAGCCACTGCCTCTTCGACATGCTCGCACGCTATGCCGCCGGCGAATGGGACTGCGACATTCCCCTCATCATCTCCAACCATCCCGACCTCGAACCTGTGGCACGCCAGTTTGGCATCCCCTACCACGTTTTCCCCATCAACAAGGAGAATAAGGCCGAGCAAGAACAGAAGGAAATGGAACTGCTCAAACAGAACGGCATCACCTTCATCGTCCTTGCACGCTACATGCAAGTCATCTCCGAAAAGATGATCAAGGCCTACCCCAACCATATCATCAACATCCACCACTCCTTCCTCCCCGCCTTCGTCGGCGCCAAGCCCTATCATCAGGCATGGGAACGTGGTGTGAAAATCATCGGAGCCACCAGCCACTACGTCACCACAGAGCTCGACGCAGGCCCCATCATCGAACAAGACGTCGTCCGCATCACCCATAAGGACACTCCCGCCGACCTCGTCAACAAAGGCAAAGACCTCGAAAAGATTGTTCTCTCACGCGCCGTGAGCAAACATATCGACCGAAAAGTCCTCGCCTACAAAAACAAGACTGTCATCTTCAGTTGAATTATATAATTTTTAATTTTCATTTTTTAGGTCCCGTAGCTTAGCTGAATAGAGCGTCAGATTCCGGTTCTGAAGGTCAAGGGTTTGAATCCCTTCGGGATCACTTATTAAAATCCGCAAGATTCTGAATTTCAGCCTCTTGCGGATTTTTCTATTTACGCAATGCGCCACATTTGCACCACCAAATAAAGCCCACTAATCAACAATTTTAATGTCTAATAGCACTTCCCAATAGCCATTTTTATCTTCACCAACACGTCTAATGACACCTTTTTCCTTTAATACTGCAATATTGCGTGTAATAGTCGA
>ONOG01000008.1 GCA_900319385.1 uncultured Prevotellaceae bacterium | reverse complement strand
AAGTTATCTGGAGGACCAGGACTTCTTCCGCTTCAAAGGTTTTGCCCGAGAGACCTATCTGGCTGCACGTCCTACGAACCGAATCACCGATGTCACGGCCGACGCGCTGCTCAATGAAGACTTTTCCGAAGGACGCATCGCACTGAATGTCAAGACGAAGGGCAAGGTGAAATGGACGGCAACGCTGGACGGAAATCCTTCGCTCACTGTTTCTCATCCACGGCTCTGGACAGCAGAAACGCCCAATCTCTACCCCTTGCACATCACCAGCGATGCCGGCGACGACATTACCCTCAACGTGGGTTTCCGCCGCATTGAGATTCGCAACGCCCAGTTGCTGGTCAACGGGCAGCCAGTGCTCATCAAAGGTGTGAACCGTCACGAACTCGACCCTCACTCGGGTTATGTCGTGAGCCACGAGCGCATGGAAGCCGACGTGAGGCTGATGAAGCAGTGGAACATCAACGCTGTGCGCATGAGCCACTACCCCAACGACCCTTACATGTATGAACTCTGCGACCGCTACGGCCTTTATGTGGTCAGCGAGACGAACATCGAGAGTCACGGCATGGGTTTCAAGGAGCGGACGCTGGCACGCAATCCGCTGTTCCGAAAGGCACACTTGGAACGCAACCAGCGCCATGTGGCTTCGCGCCGCAACCACCCCAGTGTCATCATCTGGAGCATGGGCAACGAATGTGGCTACGGAGAGAACTTCGAGCAGGTCTATGACTGGCTGAAGACGGAGGACAAGACGCGTCCCATCCAGTTTGAACAGGCTTACGACACGCAGCGGGCCACAGACATTTATTGCCCGATGTACCCTCCCTACGACCGCTGTGTTAACTACAACGAAAACCCAGACAAACAGAAGCCGATGATCATGTGCGAGTATGCTCATGCCATGGGCAATTCCCTCGGCGAGTTTTTCAAGTATTGGGAAATGATACGCCGCTATCCAAAGTTTCAGGGAGGCTTCATCTGGGATTTCGCGGACCAGGCCGTTTGCAGCGGCGGCACCTATCTCTACGACGGCGACTGGGCTTCAACTCGCACGGGTGACAAGAACTTCTGCGTGAACGGACTGTTCGACCCTGACCGCCGGCCCAATCCACATGCCCGCGAGATGCGCTATTTCTACCAGAACATTTGGACGAAAATGGAGGCGCGCCCCAACCACAAGGAAGGGCTCTCCCTAAAGATTCACAACGAGAACTTTTTCCGCGACCTTTCCCACTGCCGACTCGAATGGACGCTGCTGCGCAACGGTGCGGCTGTGCGTACGGGCACGGTCGAAAACCTTGACGTACAGCCTCAACAGACGGCACGGATTTTCCTCGAAAACGTTGCGACTGACGGCGACGGCGAGTGGCTGCTCAACGTACGCTACGTGCTGAAGGAAGCAGAAGAAGCTATGGAAGCAGGACACGAGGTGGCCTATCAGCAGTTTGTCCTTCAATCGGCTGAGACACAACGCTCTGCAACGGGCCACTGTCAAGTCCAGATTGCCTTCAACCCTCAGACGGGTTTTCTCACGCAATACACCGTCAACGGTCAGCCGCTGCTCCTGCCGGGCACGGAGTTGCGGCCGAACTTCTGGCGTGCGCCAACCGACAACGACTACGGTGCCAAACTGCACAAGAAATATCGTCTGTGGAAAGAACCTGAACTGCTGCTGACGGCCTTCGACAGCACGACGACGGACGGCCATGTGCGTGTCATCGCACAGTATGAGATGCCGGCGGTGCATTGTCAACTGCAGATGACTTACGACCTTGCTCCCGAGGGCTGTTTGAGCATCACGGAGGCGATGACCACCGACTCCACACGTCCTGCTCCGAATATGTTCCGCTACGGCATCACGCTGACCCTGCCGCAGGAGTACGACCAGTTGGAATACTATGGACGTGGCCCCTGGGAGAACTATTCCAACCGCAATGCGTCGGCACTGCTGGGCATCTACCGTCAGAGCGTCGCCGAGCAGTTCCATCCCTATGTTCGCGTGCAGGAGACAGGCACCAAGACCGACGTGCGCTGGTGGCGCGTGCTCCGTGCAGGCGGTTGCGGCGTGGAGTTCAGTGCAGCGCGTCCTTTCTCGGCGTCGGCGCTGAACTACAGCATCCTCCAACTGGACGGCGGCGAGGACAAGGCCAACATCCACCCTTCCGACCTCCAGCCGCAGCCGTTCACGCAGGTCTGCATCGACCAGGTGCAGATGGGCCAGGAGTGCATCGACAGTTGGAGTGCAGTGCCGTCGCCTGAGTTCCAGGTGCCGTGCATCGACCGCCTGTTCACGGTCGTTCTGACTCCCCTAAACTTTTAACAAGCCGAATTATGATAACACAAAAAAGCGGGGCACCGCATGGTGTCCCGCTTGGGTTTTAAGTCTGATTCGGTTGATTAGAAAGTGTAGTAAACACCGAACTTCAGGTCGTTGCCGTCAACACCCAGACCGAAAGCCTTCTTCTTGTCAACATTGTTAACATTGCCGCAGTAGCCGAGACCACCGACGCTGGCAACGAAAGTAACCTTGTCAGAAGCAGCGAACTTCACACCGGGACGGAGGCCGATACCGAATTCAGCCTTCTCACCGTCAACGCTGGTTGTCTTTACCCAGAAACCACCATCAACGAAGAAACCAACGGCACCTGTCTGGTAGAATGTCCAACGAACATAGGGGTTAACACGGAAGTGAGTCTCAGCGTCCTGACCCTTCACCTTGTCGCTGGTGAAGCCGAGGGCGAGAGCAAGGTCAACCTTTTCGCTCAGGCTGTAACCTACTTCGGGAGCGATTTCGAATGTGTTCTGCTTTACTTTGCCAAGGGCAGTCTCACGTTCCGAGTGAGTGTAACCGAGGCTACCACCGAGCCAAACCTGTGCGTTAGCTGTCAGAGAAGCTACTGCTACGAGAGCTGTCAAAAGAATCTTTTTCATAATCTTACTTTTTTAATTAAGTTAATAAAAAAAATTGATAAACACTTGTTTTCTTACTTTTGCGGAGTCAGGAGGAAACACTTGGAATTTACTGTTTTTTAAGCATTTCTAACTGATTCCGCTGCAAAGATATGGGATTTATTTATAACCGCCAAAACTTTTTTTCATTTTTTTTGCAAAAAAGTACAAAAGGAACAATATTTTTTACTTTTCCTCTAATTAAGAACTACTAAAATTACGATTCAATAGCAGTATTTACCCCGAAAATACCCGCTAATTTATGCCGCTCAGCATAATTGTGCGCGAACACACATTCTATAGGGCTTGGATTTTACATTTCTAAAAGAAAGAGAGGATTTTTTAACGAAAAACCAAAAACGTTCGTAAATCAGCCAAACACATTCTTTGCACTGGACCAGAGGGAGAAAAAGAATAGACTATAGGGACAAGAAGAATGGGCCAGAGGAAGAAAAAGAATAAGGAACGCGCGCGTGCGCACGAGGCTTAGGGAGCAAGCAAGCGCAAGGCTTCAAACGGATGGAGGGGAACTGAAAATGCGCATCGTGCGCTGCGTCGAGATCAGTACGACGCTGGAGGACGGGGTGGAGCAAGTTAGAAATGTTAACGAGAGGGGAATTTTAACATTTCTGACCGGCGTTTTTGTGGGAGAGAAACGAAAAATTTTGATGAAAACATCCGGAAATCAGGAGTGCCCATTGTCGTAGGGGCGGGTTCCCATGCCCGCCCGATCAGGCGAAGCCTGAAAACTGAAAGAAATTGGGATAAAATTTTTGGAGAGGCAATATTTTAGAAGACAACATGGGACAACAAAGGACAACAAAGGACAACATTTTTCTCAAAAATGAAATCATAAAGTTGTCCTTTGTTGTCCCGAGTTGTCCCGAGTTGTCTTCTAAAAAAATCCCAAAAGTTGTGTTTTCTGACTAAAAATCCTTGTTTTCCGCTTTGCGAAAAGCATTTTCACATCACGAATCCCGATTTATTTCATTTTTGTCCGCCGTCTGAGCATCGGCAGTCCGCCGTCTGGGCGTCGGCAAAGCGCCGTTTACCCTGTCGGTTGTCCGCCGACGGAGCGTCGGCAGTCCGCCGTCTGACGACCGGCAAAGTGCCGTCTGCCGACAGGTTTGTCCGCCGACTGCCGACAGCCAGACGGCGGATAAGTGGAAAGTAATAAGTGAAAAGTGAAAAGTGAAAAATGGATGGATGGAAGCCCCAGAGGGGCTTGACAATGGTAGCCAGCCATTTCAATGGCTGGGGAAAGGCGGAGAAGTGAAAAGTGAAAGGTGAAAAGTGAAAAACGGGTCGGAAATCAACGCGTCGTGGCTGCGCTATTTGCGGCCGAGCGGTCGGTCGTTGATTTCTGCGCGATTCTCAGAGGGCATACATCGGGAGTCGTAGTTGACAAAAATGCAACTATCTCGTGCCGACGGGCAGAAAAGGTTAAAAAGTGGAGGGGCGGAGGGTAGAGGACTGGAAGAGGGCTCAGGGCTGGAGCAGGCGACGGGCTGCCTCGATGTAGGTGTCGCGCCCTGCGGCAAGGTCGGCGTCGTCCATCTGGAGGGGGATGTCGGGTTGGACGCCGAACTCGGTGTGCTGGCGACGTGCGTCGAGGAAGACGACGGCTGAGTAGCGGACGCTCCAGCCGTTGGGGAGCTCGAGGGTGAAGGGCATGCCGCTGCCGCCGCCCGTCTGGTCGCCGAGGGTGGTGACGAGCGGGAACTCCTGCATACATTTCACGAAGTCGTTGGTGGCGGAGAAACAGCGGCGGTTGGTGAGCAGGACGACGGGTTTTTGCCAACGGACGCCGGTGGCGGGGTCGAGGTAGAGGGGCTCGGGAGCGGAGAAGTCGCCGTGGCCCGTGCCGGTCTTGTGCTGGGTGTAGCCCACGAGGGTGACGTCGTTGGTGAAGTGGCTGGCCAGGCGTCGGGCTTCTTCCAGGCTGCCTCCGCCGTTGTTGCGCACGTCGATGATGAGTCCGGCGCAGCCCTTCAGGGCATTGAGCATGTAGGAGATGTTGCCGTCGCCGACGCCGTTCTGGAAGGATTCGTAGCGCACGTAGCCGACGTTGTCGTCGAGGATGCGGTATTTGAGTCCGGCGGCAATCTGGTAGTCAGTGCCGCGTCCGAGATAGCGGTCGATGATGTCTGCGCGGAAGTTGTCGGGATAGTCTTCGTAGTAGCTCCAGTTGCGGCCGTAGTCGAAGGCCGAGCCGAGGTTGACGTGTCCGTCGCGCAGTTCGCCGATCATCTGACAGAGCACTTCGAAGAGTTGCTGCTGGCTCATGCCGTCGGCGATTTTCTGCCCGTAGCGGGTATGTACCTCATTCCAATCGACGCCGATTTCTTGCTTTTTGTAATCGAAAAAGCAGTAGTGCTCGTCCATGATTTGCCACAAAGCCTCGAAATTGCCCTGCGGCGTGTTGGCCGAGGGCAGCTGTTCGCGGATGCAGGAGCTGAGGAGAAGCAGCAGAAGGAATGGGAAGAGTCTGTTCATAGCCTGTTCAGTGTCTGCGTGAGCCCAATCATGATGGCGTGGGTGTAGGAGTGGTAGCGGAGGTTGTTGAAGCGGGACTGCATGAACTCGCCGGCGTAGCCGAGGCGCAGCGTGGTGCGCGAACTGCGACGCAGCGGAACGTCGAGGGTGAGCAGGTGGCGCATGGAGGGCATGTTGCCGACGTGGGCAAAGAGGACGTTGTGGTCGCGATGGCCGAGCGTGAAGGCTTCGTAGTAGGACTGCCCGTACTGAGGCGAAAAGGCGATGCCCATGAGGGGGATGGCTGCCTGATAGCGGAGGGTGCAGCGACGACGAAGCATCTGGAAGCGGAACTGCCCCATGGCCGTGAAGTCGATCATCAGGTCGGCCTTGGCCTGAGCGGGATTGTTGCCGTTGCGGTCGTTATAGATGCCGCCGGCGTAGGCACTGAGCTGCGGACCGAGGTGAAGGGTGAAGGGGGCGGCGTCGGCGTCGGTGCCTTGAGTGGACGACGTCCGTCCTCGCAGCGGCAGCTGATAGAGCCAGGACAGGCTGTAGCGCACGCCGCCGGCGTATTCATCGACATTGCGGGCTGGACTCTTCACCATCGAGAGATCGACGTCGAGCAGGGTCTGAAACGTCAGTCGGTCGGTCTTCAGCAGCGGACTGCGCAGGGGCCGCCGAGTCTCGCGCAGCAGGTGGACGTTGGTGCCGTGATAGGTGTAGGGCGAGAGGTAGGTGTCGTAGATGCTCGCCCACCCTGCCCCCACCATGGTGGAGTGGGTGCGCTCATGCTGGGCACTGACACCGACGAAGGCCGACAGCAACAAGAGGGTTGCCGTCAGCCTTCGGTAGCGGTATGGTGCTCTGCGATTCATGCACGAACCTTGTTTTGTCAGAACAGACGCAGCTGGCCTGTCAGTTCATCACGGATTTCGTCGTCGCTCTTGTCGTCCGGCGTGTCGGGAGCGGAAGGAGCGTCGGTGGGCTCAGACGTGTCGGGCGTGTCGGGTTCGTCCGTCGCCTCTGTTTCCTCGGGCTCTTCCTCGGGTTCGGGGAAGCGAGTGGGTTCGAGCTCGGTGCACTGGTCGAGCTGCAGCGTCGTGATGCGTTTTCCCTTAGCTTTGAAACCCTTGACGGCGATGAATTCCTCGGCGTCGATTTCCTGCGGACCGCGGAAAGTGTCGGGTTCCTTGAAGGTGATTTCGAAGCGCGGATAGGCGACGTCGGTGAGCACGATGAGCTGCGACTTCGGGTTGTCGCCCAGGAAATTCTGGCGGCGCGTCGTGGCATCCATCTGGAAACGCTTCATGTAGGGAAGGTTGCCATTGTCGGCATCGAAGAGCACTGCCGTCCACACCTTGTCGTGGTCGAATTTCTCGATGCGCAGGATGTTGGTTTCGTAGTGGTTGTTGATGTCGAAGTCGGTGAGGTAGAACTCGCCGTTGTCGAGAACGACGAGAATCATTTCGTCGTCGTGGAACTCGCCGAGGAAGGTGCCGTGGTCGTCGTAGTTGATTCGCTGCACGTCGGGATCGTACCACACCTTGCGACCGCCCAGTGTCGAACGTCCGTGGCTCTTGAGCTGGATGCGCAGCACGTCGTGCTTCGTCAGCTGGTTGCCCTGGCTCGTACGTCCCTTGATGGCCACTTCGCTGAAGTCTTTTTCGAACTGCAGCTTCTTCATCTTGACCGTCGGCTTCAACGTCACGCGAATCACCTCGGCCTCGCCGTTGGAGTTGGCCGTGAAGTAGAGCACGCGGCTCTTCGCGGTGCCCTTCGTCAGGTCGTACTCGCGGTCGCGTGTCATCGACGTGACACTGAAGCGCTTGATGTACGAAATGCCGGTCAGGCCGTCGCGGTAGCAGACATTATAGATGGTGCGTGTGTCGTTCTTCTTGAACACACCCACGTGGATGATTTCGGCCTTGCGCTTCTCACGCTTGCTACGTTCTGTCTCCCCGACGAACACTTTCTCGGCTACCTTGATGACTTTGAAGGTTCCGTCGCGATAGAAGAGGATAACGTCGTCGATGTCGGAGCAGTTGGTGACAAACTCATCTTTCTTCAAACCTGTGCCGATGAAGCCTTCGGCACGGTTGATGTATAGTTTCTGATTGGCCTCGGCGACCTTGGCAGCCTCGATGGTGTCGAACGAACGAATCTCGGTCAGCCGTGGGTGGTCGGCTCCGTACTTGGTCTTGAGGAAACGGAACCACTCTGCGGTCACCTCCACGAGGTTCTTGAGGTCGCGGTCAATTTCCTCTATTTCCTTTTTCAGTCGGGCGAGCAGCTCGTCGGCCTTGTCCTTGTTGAACTTAAGGATGCGGGCCATCTTGATTTCCATCAGGCGGAGGATGTCGTCCTTCGTCACCTCGCGCACAAACTGAGGGTAGAACGGGGTGAGTCGCTCATCGACGTACTCACATGCTTCGTCCATGGTTTTGGCATTTTCAAACTCCTTCGCCTTGTAGATTCGTTCCTCGATAAAGATTTTCTCGAGCGAAGCGAAATGGAGCTGCTCGAGCAGTTCGCCGCGACGGATTTCGAGCTCAAGCCTGATGAGATGCTTGGTGTTGTCAACACTGCGCTTGAGCACGTCGCTCACAGTGAGAAACTGAGGACGGCGGTCGTCGATGACGCAGCAGTTGGGCGAAATGCTGATTTCGCAGTCGGTGAAGGCATAGAGCGCGTCGATGGTCTTGTCACTGCTCACGCCTGGCATGAGGTGTATCAGGATTTCCACGCCGGCGGCAGTCATGTCCTCCACCTTGCGCACCTTGATTTTTCCTTTCTCTGCGGCCTTGAGGATGGAGTCGATGAACTGGCTGGGGTGCTGCGGGCTGCCCGTCGTCTTGCCAAACGGCAACTCGGTGATGGCCAAGGTCTTCTGATCACGCTTCTCTATCTTGGCACGCACGCGCACCGAACCGCCACGCATGCCGTCGTTGTACTTCGACACGTCGATGCTTCCGCCTGTCGGGAAGTCGGGATAAAGCTGGAAGGGTTCGTCGTGCAGATAGCTGATGGCGGCGTCGCACAACTCGTTGAAGTTGTGTGGAAGAATCTTACAACTCAGGCCCACGGCAATGCCTTCGGCACCCTGCGCAAGCAGCAACGGAAACTTGACGGGCAGTGCGATGGGTTCCTTGTTGCGGCCATCGTACGACAGTTTCCACTCCGTCGTCTTCGGATTGAACACCACGTCGAGGGCAAACTTCGACAGACGGGCCTCGATGTATCGTCCTGCGGCAGCGTCGTCGCCCGTAAGGATATTTCCCCAGTTGCCCTGACAGTCGATCAGCAAGTCCTTTTGTCCCATCTGAACGAGGGCATCCTTGATCGAGGCGTCGCCGTGCGGGTGAAACTGCATGGTGTGTCCGACGATGTTGGCCACCTTGTTGTAGCGTCCGTCGTCCATACGCTTCATCGAATGGAGGATGCGTCGCTGCACGGGCTTCAGTCCGTCCATGATGTGCGGCACGGCTCGTTCGAGGATGACATAGGAGGCATAGTCCAGAAACCAGTTCTGATACATGCCGCTCAAGTGGTGTGTAATGGAATCTTTGTTCTTGGTCGGGTCGTAGTCCGACTTGGGTGGCAGCCCCGCCTGCTCCGCTTCGTTCGGCGCCTCGCCTGGCTGTGGTTCACCTATCTGTTCGAGGTACGCCATCTCTGCCGCCGTACGTTCGTCGTCCTGCTCGGAGCGTACCTCCTGTTCTTCAAAATCTTTTGTCTCGTCGCTCATATTCTTAGTTAGGGGCGTATTCTGCCGTTCAATGTGCAAAGTTACGCAAAAAACTTAAAAGTTGAAAGTTAAAAGTTAAAATAATGTCGTATCTTTGCACCGAACAAAGTAAAATCGACGACTATGGAACAAAGCACAATTTACGAAGTCTGTGGGTGGATTGCCTCAATCAGCATGATTCTGGGCTACCTTCCACAGGCCATCGAAACGATTCGCACGAGGAACACCGACGGGATTGCCCTGCCGACATTCCTCATGATGGGCGTCGGCGCTGTCTGCTTCATGCTGCAAGGCATCCTGCACCGCCCCGAACCGCTCTGGGCACTGTTCGTCACCAATCTCGTGACATGCACTTGCAGCTTCATCGTCTTTGTCATTAAAATCTATAACGACTACATAAAGAAGAAATGAATATTACCATCATCGGCGCGGGCAACATGGGCGGCGCACTCGCCAAAGGCTGGGCAGCAGCAGGTGAAAACGTCACCGTCACAGCCCGCACACAGCGCACCCTCGACCAAATCAGCAGCGAGTGTCCGGCGCTGCACACCAGTCTGAACAACATCGAAGCCATACGCCAAGCCGACGTCATCGTGCTCGGCGTAAAGCCCTGGCTCATCCAGCAGGTCTGCGCCGAAATACGCGAACACATCGACATCGACCGCCAGCTTCTGTGTTCCCTCGCCGCGGGCGTCACCACCCAGCAGCTGCGCGACTGGACCTACTCCAACGGTCCTTCGGCCTTTGCCGTCATGCCCAACATCGCGGCAGAGTTCCGCGAGAGCATGACATTCATCGCCCCTGCGCCGAAGACTCCCCAGCAAGACATCGACGCCGTGGAACGCCTGTTCCGTCTCGTGGGCGACGTCAACGTGTGTGAGGAGCACCTGATGGACCCTGGCATGGTGATGGCCGGCTGCGGCATCGCCTACGTCATGCGCTACCTGCGTGCTCAGACCGAGGCTGGCGTCGAGATGGGTTTCCGCCCCAAGGACGCTCTCAACATCGCCTTGCAGACCATGCAGGGCACCGTCACCCTGCTGCGTGAGACGGGGCTGCATCCCGAGGACGCCATCGACCGCGTCACGACCGCCGGCGGTCGCGCCATCCGTGGACTGAACGCGATGGACCACACCGGCTTCAACTCAGCCGTGATCCGCTCGATGAAGGCCGGCCTGGAGCAATAAACTCGGCTCCGCCCCACCCCGTACGCTACGTCCAGGCGCCTGGAAATTCTCCTCCAAGCGCCTGGACGTCCTTTTTTATGCGCGCGTAAAGCACGCTCCGTGTGTCCTATATGTACGCCAACATGCCCAATATGTAATGGCGCGAAGGGGCACTGCACACGATTTTTTTCGGTGTGCAATAATTTAGTGGAAATCTTGCACACAGTCGGCAGGCATGTGTAATTTAATGAAAATTAAGACTTTTTTGTTTGGAAGAAGGGGAAAAACATCGTAATTTTGGGGTGTCAAAAACGACAAAGCCGCAAAAGTGTGCAATTATGCTTGAAAGATTTCTCAAAAAAGCATCCTTCACATCCATGGAGGATTTCCGCCAAAATCTTGAATACCGGATTCCGGAAGAATTTAATTTTGCTTACGACGTTATGGATGCCTGGGCCGAGGAGGCGCCAGACAAACTTGCCCTGCTCTGGACCAACGATCATGACGAAGAACGTCGGTACACCTTCGCCGACCTGAAGCGCGAGAGCGACCGCACGGCCGCCTACTTCTCGAGCTTAGGCATCGGAAAGGGCGACATGGTGATGCTGATTCTGAAGCGTCGCCACCAGTTCTGGACGTCCATCATTGCGCTCCATAAAATAGGTGCCGTGGCCATTCCAGCTACCTTCCTCCTCACCGCCAAGGACATCATCTACCGCTGCGAGATGGCCTCGATCAAAGCCATCGTGTGCTGCGGCGACGAGGAAATCCTCGAGCATGTCAACGGTGCCGCTCCCCACTGCCCCACCCTCTGCCACCGCATCAGCATCGGACCCGAGGTTCCGCAGGGATGGGAGGACTTCGAGAAGGGAGTTGCACAGGCTGGCGAGTGGCACAAACCCGCCCACCTGAACAAGGCTACCGACTACTGCATCATGTACTTCACCAGCGGAACGAGCGGCGAACCGAAGATGGTGATTCACGACCACACCTATCCGCTCGGACATCTCTCGACGGCAGCCTTCTGGCACAATCTCCACGAAGACAGCCTCCACCTCACTGTCGCCGACACTGGATGGGGAAAAGCCGTCTGGGGCAAGCTCTACGGGCAGTGGATTGTCGGTGCCGCCGTCTTCGTCTATGACCACGAGAAGTTCACACCGGCCGACATCCTGCGGAAGATGGAGCAGTATCACGTCACGTCGTTCTGCGCGCCACCCACCATCTATCGTTTCATGATTCGCGAAGACCTCACCCGCTTTGACCTGTCGAGCCTGAAGTATTGCACGACAGCCGGCGAAGCCCTCAACGGTGCAGTTTACCAGAAATTCTACGAAGCGACGGGCATACGGCTGATGGAAGGTTTCGGACAGACGGAGACGACCCTCACGCTGGGCACATTCCCTTGGATGGAACCGAAGCCCGGTTCGATGGGCGTGCCCAACCCGCAGTACGACATCGAGCTCATCAAGCCCGACGGAACGCCTGCCGGAGAGGGTGAAATCGGACAAATCGTGGTTCGCACCGACCGCCGCAAGCAAATCGGACTGTTCTGCTGCTACTACCGCAACCCCGAACTGACGCAGCAGACATGGCACGACGGACTCTACTACACGGGCGACCTCGCCTACTACGATGCCGACGGCTACTACTGGTTTGTCGGTCGTGCCGACGACGTGATCAAGTCTTCGGGCTATCGAATCGGACCTTTTGAGGTCGAAAGCGCGCTGATGACCCACCCTGCCGTCGTCGAATGTGCCATCACGGGTGTGCCCGACGACATCCGAGGCGAGGTGGTGAAGGCCACCATCGTGCTCGGCAAGGAATGGAAAGACCGCGCCGGCGAAGCCCTCGTCAAAGAGTTGCAGGAGCACGTCAAGCACGAAACTGCCCCCTACAAGTACCCCCGCGTCATCGAGTTCGTGGACGAACTGCCCAAGACCATCAGCGGCAAAATCCGCCGTGTGGAGATTCGGGAAAAGGACAGGGAGAAGTAAAATTTATTTAATCGTTAAAAGTTAAAAGTTAAAATGGCCTGCGGAATGGGACAAACCGCAGGCCATTTTACCTTTTAACTTTTAATTTTTACCTTTCAGTGGCAGTCCACCCATCCGCGCTGTGTACCCTCGCGGGTGACAGAGCACAGTCCCACGCGCGCACCTATCCACTTTCCTTCGCGCGCCTGGAAAGGCTGACCGCTGTCGATGTATTTCTTGCCGTCGAGGCTGTAGGCGAAGTGGCACAAGCCACCAGCCTCGCAGCGCACGCGCATCCACAGATGGCACTCCGTGTTGGTGGTGTTGCCCGTCGGTGCGATGCGGGTGGGACGGAGCGTGGTCAGCACCGTCGTCGTCTCAGGATTGCCCTGCTCGGCATCGCGGCAGCAGACTTGAACCAGTTCGAAGACGTCGCCACGCAGGCGCAGTGCGTAGTGGCAGTAGTCCCACCCCATGACGAGTAGTCCCGAGCGGTTGGCCTCGTCCTTCGCCACGACGTTCAGTTCGGCGGTGAAGGTGAAGGTTTCGGCTGTGAAAGCCTGTGTCCAGAGGTTGGGCACGGTCCACAAATTCACTTCGTCGGCCGTCTGCTCATGGCTGTAGATGCGCTGAAAACCGAGGTTCGAGGCAAAGCCGAAGAGCGGTTCATAGTTGGCATGCCACTGGAAGAAGGGAGCCTCCCCCCAGCCCCCTCCGAAGGAAGGGGGACACCAAGCGCGTCGGTCATCGCACTGCGATGTTCTACCGCTTGAAACGAAAGCAGATTGCAGGGCGATGTTGAATGCACTATCCCGCTCCCCCTCCTTCGGAGGGGGCTGGGGGGAGGCTTCCCCTTCATTTCCGATCACGGGCCAGCCGTCGCGCCAGCTGAGCGGTTGCAGGTGCAGGATGCGGCCGTAGGGTTGTTTTTCCTGGAAATGCAGGAAGTAGCCACGGCCCTCTGCCGATTCGACCCAGGCACCCTGGTGCGGTCCGTTGACGTCGGTCGAACCCTGCGCCAGCACCACACGGCTTTCGTAGGGGCCATAGACTGAGCGGGAGCGCATCGCCAGTTGCCAGCCCTGCGCCACGCCACCGGCGGGAGCGAAGATGTAGTACCAGCCGTCGCGCTGGTAGAGCTTGGGGCCTTCGACGGTGTGGTTGGTCTGCCCTTTCAGTTGAGAGGCCACGACACGGTTGCGGAAGAGTGGGACGGGCGTGTCGTAGGTGCCGTCATAGACGAGGCGCGGCTGGGAGATGGCACGGGTGCCGTCGGCCGAGAGTTCGAGCACACAGAGGGCACTGTTGATGTGCGCACGACTGGCTGCCCAGGCATGGACGAGATAGAGGCGGCCGGTCGTTTCGTCCCACAGTGGGCAGGGATCAATCATGCCGCGACCGGCGACCACGAGCACAGGTTCGGTCCACGGGCCTCGCACATCCTCCGCCTGCGTCATGTAGATGCCGTAGTCGGGGTCGCCCCAGTAGATGTAGAAGCGGCCGTCGTGGTGGCGGATGCTGGGCGCCCAGACGCAGCGTCCGTGCTTCACGGCAGGGCTTCCCCCACGTTCATAGTCGGCGTTCGGCACGCGAGTCAGCGCATAGCCGACGAGCGTCCAGTGGTGCAAGTCCTGGCTTTCGTACACAGGAAGTCCGGGCGAGAGGTTGAACGACGAGTGTGTCAGGTAGTACCTGTCGCCCACACGGCAGGCGTCGGGGTCGCTCATGTCTTGATGAACAATCTGCCCGTAGCTGTTCAGCGACAGCAAAAGGGCGAGCATGACGGCAGTCCACTTCATTTCACATGTGCTTTAAGTCGGGTCAGAGCTTCGATGTAGTAGTAGTCGGCATAGTTGATGCTGTAGTCGATTTCGCCGCCGGCGGGATAGTTGCCCACCACGTGCTGCACAAAGGCAGGCTTCGCGTCGCCGCAGCGGTAGGGCTCGGCCGAGAGCGAGTGGAGCATCGTCATGGCGCGGTCCAGGTAGCGAGCCTCACCCGTCAGTTCCGACAGGCGAATCAGTGCCGATGCCACAACGCAGGCTGCCGAGGCGTCGCGTTCGTCGTTGCGCGAGAAGTCCCAGAACGGAATCAGGCTGTCGTCGGGCAGACGCTGCAAGTAGGCCTCGGTGACCTTCTTCGCAAAGTCCAGATAACGGGGCTCGCGGGTGTAGTCGTACATCATCGTGTAGCCGTAGATGGCCCACGCTTGTCCGCGTGCCCAGAGCGTCGAGTCGGCAGCACCCTGGTGTGTGCAGTTGTAGAGATGACGGCCCGACAGGGTGTCATAGACGGCGACGTGGTATGACGTGAAGTCGGGACGGAAGTGGTAGGCCATCGTCGTGTCGGCATGACTGACGGCCATGTCGCGCAGACGCTCCGACCCACCGTTCTCAGCCGCCCAGAGCAGCAGCTCGAGGTTCATCATGTTGTCCATGATGGTGTTGTGTCCGCCGAACATCTGCACGTTTCGCGGCCAGGAGAGCAGGGTGCCCACCTGCGGATTGTAGAGCGTGGCGAGGGTGTCGGCGGCGGCGAGGAGCACCTGCTTGTAGCCCTCGTCCTTCGTCAGTCGGTAGCCGTTGAGGTAGCTGCAAATCATTATGAACCCCAGGTCGTGGTCGAAGACAGGGCGGTGGGCCAGATAGCCGAGCCGCTCGGTGAAGTTGCGCGCCTCGCGCAGCACCATCGTGTCCTGCGAATTCTCATAATCGTACCAGAGGATGCCTGGGAAGAAACCAATGGTCCAGTCGTCGGGCGTGGCAGCCGAAACCAGGTTCCAAGCCGACTCGTCGGGTCCGATGTTGCGGGGCGTCATGCTGTAGTCGATGCGGCCCGAGTCGCCGCGCAGCTCGTTCAGCGTGCGGTGCACCTGCACATCGCAGTAGGTCAAATTCTCGCGCAGCCATGCGCTTTCTGTGTCTGTGCAGGCCGTCAGCAGCACCAAAGCGACGGCCAAGAGGAAGTTTTGTCTCATATACCTTGTTATATATATAGCTGTCATTCGCAGCGCAAAGTTAACGAAAAGGCGGTGTAAATCAAAATGTTTGGCGACAAAAATTCGCTCATTCCGCACAGCAAACCCGACTGCACGGCGGATGATTCTCGGCGTGTGTGCAGACAAAACTCAAAATATCAATGGTATTTGTAGAAATATCAATGGAATTTTCAAAAATATCACTGGTATTTTCAGAAATATCAATGATATTTTGACTTTTGTCTGCACACACGTCGAGAATCGTCCTTAGCTCAGGCGAGTTGGGGACGGCGGTGCAGGCGAAGTGGATGTGGGGAGCGTGGCGATTCAGACGGCGGCCGAATCAGCGGCAGGCTGCGGTTTGCGACGGATGCGCCAGCCGATGGCAGCCACGACGAGCGTGGAGATCGGCGACAGAAGGTTGAAGAAGCAGTAGGGCAGATAGGTGATGGTGGCGACGCCGAGCACGGTCGATTGGGTCAGACCGCAGGTGTTCCAAGGAATGAGAACGGAGGTGACGGTGGCGGCATCCTCGGTGGTGCGGCTCAGCAGGCGCGATTCGTAGCCCTCGCGACGGTAGGCATCGCGATACATGTCTGCGGTCAGGACGATGGAGATGAACTGGTCGCCGGTGGCGGTGTTGAGGAACAGACCCGTGCCGACGGTCGAGGATACGAGGCCGAAACGGCTGCGCACATGACGCAGCAGCAGGCCGGTCAGGCTCTCAATGTTGCCACTCGCCACCATCGCACTGCCGAAACACATGGCGCAGATGATGAGCCAGATGGTGTCGAGCATCCCCGCCATGCCGCGCGTCGCCACCAGTTCGTCGAGCGGAGCGTAGCCGGTCGTCACCTGGGTCGGACCGAAACAGGTGACGAACAGCCCGCGCACGACGTTTCCATCGCCGATGGTCGAGAGCAGGTGCGGCTGCAGGATCAGGGCCAGCAGCCCTGCCATGACCGCCGAGGCGAAGAGCGTGATGAGCGAGGGCACCTTGCGCCAGATGAGCACGCCCGTCAGGATGGGCACCAGGAGGGTCCAGAGCGAGATGTGGAAGGTGGCATCGAGGCCGTCGGCGTACTGGCTGATGTGCAGCTCGGTGCGCGAGGCGGTGCCCAGACCTGCGACGAGGAAGATGATGAGCGTGAGCGTGATGCTGGGCACGGTGGTGATCAGCATGTAGCGGATATGGCGGAAGAGGTCGGTGCCCGTGGACGAGGAAGCCAGAATGGTCGTGTCGCTGAGCGGCGACATCTTGTCGCCGAAGTAGGCACCCGAGATGATGGCGCCGGCCATCCACGCCTCCGACACTCCGAGGGCGTTGCCGATGCCCAGCAGCGCCACGCCGATGGTGGCAATCGTCGTCCACGAACTGCCGGACAGCACGCTGACCAGCGAACAGATGACGCAGGCGGAGACGAGGAAGAACTGGGGCGACATGAGCTGCACACCGTAGTAGATGAGCGTGGGCACTACCCCACTCACCATCCACGTGCCCGCCATCATGCCGATGAGCAACAGCATGACGATGGTCACACTGACGCTGCCGATGGTCTGCTTCAGGCGTTCCTCAAAAACAGACCACGGCACTCGGTAGCACAGCATGGTGATGCTGATGCAGAGGGCCGTGGACATGAGGAGCGCAATCTGGCTGCCACCCGTCAAGGCGTCGCTGCCAAACAGACGGATGACCACAGCCAGCACAGCGATGAGCACCACCAGAGGAATGGTGGCGACGAGGGGATGGGGAATCCGCTGCGGTGTGTCGGCTGTGTTTGTGTGCAAGGTGGGGTCAGGATTTGTGGTTGATGCAGATGCCTTTGAGGTACCACTCATAGAGGCGATGCACCCCTTCGTCGATTTCAATCTTGTGGTGCCAGCCGAGGCGGTGCAGTTTGGTGACGTCGGTGAGCTTCTTGAGCGTTCCGTCGGGCTTGGTGGCGTCCCAGCGAAGCTCGCCGCGGAAACCGATTTCCTTCATGATGAGCTCGGCGACGTCGCGGATGGAAATCTCCTTGCCTGTGCCGACGTTGATGTGGCAGTTGCGGATCTCGTTGATGTGGTCGGCATTGAGCTGGTCCTTCTGGTACGTGTCGTGGAAATCGACATGGAGCAGCACATGGACGCTGGCGTCGGCCATCTCCTCGCTCCACAGGAACTCGCGCAGCGGCCGGCCCGTGCCCCAGAGCGTGACTGCCTCGGGCGTGATGCCGTAGTGAGCGAGGACGGTGAGGATGTCTGCCTCGCTGCTGTCGGCGTCGATGCGCAGGGTGGCAGCCGTCACTGGGCGCAAGCCGATGTCGCGACGAACGGCGTCCCAGTCGCCTTCGTTCAGGCACTTGGCAAGGTGAATCTTCCGAATCATGGCGGGCAGCACGTGGCTGTTCTCCAGGTGGAAGTTGTCGTTCGGGCCGTAGAGGTTGGTCGGCATGACGGCGATGTAGTTGGTGCCGTACTGCAAGTTGAAGGACTCGCACATCTTCAGGCCCGCAATCTTGGCGATGGCATAGGGCTCGTTGGTGTATTCGAGGGGCGAGGTGAGCAGACAGTCCTCGGGCATCGGCTGCGGCGCCTCGCGGGGATAGATGCAGGTGGAGCCAAGAAAGAGCAGACGCTGCACGCCGTGTTTCCATGCTTCGCCGATGACGTTCTGCTGGATTTGCAGGTTTTGCCAGATGAAGTCGGCGCGGTACTGCAAGTTGGCCATGATGCCGCCCACATGGGCAGCGGCCAGCACGACGGCGTCAGGACGCTCCTCGTCGAAAAACTGCTTCACGGCCTGCCCGTCGAGCAAGTCCAGTTCCTGATGGCTACGACCGACAAGGTTGGTGTAGCCACGCTGCAAAAGATTGTTCCAGATGGCAGAGCCCACGAGTCCGTGGTGGCCTGCCACGTAGATTTTAGCGGATTGCTCTAACAGACTCTCCCCCACCCCCTCCCTGTGAGGGAGGGGAGCCGTTACATTGACATTTTGTTTATCTAAATTCATATCCTATTTCAAATATTCTTTGATTTGGCTAACGACAGCCTCAGTGTTAAAATAGACGTCATCATTAGTAAAGCGAATAACACGAAATCCCATATTTTCTAAATCGGCGGTACGGCATTCGTCATTCAACATTTGTCTGGGCTCAGAATGGTAAGCCCCATCTACTTCAATAACCAAGCCCTGCTCTTTAGCTAAAAAATCTACAATATAATCGCCAATGATATGTTGACGTAGAAAACGAACACCGAAATCATTCTTGCGAAGGTAAGCCCATAGAATATTTTCTGCTATGGTTGCATTGCGTCTGTTTTCCCTTGCAAAAGATTTTAGCAGGAGGTATCGATCGGGTGATGCTGTCTTGTAATATGCCATATCATTGGGAAGAAGTAACTGCTCCCCTCCCTCACAGGGAGGGGCTGGGGGAGAGTCTTCTTATTTTACAATCCCTTTTTCCAAATATTCGGCGAGGTTGGTGCGGACTTTCGAGGCTGCAGCGTCGGCAGCTACCTTCGCCATGTCGTGATCGACCATAAGGGCGACCAGCTGTTCGAACATGGTTTTAGCCGGATTCCAGCCCAGCTGCGTCTTCGCCTTGGTGGGGTCGCCCCAGAGGTTGACGACGTCGGTGGGACGATAGAAGTCGGGACTGACCTCGACCAGCACGCGGCCCGTCTTCTTGTCTATGCCCTTCTCGTCCAAGCCTTCGCCGCGGAACTCCAGTTCGATGCCCGCATGACGGAAGGCGTGGTAGCAGAATTCACGTACGCTGTGCTGCACACCAGTGGCAATGACGAAGTCCTCGGGCTTCGGCTGCTGGAGGATGAGCCACATACACTCCACATAGTCCTTGGCATAACCCCAGTCGCGCAGCGAGGAGAGGTTGCCCAGATAGAGCTTGTCCTGCTTGCCCTGAGCGATGCGTGCGGCGGCGAGGGTTATCTTTCGCGTCACGAACGTTTCGCCACGGCGCTCCGATTCGTGGTTGAAGAGGATGCCTGAGCAGCAGAACATATTGTAGGCCTCGCGATATTCCTTCACAATCCAAAAGCCGTAAAGCTTGGCTACGGCATAGGGACTGTAGGGATGGAAAGGCGTCTGTTCGTTCTGCGGCACCTGTTCGACCTTGCCGTAGAGTTCGGACGTTGATGCCTGGTAGATGCGGCAACTGTCGGACAGGCCGCACAGACGCACGGCTTCGAGCACACGCAGTACGCCGGTGGCATCGACGTCGGCCGTGAACTCGGGCGAGTCGAAGCTGACCTGCACGTGGCTCTGTGCGGCCAGATTATAGATTTCGGTGGGACGCACCTTGCTCACCACCTGCAGGATGGACATGGAGTCGCCCATGTCGCCGTAGTGCAGGTGGAAGTTCGGCTTTCCCTCCAGGTGAGCAATACGCTCACGGTAATCAACAGACGAACGGCGGATGATGCCGTGTACTTCGTAGCCTTTTTCGAGCAGAAATTCGCTGAGGTAGGAACCGTCCTGACCTGTGACGCCTGTAATCAAGGCAACCTTTCTCATACTTTTCCTTGTTTAAGTATTTGGTAATGTGACGCAAAGGTAAGGTTTTTTTTCGAGCTTTCGGTACGCGGAATGCAAGAAAGTGATTTTGCAACGATGGAAAAGCACGGAATCACCCTCCGAATGCCCCAAAAAACGCATCGGACGCCTGAGTCTTGCACTCGGGCGTCCGATCTTTGACAATTGATAATTGATAATTGAAAATTATGAATTACCTCACGATAAACTTGCGACCGTTCTGGATGTAGATGCCAGGAAGGAGCTCTTCGCGGCGCTGAACTGCCACACGACGACCGTCGATGCTGTAGATGGGCGCTGCGTCGGCTTCCTCGGCATAGAGTTCATCCACAGCAGTAGCAGGATCGTACTTCACACGCAGGATGCCCTTGCGCAGGTCGGTGGTGTCCCAAACCAGACCCTTTTCGGCATCGACAACGTTGCTGGCCAGCGTGGGCGTGCCGCTGAAGCTTTCTGCCGTCCACAGAATGACAGAGTCGCCCTCGGCAAACGTGTGATTTTCGGAAACGGTGATTTCGATCACACCGTTCATCGTCAGCCGCTTCACATTCTTCAGACTGGTACCGCCGGTTGCCTTGGTGGTGGCACAACGGACGACACCCAACTGGAGGACAGAGCCGCGGTTGAAGGTGACGTTGAGGGTGTCGAAGTCGATGGCACCCGTAGTTGTCGACTGCAGCGCACCGACACGCAGCGTGCCATTGACGGTGGTGCTGGAGTTGGTGAGGTGCGAGTTGCCTGTCACACCAGAGAGGAGACCATCCTTCTCGACGATGAGTGCGCCGGTGCCGAGGCCCGTCGTATTGGTGACGCGAAGATCACCTTCCTGCACGCGAACGGTGCCGGTGGTGTTCCACTTGGCCTTGACGGAGACACGTCCGGAGCCGACCTTCGTGAAGTTAGTGGCACCGCCGGTCACCTTGGCCGACATTTCCCACGAGTCGTCGTTGCCGACTTCCCATGTGTTCGTGCCGCTGCCGCCGTTGCCGAACTCACAGTAACCACCGAGCGAGCCTGTGCCCTGTACCTTGCCGATGCGGAAAGTCTTGCCTGTGTTCAGCACTTCGATGCCCGACGGGATGTCTATCGTTCCGTTAGGCATCCCGCCCTCGCTGTCGAGGGGCCAACGAGTCTCTTTATCTTTCGTGTTCACAGAGGGGATGACTGTTCCTTCGAACTCCGACCAGTTACATTTGATTGGTGTACGGAGGGCCAGCCAACCTGCACCGACCACAGAGGGACAATAGACAGTGACGGTGCCCGTACCGGTCATTTTGTTGGTATAAGACGCACGCTCGACCAGATTCCAGTAAGCTTTGGCTCCCTTTGCCACTTCGATGTTGTAGCCCGAACCGGTGTTCTCCTTCAGCGTGCTGGTTCCCTGCAGTTCGACGGTCTGTGCCGGCTGGTTGCAGTTAACACACTGAACGGTGCCTTGTGCGATGGTCAGACGCTGCAGACTGGGGCTTGTGACGTTGAGTTTCATCCATCCGTCACCCTTCTTGGTGAGCTTCGTACCGGATACAGGAGCATTGAGGATGAAGTCGTTGTCGTTTTCAATCACGCCACCGTCGGCAGTCTGCATACGCATGGCTGAGCCTTGGGTGACGGCGGCTGTGGTCTTCAGCGTTGCTCCGTTCTCCATCAAGAAACGGTTGGCTACGGTGCTGACGACGCCGAGGTTGCCCTTCTCCTGGTTGGCATTGGAGAGCGACGACACGGAGAGCGTACCGCCACTGATGCGCGTGCCGCCAGCATAGCTGTTGGTGGTGTTGACGGTCAGTGTGCCATTGCCGCGCTTGACGAGTTTCGAGCGTCCGATGATGGAGCCCGTTCCTGTGAATGAATAGTTTCGACCGGCATCGACAATGACGGAGTCGGCTTCGAGTTCGCCCTTCAGCTCAACCGTGTAATTGTTGGCTCCGCTGGTGAAGAGCACCTTGTCGCCCGTGACGAAGGTTTCGTCGGTCACCTCCGGATTGCTGGCAAGGGTGAAGTTCTGTGTATTGAAAAAGTCCCAGACGTTATCGACATTGCCGTTCCAGATGATGGAGTCAGCCTGACGCGTGTCGGAAACTACGAGATAGAGCTTGCCGTCTTCGTGGACGAGCGACGACTTCTTCTTGGTGCCCAGACCCTCGATGCGAATGTTGCCAATCGCGCCGGCGATCTCTCCGACTTCGCCCAGCAAATACTTGCCTTCGGCGATTTCGGTGCGTGCAGGCAGCACAAACTCAAACACAGGAGCCTGATACTGCGGACCGTACTCCCAGTCCTTGGTTTCGAGCGTCAGCACGCCGATGTTCACCTGGTCGTTGGCTGAGGCTGAGAGGTCGAAGACGACGCGCGAACCGAAGCGCATCGACAGCGAGTCGGTGGTCACGGTGCCGACCGTCGAAGCTCCGCCTGGGCGCAGCATGGCGTCGTACTCCATCTTGATGGAGCGGAACTGGCCGCCGTTCGAATTGAGCTCGGCGAAACGATTGAGCCAAAGCGACGAGAGTTTGAGCTGTCCGTCGAAGTTGACCGTACCGGCCCAGATGTCGGTCGGACCCGTATAGTGTTGCTCGACGGCAGGCAGGTTGAGGATGCCGTCGCCCTGCTTCACCAGACGCATGCCGCCGGCAAAGGCGCCGCCTGTGACGTTGCAGCTGTAGTAGGTGCGGTTGATTGTGCCCGTTCCGTCAGTCTTGTTGCTGTTCGTGCCCTGCACCCAGCTGGGCACATTAAAGATGGTGACGTAGGGTGCTGCGCCGTCATTGACAGATATTTCAGTATTAGCAGTTTCACAGACTATGATTTGCTGGTCGTTGTAGTCACCCATGATGATGCCGCCGTTCTCAATCTCCGTGCGGCCCGTCATCGTGTAGGGCGGCGGGGTAACGGTGATGCCTTCCAGTTCGCCGATGAAGTAGCTGGCGTGGGGCGGCTGGTTGTAGCCCATCGACTCCCACACCATGCCCTGTCGATACTGGTGGTCGTGCCACAGCGTATAGTTGCGGTATTCGGTGGGGAAGTTCGTTGTGTAGATGCGGATGTACTTGTTGTCCGAGGTGCGTGCCACGATTTCCTCGCGCCAGTCGCCCAGGATGTCACCCGTGGCACTGGGCGTGTTCTTCGTCCAGTTGCAGTTGGCCGTTCCGTCGGCCGTAAATATGCTCGAGCCGTTGGCCTTGAACACACGGCTGGCACCCTCGCGGCTGCTGGCACCGTCGAGGCCTTCCTCGAGCAGGTCGCCGTCCCAGTAGATGCGGAAGTTGTTGGTGAATCCGCCCGGACCGCCGACAATGGGTTTGTCGGCTACGCAGGAGATGATGCCCGACTGCGACGAGTGTCCGATGGCACCCGGGTAGTCGTTCGAGAAGTTTCCGCAGAGGGCTCGTCCGTCGTCGCCGGTCGATTGCAGGCGGTAGTAAATCTTACCCGTCGTGCCGTCGCGGTAGTTCATGGCCGGCTCGTCCTCGTTGCAGGCAAAGATTTCCTGACCGTGGCGATAAGGGTCGAAGTCGCCGCAGTGCTGGGCGTCGCCATGTCCAAGGCCCGTCGTGTGCAGTCCCTTGCCGTTGTCGTCGATAACCATCGAGCCGAAGCAGATTTCGTCGCGGCCGTCCCAATCGACGTCGGCGATACCGAAGTTGTGGTAGCCGTTGCCAAACCAAGGATCCTGCCAAGGGTCAGAATAATTTCCTTCAAAACTCTTCCACTCCCACTTCATCGTCAGTTTGTGTGTCTCGGGGTTCACCTCGAAGGTCTTGAAGTGATGCTTCGTGTAACAGCCACGTCCGAGGAAGATGTAAGGCTTGCGACCGTCGATGAACGGCGCGCCGAAGTAGTGCTTCGTCGAGCGGTGACCATAGCCGTCGCCCCAGTCGCTCGCATTGCCGCGCGGCAGGGGGTAGGTCATCCACAGCGGTGTCGAACCCGACCCGATGCTGTAGGGCTTGCCCGTCGCACCTTCGAGGTAGAGCAGGTACTCATTGCCATAGTTGGTGTAGGCGCCGTTAGCATCGCCGTGGTTCACGGTGTTGCGCGTGTTGACGCTCATGTTGCCGATGTTTGTCACCGAACCGTCGGGATGGTGGATGATCATATTGTCTGCACCGCGCATGAGCACCTCAGCCGCACCGTCCTGGTCCCAGTCGTAACCCACGGCGTCATACTGCTCGTCGGGTCCGCTGACCATGTTCGGTCCGAGGTCGATCCACCACAGGCGCTCACCCTCCATGTTATAGACTTCCAGATGGTTGAACGTCGTCGTGTTGCTCACGGGATAGACACCCGAGTCGTCATTGTCGGCACCGTTGTTGCGCTTGACGATGAACTCAGCCACGCCGTCGCCCGTCAGGTCGGCCAGCGCGATGTCGTTGATGTTGTACTGAGCCGTCACATCCACACCATTGCGGTTCACCACCGTTGCCACGGCAAACTGCTTGTACTGTGCGCTCCATGTCTTCACACTCTCCGAGCGTCCCACGGGTTCGCCGCGATAGAGCACCTCGACCTGGTACGTGCTGTTGGCGTTGCCGCTCCTATCCTCAAAGTTCGACACGCTGAGGTTCGATGCAATCTTGGTCGAGCCGCGATACAGGTTGTACGTGTAGCCGTAGTACTCTTCGCCGAAGATGCGCCAGCTCACGAAGTTACCTCCGCTAAGGCCAGGCACAGCCACAAGGCCACGATCGAGGATGTCCGTCTGGCGCTGGGCCATGGCAGAAAAGGTTGTCAGCAGCAAGGCTGCGGTCAATAGAAAAAGCTTTTTCATTTTCGTTGTGTAAATAGTTAGTTTTGTCTGGTTTCAATGATAGAACGTTCTGCAAATTAACGACTTTTTTTCCACACAGCCAAATCTGAGCACAAAAAACAACTCCTGCCAGCCAAACGACCTTTAGGAATCCACAATAATAAGATTCTTTTTCGCAGAGTTCACACCGATTATATTATTATGGCACTGTGCAAAGCCGCAGTTTGCGGTACGAGGCAGCGGAGTCGGCTGCGATTCCGTCACCTCTGCGAGGAAAAAACTCGGCTGCTATGCGCATCAAACTCAGCTGCTGCGCAGGTCAGACTCAGCTGCTGCGCGGACAAAAGTCAAAATATCATTGAGATTTTTGAAAATTCCATTGAGATTTGTAGAAATTTCATTGAGATTTTTGAGAATATCAGTGGTATTTTGAGCTTTTTCGGCCCGTCAGCTGACTTTCGGACGCAGTCGGGGGCTGTCTCGACGGCTGCATGGCCGAGAACGGAAGGGGCTGTGCAGATACGGAATTCGCAAATTATTTCTCCGACAGAGGATGTTTTTCAAAAATTATGTCTAAATTTGCAGAAAGAATCACCGAGTCAATGACACGCCACTTCAGAACATTCCTCTGCTCGCTGCTGACCTGCTGGCTGACGGCAACGGCTGCGGCTGCCAAGATGTCGGACGGCGGGCGCTACTACCTCCGCAACGACTACTACGGGCTGGTGCTCGGCGTGGGCGACGAGCCTGCCGTGGCACGGCTGACGGATGCCGCAGGGGCCGACGCGTCGGCGGCTTGCATCGTGGTGGCCGAGGCTACGGCGGCAAAGGGTATGTGGCGACTGCGCAACGAGCAGACGGGCTTCTACCTGAAGGCTGCGGATGCCGAACGGGGCGTGGTGGAATGGTCTGAGGAACGAGGAATGGGTCTGGACTGGCTGTGGAGCCTGGACACGAGGCTGGGTGGGGTCGTCTGCTCGATGAAGGCCCCCACGCGCCGACTGGGCTGCGACTGGACCGAGGCCGACGTGATTCCCGTCCGCTACGACCTGCAGGCTTCGGGCCGTGCGCGCTGGAGCGTGTTTCCAGCCCTGGACGAGGGCTACGAGGCGTCGCTCCGTGCTGCCCGCACTGACGTGTTCACCAATGCGCAGGGCCGGCCGGAGAGGGATTTCTGGCAAATCGGCAGCACGGTGAGGGTGTATGACTTCGCCGACATCCACCTCATGGGCGACGTTCCCTTCACCGCCGAGGGGCAACTCGAGGTGATGAGCCCAGCCGCATGGGTGGTGCTGGAGCATGTCAGCCCGAGCGAGGTGATAGCCGATTATCTGCCGCACATCCGCTTCATGGGGCGTCCGTCGGTCAACGGTGTGAACGTGCGGGTGGCTGTCTGGCTCGACGGGGCGGTGGTCATGCCGTTCACGCTTGGCGGAGCGGCTATGACCGGCTACTGCGACACAGGCCGCGGCGGGACGTCGTTCAGTCTGACGTGCCGAAATCATGCCGACCTGGGCGCGAACGGCAACGCGATGCGCAGCTTCGTGCTGCGGCGGGGCTACATGGCCACGCTCTCGACCGAAGCCGACGGAGGGGGCTACAGCCGCGTCTTTGTGGCTGACCACAGCGACTTGGTAATCGACCTACTGCCCGAGGCGCTGGATCGCCGCGTCACTTCGGTGAACATCCGTCCGTGGCAATACGTCGGAAAGAGGGGATGGTGCTCGACCGAGGACGAGGAAACGATGCTCCGTCAGGCGCAGCGTCTGCACGCGGGATGGTTCTACACATGGGCAGCCGACCGCAGCTCGACGCCGGATGCGGAGTATGTGCCCATGCTGCCGCACCTGGACAGCGAGCTGGCGGGGGATGCCGACGACTGGCGCACGGCGACGTGTCTGCTCGGCCTCAACGAGCCCGACCATCCGGCGCGACACAACGCGTCGGTGTGCGGCTGCGGCGGGGTAATCAGCCCCCAGCAGGCTGCAGAGCTGTTGCCGCAACTGACAGCTGACGGCCTGCGCATCGGTTCGCCTGCACCGACCGACCTCAACTGGCTCTACAACTACGTCAGGCTGTGCGACCAACAGGCTTCTCGCTGCGACTTCGTCGCCCTGCACGCCTACTGGGGGCCCAACGAGGCGAACGGACCGGAGGCGTGGTACCGTGTTCTGAGGGAAATCTACGAGACGACGCACCGCCCCATCTGGATTACGGAATGGGCATACGGAGGTGCTCAGACGAGCGAACCTTGGCCTGCCGACCCCGACGCGCGGCTGGAGAAGAACCGTGCAGCCGTGATGGAGATTCAGGAGATGCTGGAGCGGTGCCCCTTTGTCGAACGATATAGCTACTATCAGTGGCAGACAGCCTCGCGCCGCCTCGTCGGCGACGACGGAGTGCTGACGCCGGCAGGGCGCGTCTATCGCGACTGCCAAACCGACTTTGCCTTCCGCGCCGACATGCAGTGCGTGCCCCGATGGGAGCGTCCGGCGCCGCAGAAGGCAGAACTGAACTGCGTGCTCGACGAGGAGGTGGAAGGCCAGCCCAACACCCTCACGTTCGTCATGACGAACCCCAACGGCGACTGCACCGACACGTATGTCCTGCGGCGCATCGCCGACGACGGGACCGTCAGCACTCTGCTGTCCGTGGACGACCGTTCGCTCTTCGACCAGCCGACCTTCAGCCTCACGCTGCCTCTCAGCGACTTCGACCCCGAGACGGACTCGTACTGCATCGAGAGCACGACGCTCTTCGGCGACGACGTGAGCAGCGACGAGGTGGAGCTTGCCTATGTCCAAAACGGAAAGATACTGGTGCACGACTCAGACGACATAGCAGGATGGACCTGCCTGCGCAGTGCCGACAAGGGTGCGACCCGTGACCCCGACGGCAACACCTGCCTGGAGGCATGGAGCGCAGACCCCGATGGCATGTACTTCGACTACTACCAGGAACTCGACCACCTGCGCCCTGGCATCTACCGGCTCAGTGCGCTGTGCTTCAACTCGACCGACGGCGTGGACGACGCCACGGTGAACGGTGCGGTCGGGCTGTATGCCCAGGCCGAGGGAGTGGAATACTTCTCGCCTGTCACCGACGACACCGACCTCGACCCGAACCAAGCGACCACCATCGACCAGATTCTCGTCGGCGACGGACAGCTGCGCATCGGCATCAAGAACATCGCCCCGATGACAGCACGCCGCGCAGGTGCCGACAACTTCCGGCTCCAATACCTCGGACCCGCCGCCGATGTCCTCGAAATGAGCGAGGCTGCATTCCTGCACGTCCAGCGTAACCGGCACGACGAGCTCCTTTGCAGTTTCTTCACGCCGTCCACCACCGAATGGCTGAACGCCTCCATGCTCATCGCCAACCCCCAATGCACGCGACACGATATGTACGGCTGGGAATACCAAAACCTCAACCCCATGACCAGTCAGGGCTGGAACGGCTCGGCCACCAACCCCTACTGGGACCGGTGGCAGAGCGGTGCGCTGCACAGCCATCTCTCGCAAGTCATCCCCTACCCGCCCGCAGGCCGCTACCGGCTCTGCGCCTGTATGCGCGCCAAGGCCGGCATCCCCTTCCGACTCACAGCCACCGTCGTGAGCGGCGACCGAGCGACCGACTACAGCGCCGAGGGTTTGGGAACAGGCGAACAGACCGACCCCGAATCGACATACAGATACGGCTGGCAACGACTCTATACCCACAGCTTCAGGGTGCAGCAGGGCGACCAAATCATCGTCACGGCCTCGGCCGACGCCGATGCCACTGCCTGGTGGAGCGTCGATCACTTCATCCTCTACTGCCTGCCCGACGAAATCGTCTATGACAACATCGAGGAAGTACAAAGTACAAAGTACGAAGTACAAAAAACCGACGACAAGGTCTTCGACCTGCAGGGGCGACTCGTCGGGCATCGGACGCCGGACGTCGGGCAAATGCCGAAAGGCCTCTACATACGGAACGGAAAGAAATTCCTTATTCAATAACTCACCTAAAAACCAAAATCGCATGAAAAAGATTCTCAGTGCACTCTGCCTGCTTTGCGCGCTCACTGCACAGGCACAAACACACACGTTCGACATCAACACCAAGAAGCTCGGCGCACCGATTCAGAAGACGATGTACGGCATTTTCTTCGAGGACATCAACTACGCTGCCGACGGAGGTCTGTACGGCGAACTGGTGAAGAACCGCTCGTTCGAGTTCACGCCCGACCCGCTGATGGGCTGGGACGCTTTCGGCCGTCTGGAGGTCAAGAACGACGGTCCTTTCGACAAGAATCCTCACTACGTACGCCTGCTCTCGGCCGGACACCGTGACAAGTGGACCGGACTGCAGAACGAGGGCTTCTTCGGCATCGGCGTCGAGAAGGATGCCGAGTATCGCTTCTCGCTCTATGCCCGTGTGCCCGACGGACGGAAGCAGATGCTACGCGTGCAGCTGGTCAACCAGAGCACGATGGAGGAACACCAGGAGTTCACAAGCAACGACATCGTTGTCGATTCGAAGGACTGGAAGAAATATACGGTGGTCATCAAATCGACCCGCACCGCCAGCCACGCCAACCTGCGTCTGATGCTCTGCAATGAGAACGGCTCGTCGGGCAGCGGCACGATGGACGTGGAGCACATCTCGCTCTTCCCTGTTGACACTTGGAAAGGACACGAGAACGGCATGCGTAAGGACCTTGCCCAGGCTCTCGCCGACCTCCACCCGGGTGTGTTCCGTTTCCCGGGCGGCTGCATCGTCGAAGGCACGACGCTCGACCAGCGCTACCAGTGGAAGAACAGCGTAGGTCCCGTCGAGAACCGTCCCATCAACAAGAACCGTTGGGAGAACACGTTCACCTACCGCTACTTCCCCGACTACCATCAGTCGTACGGTCTGGGCTTCTACGAATACTTCCTGCTCAGCGAGGAAATCGGAGCCGAACCCCTGCCCGTGCTCAGCGTAGGCCTCGCCTGTGAGTTCCAGAACGGCTCGCACCGCTCCGACGCCCACGTCCCCGTTGACCAACTTCAGCCCTACATCGACGACGTGCTCGACCTCATCGAGTTCGCTAACGGCGACCCTGCGAAGAACGTCTGGGCCAAGCTCCGCGCCGACATGGGTCACCCTGCCCCCTTCAACCTCAAGTTTGTCGCCATCGGCAACGAGCAGTGGGACACGATCTATCCCGAAAACCTCGAACCCTTCATCAAGCAGGTTCGCGCCAAATATCCGAACATCAAGATCATCGGCACCAGTGGCCCGAACAGCGAGGGCAAGGACTTCGACTACCTCTGGCCAGAGATGAAGCGTCTGGGCGCCGACCTCGTCGATGAGCACTTCTACCGCCCCGAATCGTGGTTTCTCAAGAGCGGTAACCGCTACGACAACTACGACCGCAAGGGTCCGAAGGTCTTCGCTGGCGAATATGCCTGCCACGGACGCGGCAAGAAGTGGAACCACTTCAACGCTGCCCTGCTCGAGGCTGCCTTCCTCACAGGCGTCGAACGCAATGCCGACGTGGTTCACATGGCCACCTACGCTCCCCTCTTCGCCCATGTTGACGGCTGGCAGTGGCGTCCCGACATGATCTGGTACGACAACCTCAAGAGCTTCCGCACCTGCTCATGGCACGTGCAGAGCCTCTACGCCAACAACAAGGGCGACAACGTGCTCCAGCTCACTATGAACGGCAAGCCCGTCGCCGGCAACGACGACCAGGACGGACTCTTCGCCTCGGCTGTCTATGAAAAGGCCACGAACACAGTGATTGTCAAGGTGGTCAACGTCGGCGACAAGGCACAGGACGTGACCCTCAACCTCAAGGGCATGAAGGGCAGCCACGAAGCCACCCGCACCATCTTCACCGCTGCCAACCTCGACGGCGAAAACACCCTCGACCAGCCCAATGCCTACATCCCCACCACTCAGAACGTGACGGTAACGGCACCGACCCAAACGACTTCCGTTCCCGCCAAGACATTCGTCATGTGGCGCATCAAGAAGTAGTCACCTGCTGATCTTGAATGTTTGAAATTTATACTCCAAGCGCTTGGCGTTCGAACGCTAAGCGCTTGGAGTTTTTACGCTAAGCACTTAGCGTGTATTTTCCAAGTACTTGGACTGAACGACGAACCCCCTTCTTAATATCTAATAAAAGCCCATGAATATCTAACAAAAAAAGTTAAAGTTTCCGTTCCACGTTCATTATTCTGCATTTGAATTTGTGATTATCTAAAAGTTTAGATTACCTTTGCGACAGAAAAACTAAATCTTTAGTTAAGATGAGACAAAGCAACGAAGAACGTCAACTGACCAAAGCGGAAATGGAAATCATGAATGTGCTTTGGAGGCATCTTGAAACAGAGGGTGAAGGGGGACTCACCACTCACCAAATCATCGAGCAGTACCCAGAGCCTAAACCTGCCTACTCAACCATTGCCACGTTTTTGAAGATTTTGACGCACAAAGGTTTCATCACTTCGCACAAAGTGGAAGGTGGTGGCAAAACCTTTGTCTTCACACCCATCATCAGCAGGAAGACCTACACCAACCGCGTGATGAAAGAAGTAAAATCCACCTTCTTCGGCGGTTCACTCAAGTCCATGCTTTCCTTCTTTGCCCTACAAGAGGAGGTGTCAGAAGAAGATTTGCAAGAAATCATGGAGATGATCAAGAACAAATAGTAAATGGTAAATCGTTAAATCCGTAAATCTTATGGTGTTATACGTCTTCAAGGCAGCCATCACGCTGGCACTCCTTTATAGTTGTTTCTTCCTCTTCCTGAGTAAGGAGACTTTTCATCGGTTCAACCGCTGCATGTTGGTGGGCATTATGGTAGTGTCGCTCGTCCTGCCGCTGTTCCACTTCACCACCGAACATCCTACCACACTGAACGAAGAGGTGTACTTGATGCAAAACTACATCGAACATGACACCATACCCATCGCCGCGACAGCAGATAACTCGAGAAGCATCACATGGATTCAGGCGCTCACATGGCTTTACTTGGCTGGAGTAGCCGTCATACTTGTCCTCACACTGGTGCAAACCCTCTCGCTCGTCCGTTTCATGTCCCGCGGTGTGCGCCGCAGGGACACGCAAGGCAACATCATTATTCTGCACAGGGGCAACAACCCACCACCCTTCAGTATCTTTCGTTACATCGTAATGAGTATAAATGACTACGAAAGCAGCCGTCAATATATCCTCACACACGAGCAGGAGCACATCCGCTTGGGACACACCTACGACCTTCTGCTCCTCCAGTTTGTCAGAACCCTACAATGGTTCAATCCCTTCGTCTGGTTTCTCAGCCGTGACCTTAAAACCGTGCACGAATATGAGGCCGACCAGGCGGTCATCAACCAAGGCATCGATGCAAAATCATATCAACAACTTCTCGTGATGAAGGTGGTCGGGAATCGTCTGCAGCCATTCACCAACAATCTGAATCACGGTTCACTAAAAAAACGAATTACGATGATGTACCAGAAAACCTCCAACCGCTGGCTCATGCTCAAAGCCTTATGCGCCATCCCCGTAGTGGCACTGACTATCAACACCTTCGCCACTCCCTCCCAGACCGACCCTGTAGAAACCATGGTGAAGACGTTGGAAACGACAAAAGTGCCTGTACTCCATGAAGTAAAACAAGCCATTCTCACACCAGAGACAATGGTTGTAGCACCTGACAGCACACCTTTCGCCATCCATCCCATCAAAGACCAGTATGGCAGAATCGTGGGCTTCACACACGAAGGCAAGCCTGCCGACGGCGACTTCGAGTGCACAGCTGAATACGTCTTCATCAATGGACGTCAAGCTACTGAAGCCGAATTGAGAAACTACAAGACCTTGCTGGCAAATTCACAGTTTGAGATACTGAAGACCGCGAACGGAACAGCAAAGTACGACTACAAAGACAAGCATGGCATCATCGTCATCCACGCCCAAGAGACATCAACGGCTCAAGACGACAAAGAACCACTCTTTGTTATAAACGGAAAGATTGTCCATGTTGACTTCTCTGCGCTAGGAGGGAGGAAAGACATCAATCTCATGAAGGACGAAGACATGCACAAGCTTCTCAACATTAAAGAAGACGACATCGAATCCATAACCGTTCTCAAAGACGGAGCCGCCACGGCTATCTATGGCGACAAAGGCAAGAACGGAGTAATCGAAATCAAAGTAAGAGAGAAGACGATGACAGAGCAGTTGATTGACAAACTGCCTGGTGCTGAGAAACAGGAAGACGGCAGCATCACCGTCAACGGGAAGAAAGTAAAAAGAATTCTTGTCGAGGACAAAGAGGTTTACAACAAAGCAGAGCAGTTGATTGACAAACTGCCTGGTGCTGAGAAACAGGAAGACGGCAGCATCACCCTCAACGGGAAGAAAGTAAAAAGAATTCTTGTCGAGGGGCAAGAGGCTTACAACGACGACAGAGCCTCAGACTCAGCAGCAGCAAATGCCGACGTGCAGCCATAAAGAAGAGGGGGAGACTTCCCTTCACATCTACGAAAAAATCCCATGCAGACAGGTTGGTCTGCATGGGATTTTGGGTTGATGTGTGTGGTGTGAGTAAGCAAAAGTTACTTCACCACGGCTTTCAGTTGGTCGGTGGCACGCTGGATCATGTCCATGGTGCCGGAGCCGTCGCTGACGTACTTGACAACCATCTCGGCGTAGTCGATAGCCTCCTGCGTCTTCTTTGACTTAGGCATGGCCTTGGCCTTGTCGAGCAGGGGGAGCAGGTCGTCCATGTCCTCCAGTTCGGGCAGGTTGCCTGGGCGCATGGTGTTGAGGGCGGCGTTGAGTTCGGTGGCCTGACGGTTGATGTCCTCTTGCGTGCGGTCGTAGTTGTCGAACACGCGCTGGCTGCGGTCGTACTGCTCCATCATGCGACGGAATCCGTGGCGCGCCCAAGGTGCGTATTCCGGCACTTTGACTGCCATTTCGTTCCATGCCAACTGAGCATCGCGGCGGCTGCGAGCCACCTGCATGGCTTCGCGCAGCGGGGTCTCGTCGAGTGCGTTCGCCTCGGTTTCGGCAGCATATTCCTCGTAGTCGGGAATGGAGGCGAGGTCGCTCTTGGCACCTTGCAGGTCCATGCGCAGATAGTGGGTGACGTGGCGGTTGGCGTCGTAGTCGGGAATGAGCTGAAGCGAGGTGCTGAGGTCGGCAGGCACGGTGACTTCGGCCTGCTTCCAGTCGGTGATGCCGGTGGTACACATGACGAGCGGACCGCGCATGAAGGTGCCGAGCCACTGCGGTGTGAACTCCGTGCGTTGGTTCTTACCTGTGGCGGCGATGGCCATCTTGTCGGGACCGAAGTCGAGGTGACGGGCGAAGGGCATGACGACTTCGACCACGTCTTTCTTCGACCACTTGCGTAGAGGAATCTCCACGTAGCTGCAGGGCTGTGCCTTCGCCCTGCCCTCTCCGATAGTGGTGGAGAAGATGGACTTTCCGTTGAGCAGGACATCGAAGCCTTCGGTGGCCCAGTAGGGCACGCGCAGCTTCATGGCAAAGGGTTTGCCAGCCTTCTTGATGCGGATGGTAGAGCGCTCGGCGGGCCATTCGCATTCCTGCTCAATCACGGTCTTCGTGGCGTCCCACGTGGCTGTGGTCGGCATGTAGAGGGCGACCCAAATGCAATTCTCCTTTCCTTGGGAGGCTACGAAATAGGCAGCTTCCTGGTACTTCACATGGTTTTCCACGCCGGTGCCGCCGCAGCAAGTCGATTGCGGAGTCTCATTGCCCCAGGGCTTCGAGGCGTTCAGGCCGACAGCGTACTGGTAGAGCACCTTGTACTCGTGCTGATGGAGCGAACCGATGATTTGGTTGTAGAGCAGACGTTCGTAGTAGTCCATGTAGGCAGCATCGTCGGGACGGAAGCAGTTGAGGTCCTTCGACAGCTTGGCGAGGTTGTAGGCGCAGCACGTCTCGTTGATGGTGGGTTCGGGATGCTGGTCGCGTCCCCAGCCACCGACGTTGGTGTTCATCGACAGCATCTGGGTGTAGGGCTGACGGAACATCTCGCCGTTTCCCACACCGCCCATGGCGTAGCGGTAACGTCCCTGAATCATCGTCCAGAAGTTCTGAGCCAGGTTGTAGTAGTAAGGCTGTCCGTTGCCACGGAACGAGCGCAAGGCTCCGGTAATCATCGGAATGTGCTGGTTGGCATGGCGAGTGCGGATGGCATCGACATTGCGCGAGAGCGGTTCGAAGAATGCGGGCGAGTCGAAATAGTTTGCAGCTTCGAGCAAGTGGGCACGCTCGGTGGCGTCGTTGGTCATTTCCGACAGGCGTGCCAGGCTCTCTGCCATGCCACCCACCTCGCCGGCGATATACATGTTCCACATCTCGTAGCGGTTGCCTGGACGTGCGCGACGCTCCTCCTGGCTGCCGTCATTCTTGACATACGTGCGGTAGTGCAGACGGTTCCAAACCCACAGTCCCATGTCCTTGGCAATCTGCAGGGCCTTGGCCTTCACCTTCGCGTCGTCGAGATAGGTGGCGATGTCGATGAGGCCTGCCAGCTGCTTGTGGACGGAATAGTACGGAGCCCACACCCACTGCTCGTTGTTGTAGGCGCGATACATCTCGATGAGGGCGCAGTGCTGGGCAGGGATGGCGTTCAGGTAACCGTAGCCGTACTCTGTATAGTGCTTCTTATATTCGTCGAAGTCTTTCCACGAGCCCTTCATGTCGCGCAGTTCGGCTTCGGGTGCAAAGTCGCGGGCTTCCCAGTAGCGGCCCAGCCGGTCGTTCCAGACAAAGGTGCGCTCCTGGCACGCACGCAATTCGTTGACCATGAGCGTGATGCGGCGGCGCAACTCGTCCTTCTTCGCCTTGTCCTGACAGGAGGCAAAGGCAAAGGCCATGGCACTCATGTAGTGTCCCGAGCCATGTCCCTTGAGCTTCGTGGTGGGCGAGTCCCAACCGTCGGCCACGGGGTAGCCCTCGGTGGGCAGGCCGTAGGTGTCGCGGTAGTTGTAGAGCTGCTGACGGACGTCGAGCGAGAGCAACTGGTCGATGTCCATGTCGCGGTTGTGGGTAAGGCGGTTCGTGCCGTTGATGCTCACCTTGTCGAGGGGCAGCGGCTCGGCGACGGGCTTCTGCGAAGGCACCGCCCACGGAGTGCTGACCACGCGCACGGTGGCGACGACGGGATAGCCCTTGTCGGTGGTGTTGTCGCCCGTGATGTAGCCGACGACCTTGTACTGTGTGCCGGCAGGGGTCTGCGCAGCGTCGGCCTCCTTCTGTTCGGTCGATGGCGAAGAGTTGGTCCATCGCACCTGACGCCACTCACCCGTGCCGTCGGTGTAGGTCACCCACAGCTGGAAGGGCAGGCGCGGCGCTGTGCCTGCGGGAGTTTCAACTTCGACCGGCTCGACGCGTGCGATAGTGCCGAACGACATGAGGCCCGACGCCACCACCACGGCAATCAGGGCCTTCACACTCTTGAGAATTGACTTGTTCATAGTGTTTATTTAGTTAGTGATTTTTTAGAGTCGAAACGCGGACGTCCTCGTCCGCAGTATCTATTTATTAAGTTTTGGCGACCTTGAGTTTTTTATCACACGATTGCGACGTTTACACGCTTGCCAAGTCCTGCAAACAGCCGGAAGAGTGTGCTGAGCTGAATGTCGGCCTTTCCGTTCTCGATGCGGGAGATGTAGGCTTTTTTCGTGCCGACACGCTCGGCCAGCTGCTCTTGCGTCAGTCCTGCCCGCAAGCGTTCTTCCTTCAAGCTCTCTGCAATACAAAACGCCTTTGCCGCAAAGTTAACGAATTTGTTTACATCTGCCAAATCTTTGCCGCAGTTTTTGCAGTTGAGCGGAAAGGTGAGGGTCAAATCTGATTGACAACCCAGTTTGGCATTGATGAAATGATGGGGGGACACGAAGGGAAGAAATGTTAAAAGGGTATATCAGAAAGTGAGAGATAGTTGCGATTTTGTTAACTAACACCTGAGAAGTCGAGGCGCTGAGAATCGCGCAGAAGTCAGCGACCGACCGCTCGGTCGCAAATTTCGCAACCACGACGCGTTGTTTTCCGACCCATTTTTCCCTCGGCCACCGACACCTTGTCGTTTGTCCGCCGTCCGGCTGTCGGCAGTCGGCGGACACAGCGTCGGCAGACGGCGGACAAACCTGTCGGCAGACGGCACTTTGCCGGCCGTCAGACGGCGGACTGACGACGCTCCGTCGGCGGACAAACGACAGAGTAAACGGCGCTTCGCCGACGCCCAGACGGCGGACTGCCGATGCTCAGACGGCGGACAAAAATGAAATAAATGGGAATCCGTTACGTGAAAATGCTTTTCGCAAAGCGGGAAAAAGGGATTTTTAGTCAGAAAACTCCACTTCGGGAATTTTTTAGAAGACAACTCGGGACAACAAAGGACAACTCGGGACAACTTTATCATTTCATTTTTGAGAAAATGTTGTCCTTTGTTGTCCTTCGTTGTCCAATGTTGTCTTCTAAAATACTGCCTCTCCAAAGAATTTATCCCAATTTCTTTCAGTTTTCAGGCTTTGCCTGATCGGGCGGGCATGGGAACCCGCCCCTACGAAAATCGGCATTCCCGATTTCGGGATTTTTTCATCAAAAAATTTCGTTTCTTTCGTCCTTTTTCGTGTTTTTCGCTGTTGCAAAATCCTATTTATCCAAAAATTCTCCCACAAAATTGGGGGTCGAAACTGTTAAAATCCTTGCTTTTTTAACATTACACGAAGCTCGGCCGAGAACATCAGCGAGGGGTCGCCACGGTCGTAGAGCGTGCGACGGAGGACGGCGGCGCGGCGCCGGAGTTTTCCCTTGAAAATCTGCTTGCCGTTGTAGCAGACCACGACGGGACGCGCAAAGTCGATCATCGCGTCGTTGAGCAAGATGGTCAGTTCGCTGTAGTCCGCACGGTCGATGTCGAAGCGGTTGCCTTCGCGACGGACACGCACCTCGCGGTCGCGCGTCATCTCGGCTGCAGGCACCTGGAGCCAGTACATACAGCGCTGCGGAACGTCGCCCTGTCGCCAGACAATCGTGTCGGGCAGGGGATTGCGGCGATGACGCGCCATCCAGGCAACGGCCACGGTGTCCTGTCTGTACATCCAGTGCCCCTTGCCGGCGACCAGATGATTTTCGTGAACATAGCCCTGCGGGTCGGCACGGTGCAGCGAGTCCATCTCGGCCATGCGCCGCTGGCATTCGCGGTTGCGGTCGTAGGCAGCGTCGTTCGCCCCGCACCAAATCATGAAAGGCAGGTTGCGCAGGTTCACGAGACTGACGTCGCCTGGATGTCCGGCCATCATCGAGGCGGCAGCCCAGCGGTCAGCCAGTCGCGGTGCAAGGCGCCACACTCCGTCGCCACCTGCCGAATAGCCCATCACATAGACCTTGTCGGGGTTGACGCCTTCGCAGACGACCATCATGCGGATGAGGTCGGCATAGTATTCGTCCAGCTCGGGCCGGAAATGGAGGTCCCAGGTGTTGAAGGGAGGACGTGGGCACAGATAGACGCCTTCGGCAGGCTGGTAGAGCTGCCACTGGTTCTGCCACTGCGCGTCGTTGAGCTGTGGCGGTGCGACACCCCCGCCATGCAGCGAGATATAGAGGCTGCGGCCGTCGGCGGGTGCGTCACCGAACACGGTCCAGTGCAGGCGCATCGGGCCGGCATCGCGGACAATGACCCGCTGTGCATGGCTGTCGGCCATGGCGCGGCGCACGGAGTCGGTCCACTCGCTGCGCAGCTGCCGAGCCAGCTGAGCGCACTGCCGCCGGCTGAGCGTTTGGGCCTGAAGGTCAGCCATGTAGGGCACGAAGCACAGGCAGAGGCACAAGAAAACCCTGCATGCCGCAGGATGCAACATGCAGGGTTGGAAATGATGGGTGTACATAGTACCCTGTACTTTGTACGACGGTTTTACTTCAGCTTCTTGTAGGCGTACTTGGCTGTGCTGCCGAGTTCCTCTTCGATGCGGATGAGCTGGTTGTACTTGGCCATGCGGTCGGTACGGCTCATCGAACCAGTCTTAATCTGACCCGAGTTGGTAGCGACAGCGATGTCGGCGATGGTGGCATCTTCTGTCTCGCCCGAGCGGTGAGAGGTGACGGTTGTGTAGCCGTGACGGTGAGCCATTTCGATGGCTTCGAGTGTCTCGGTCAGCGAACCGATCTGGTTTACTTTGATGAGGATAGAGTTGGCAGCACCCATCTGGATACCCTTCTGCAGGAACTTGGTGTTGGTTACGAACAGGTCGTCGCCGACGAGTTGGCACTTGTGGCCCACCTTCTGTGTGAGCTTCACCCAGTTCTCCCAGTCGTTCTCGTCGAGGCCGTCCTCGATCGAGTCGATAGGATATGTGTCGATGAGGTGTTCGAGGAATGCGATCTGCTCGTCGGCAGAGAGCTTCTTGCCGTTGGGATCCTTCTGCTTGCCGTTCTTCAGCTGCTTGTAGTCGTAGAACCACTGGCCGTTTTCCTGAACAGCGAACTCAGATGCAGCGCAGTCCATAGCGATCTTCACGTCGTCGCCGGGCTTGTAGCCGGCAGCCTTGATGGCGTCGCAGATGATGGTGAGCGCGTCTTCGATGCCGTCGAGAGCGGGAGCGAAACCACCTTCGTCACCGACTGCCGTCGAGAGGCCACGGGCCTTGAGCAGCTTGGCGAGGTTGTGGAACACCTCGGCACCCATACGGATAGCCTCCTTGATGTTGGGAGCGCTGACCGGACGGATCATGAATTCCTGGAAAGCGATGGGAGCATCAGAGTGTGCACCGCCGTTGATGATGTTCATCATGGGCACGGGCAGTGTGTAGGTGTTGCAACCACCGATGTAGCGGTAGAGGGGGAGTCCGAGGCAGTTGGCAGCAGCCTTGGCAGCAGCGAGGCTGACACCGAGGATGGCATTGGCGCCGAGCTTCGACTTGGTGGGTGTGCCGTCGAGGGCGAGCATCTTGTAGTCGAGAGCGCGCTGATCGAACACGCAGTCGCCCTTGAGTGCGGGAGCGATGACGGTGTTGACGTTTTCAACAGCCTTCAGGACGCCCTTTCCGAGGTAGCGGCCTTTGTCGCCGTCACGGAGCTCGAGGGCTTCGTTTTCGCCAGTAGAGGCACCCGATGGAACGGCTGCACGACCCAGAACACCATTTTCGAGCACTACGTCAACTTCGACGGTAGGGTTGCCGCGCGAGTCAAGTATCTCGCGAGCGACGATTTTCTCAATCTTCATAAGTTTTGAATTAAAAATTAAAAATGAATAATTAAAATCTACTTATCCCTGCAAAGGTACGCAAATAAATTAAAAATTAAAAATTAAAAATTAAAAATTGTGGTCAGAAGCGCACATAAACCTGCAAATCGGCCATGTTGTAGTCGCCATCGCCACCTGCAGTGTTCACTATGCGGTCGTTCACGCGGGTGAGATTAAGCTGCAACTTGAGGTTTTTCGTAAAGTTGTAGTCAGCCGTGAGGATGTAGAGGCTACGGGCTGAGTCCCAGGTCCTTGCATCGCGATAGACGTCGTACTTCGCCCAGAGTTTCACTTTTTGCCCGACAGGCACGCCGAGCAGGGCATACCACGCATCGGCACGGTCGGCTCCGCTGACGATGGGGGTGCCGTCGGCAGCGGTCGAGACTTTACGTCCCACGCTGTGGGCATACTCTGCGCGGGCGGTCACAGGGCCGTCGTACTTGGCTCCGACTGCCCAGCGGGTGCGGCGCACCGTGAGTCCGTCCTTGACGAAATTGCCGTCCCAGCCAAACAGACCCACCTGCAGGTCTTTCAGCGGACGCATAGCGATGCCGCCGATGACGTCCTTCCTCGTGTTCTTATCGCCCGTGTTGATGCCCTGACCTGTATAGACACCAATCTGATAATGCAGGAAATGATGACGGTCGGCAGCCACGGGCAGGAGGTCGCCCTGCAGCTGAAGTCCCATGTCGCGGCCGTTGCTGGCATGTTCACCCACACGGTCACTCATGCCAGCCAGTCGCGTAGTGAGCTGCGAATAGGAGCCTGATCCCGTCTCCCACGGATGGAAAGGATTTTCAAACGTAAAGGCACGCTTGAACTGACCGAACTTCACACGCAGAAAGTCCAGCTTCTGCCATTCGACCCAGGCATCTACGATGCGCGGCGCATTGCCCTTGGCATCGTTGTTGTGTCCGTTGAGCTGAAGCTGGAGCTGGTAAGCAAAGTCGAGCACTTTGCCGCTCGCCGACACACGCACCAGGCGCAACTGGGCGTCGGCCTTCACATCGTTGTCGTGCTGGTCGTTGACCGACGCCTGACCGATGACGTAGCCGGAGAAAGTAGTGTTCTGCTTAAGGTCGCGCAGAGCTTGGCTGCCAAGGTTTTGCTGGGCATCGAGAGGCAGCGACATGGCCGCTGCACAGAGGGAGATGAGGAAACTTCTTTTATTCATAATGAGAGGTTTTTCAGACAAAGAACAGCGCCGCACCAGCCACAGCGATGCAGGCTCCGACGACTTCGAGGCGCGTCACCCGCTGGTGCTGCCACAGCCAGGCAGGCAGGAGAATGAAGATGGGCGTGAGCGACATCAGCGTCTGCGCCACGCCGGTCGAGGTATAGAGCGTGGCCAGGAGCGAGAGTGAAACACCGATTGTTGGGCCGCAGACGACGGCGCCCATCGTCAGCCTCATAGCCTGGCGGTCGTGCAGCCCCTTCCACACCTTGGGCCACTGACGCACGATGGTCAGCACGACGGCAAAGCCGACGACGCCCGTGAGCGCACGGATGAAGGTGGCAGCATAAGGCATGTAACTCATCGCGGCCTCCAGATCCCAATGGTTGCCGGCATATTGTCCGCCATCGATTAAGTCGTTCAGCATCGCTTTCAGGTGCTGGTCGTACGCCTGGATTCCCATCTTGCTGAGCACGAGTCCGACGCCCTGCCCCACTCCGGCACCGAGCCCGTAGAGTACACCCTTCAGGGGCAACTTCAGGACGAGCTTGTGGTGCCCTTCGCCGCCGCCACGATTGAGCACCGACATGGCGATGCCGGCCGTGACGACCAGCATGGCCAGCACACCGGTCCACGACATGGTTTCGCCCAGCAACAGCCAGCCCGAAATGGCAGCGGCGATGGGGGCCACAGTCATGAGCAACTGACCGAAGCGCGAGCCGATGGAAAGGTAACAATTAAACAGGCAGATGTCGCCTGCGACAAAGCCGACGAGGCCCGAGAGCACCAGCATCACCCAGGCCGGCGTGTTGCAATAGGGCGGCAGGGGACTGCCCGTGACGCAGAGCATCGCCACCCAAAGCAGCACCGCGGCCAGCGTGAGGCGGATGATATTGAAAGGCAGGGTGCCGATGCGTCGGGTGGCACCTTCGCTCAGCAACGCAGTGGCTGTCCAGAGAACGGCCACGACGAGCGAGATGATTTCTCCTATAAACATAGATGTCGTTTTACGGGTGTGTGGTGGCGGCAGACTTCCCGCGCAGCGGAAAATCTTTGCAAATGTACGCTTTTTTTCTCGGAGCTACGCACGTCGGGCGGAAAAGTTTTCGTAAATTTGTGGCAAAATCGCAAATGCTATGACCGAAATCATCACTATCGCCCTGCTGGCAGTGCTGCTCATCATTGCCGCCGTCCTGCTGCTCAGGGCCCGTGAGCGCGCCACGAAGGCCGAGACGGAGGTGACGTCGCTCGCCAAGAGCCTGGACGTGCAACGCGCAGCCTCCGACGACGTGGTGCGCAACCTGAAGGACAGCCACCAGCAGGAGGTCGTCCGCCTGAAGGAACAGTTTGAACAGTCGAAACGTGAACTGCGCGAACAGGCCGACGCATTCAAGCAGGAAATGCAGACACAGTGGGAAGAGAAGATGCGCGTGCTGCGCCTGGAGTTCGACAAGCTCTCGGTCGAGCATCTCAAGCAGCAGCAAGAGTCCATGAAGGCGACGAACCGTGAGAGCGTCGAAAGCCTGCTCAACCCCCTGCGACAGACCATCGACACGTTCAAGAAAGAGTTCCAGGACAAGATGACGGACACGGCTCGCACAGACGCAGTGATGCAAGCAGCCATCCGCAGCCTGAACGAGCAGACCGTGCGGTTGGGAGAGGACGCGAAGAACCTCACCCAAGCGCTGAAGGCCGACCCGAAGAAACAGGGCGACTGGGGCGAAGCCGTGCTGCGCAACATCCTCGAAGCCAGCGGCATGACAGAGGGGGTTGACTTTGTCACACAGGCACACGAACGCGATGCCGAGGGAAATATCGACATCCCCGACGTGAAGGTCAAGATGCGCGACGACTCGTACCTCATCATCGACAGCAAGACTTCGATCAAAGCCTACCTGGAGTATATCGAGGCGGAGGACAAACTCGCGCAGGACCGTGCCCTCAAAGAACATCTGAAGTCGGTGCGCGACCACGTGAAGGAACTGGCCGACAAGCATTATCCACGCAAGGTCGAGAATGCCGCCGAATATGTGCTCATGTTCATCCCAAACGAGGGAAGCTACATCCTCGCCATGGAGAACGACGCCCGTCTGGCCGCCGATGCCTACCAGCGACACATCATCATCGTCAACCCCACGAACCTGATGCTCGCCCTTAAAATCGTGTGGCTGTTCTGGCAAAACGAGAAACAGGCGAAGAATGTTCAGGACATTATCCGTCAGGCAAAGAACCTCTACGAGAAGTTTGCCACCTTCAGCGACACATTTACAAAGCTGGGCGAGCAGTTGCAGACCGTACAGCGCACCTACGACCAGGGCACCACACAGCTGACCACGGGCAAGGGCAACTTCACCCGACAGCTGGAACAACTGAAGGAGAAGGGCGTCATCACCGACAAGAAAGTGAACCCGAAGCTGCTGCCGAGCGAAGAGGAAGAATGAAAAAAGCGGGTTTTCGACCCGCTTTTTTCATGGTATGTTACAATAGCGAAGAAAGTCCGCCGGTTTGTCGTTCATGATGAGTTCGTCAGGGAATTCCGTCTCGTCCAACAACGGATAGGCAAACGTGTAGTCGGCGATGGAGAACGAAATATGCGCATCGCTCCCCAGGATGATCGGCACTTCGTACTGCTTGCACAGCCGGAGGATTTCGCAGAAATTGTCGTGGGCCGTCAGTTTGTGGCGCACGGGGTTGAGCGACGAGTTGTTCAGTTCGAGCAACGTATGGTTCTCCTTCGCTGCCAGCACGATGGGTTCGAAGTGCAGGTCGGCCGTGCCGTCGCCCGGATGCGAGATGATGTGCGTCCACGGACTGCGGATGGCGGCAATCATACCCTGCGTGTTCTCGTCTTTCGTGCCGCCGGTCCAGCACAGCGAATGGATGCCGGCGATGACGAGGTCGAGGTCCTTCAGCACATCCTCACCATAGTCGAGCGTGCCGCGGGTGTCGAGAATGTTCAGTTCGACGCCCATGAGCAGGCGAACGCCGTACATCTGTCTCGGGACGACGTGCAGGTTCTTGAAGTAGATGTACTGCGGCGCCCCGGGCAGGTTAGTGGCATGCTCCGTGATGCCGAGCATCTGCAGGCCGATTTCCGACGCCCGCTGCGCCATCTCCTGGATGGTGCTGTAGGCATGGCCCGAGGCTACGGTGTGGGTGTGTACGTCAAGCAGTGGACTCATCATTTTCCGACGCCGTTATTTGCCGACCAGCCGTTGGGTGTCTGTGGCAATCATCAGTTCCTCGTCGGTGGGGATGCAGCACACTTTGACGCGGCTGTCGTCGGCACTGAGCAGCATTTCCGTGGCGCGGCAGCTGTGGTTCTTCTCCACATCCATCTTGACGCCAAGGAACTCCAGACCCTTCGTCGCACCCTCGCGCACTTCCCACTGGTTCTCACCGGCACCGCCCGTGAAGACGATGATATCGACGCCGCCCATGGCAGCTGCATACTCGCCGATGTACTTCTTGATGCGATAGGTGTACATCTCCTTGGCCAGACGTGCGCGGTCGTTGCCGGCGGCAATCTGGGCCAGAATGTCGCGGAAGTCGCTGAATCCGCCGCTCACCCCAGCCAGGCCCGACTGCTTGTTCAGCAGGTTCGACAGGCCGTGGGTGTCGAGCTGTTCCTTGTCCATGATGAAGGTGACGGCACCCGCATCAATGTCGCCGCTGCGGGTTCCCATGATCAGGCCTTCGAGCGGGGTGAGACCCATCGACGTGTCGACCACGCGGCCGTCCTTGACGGCGGCAATCGACGCGCCGTTGCCGATGTGGCAGGTAATGATCTTCGTCCCTTCGGCTCGCTCGATGCCCAGAAATTCGAGTACACGTGCCGACACGTAGCGGTGGCTCGTCCCGTGGAAACCGTAGCGACGCACGCCATACTTCTCGTACAGCTCGTAGGGCACGGCATACATGTAGGCATAGTCAGGCATCGTCTGGTGGAAAGCCGTGTCGAACACGCCCACCTGCGGCACCTCGGGCAGCAGTTCCTTGACGGCATTCACGCCCTTGATGTTGGCAGGATTGTGGAGCGGCGCCAGGTCGTTGCACGCTGCGAAGTCGCGCATCACCTCGTCGGTGATCACGACCGACTCCGAGAAACGTTCGCCGCCGTGCACAAGGCGATGGCCCACGGCACCGATTTCGTGCAGGTCGTTCAGCACCGCGTGCTCACCCTCGGTGAGCACTTTGAAGATGAGTTTCACGCCTGCCGTGTGCTCCTGCACCGGTGTCACGGTTTTATACTTCTCACCGTTCAGCTTCACGGTGATGAACGAGTCGTCGAGGCCTATCTTCTCAATGCCGCCCGACGTCACCACGCTCTTGTCCGACATGTCGTAGAGCGCGTATTTGATGGAACTGCTTCCGCAGTTCAGTACCAGTATCTTCATTGATATTGTTTCGTGAATAATTCAAGGATTTGAAGGATAAAAAGGATGAATGTACGATGGGATGATAGTCCTTCCAGCCCTTCCAATCCTTGATGATAGAATCTATGATTAGTCAGCCATGGCCTGACACGCCGTGATGGCGATGAGTTTGTAGATGTCGTCGACGCTGCAGCCGCGGCTCAGGTCGTTCACCGGACGGGCAATGCCCTGCAGGATGGGACCGATGGCGTCGGCGCGGCCCAGACGCTGTACCAGCTTGTAGCCGATGTTGCCCACCTCGAGGTTGGGGAACACGAGCACGTTGGCATGTCCGGCGATGTCGCTGCCAGGAGCCTTCTTCGCACCGACCGAAGGCACGAGGGCTGCATCGGCCTGCAGCTCGCCGTCGATCTTCAGCGTCGGTTCGGCCTCGCGAGCCAGACGGGTCGCTTCGATCACCTTGTCAACCACCTCGTGCGAAGCGCTGCCCTTGGTCGAGAACGACAGCATGGCCACACGCGGATCCTCGAAACCAGCCACGCTGCGAGCTGTCTGAGCCGTGCAGAGGGCAATCTGGCTGAGCTGCTTGGCGTCGGGCATGGGGGTCACAGCCACGTCGCCCACCACCAGCACACCGTTTTCGCCGAACTCCGGCGTCTGTGTGAGCAGGAGCATGGCACCGCTGACACAGCTGATGCCAGGGGCACACTTGATGATTTGCAGGGCAGGACGCAGGGTCTCGCCCGTGGTCGAGAGGGCACCCGAAATCTGTCCGTCGGCATCGCCGTTCTTGATGATCAGGCAACCGTAGTAGAGCGGGTCGAGCACTTTCTCCCGTGCCTGCTCAATCGTCATTCCCTTCTTCTTGCGCAGCTCGTAGAGCAGCTGGGCATACTCCTCGCGGCGAGGGCTCGTGGCAGGATCGACGAGGGTGGCCTGGTCGATGTGTGTCAGTCCCAACTTGTCGGCCAGACGGTGGATTTCGTCCACATTGCCGAGCAGGATGAGGTCGGCCAGTCCGTCGGCCAGCGCACGGTCGGCCGCAGTCAGCGTGCGTTCCTCCGTAGCCTCGGGCAGCACGATGCGCTGCTTGTTGGCCTTGGCACGCTGAACAATACTTTCAATCAGATTCATGTTCGTATGTTTTGAATGTTAAGTCATTTTCCACTACAAAGGTACACATTATTTATAATATACGCACGCGCGAGGGCGAAGATTTCCGTTTTTTTCACACTTGCACGCCCCTTTGACGACAAAATCGCCGCAGTCGGTGTGCAACGACAGTGCCGCCTCGCCACTCCCACATCGCACTCAAAACCCAGCCACCTTTCACACCAAACTCCGCCAACGTTCACACCAAACTCCGTTTGTGTGCCGAAAAAACTCAAAATATCATTGATATTTTTACAAATACCAGTGATATTTTTGAAAATTCCATTGATATTTCTACAAATTTCAATGATATTTTGACTTTGCTCCGCGCAGCAGCCGAGTATGCAGGGCGCAGCGGCTGAGTTCAGGGTGCGCAGCAAGCGAGTTTGCAGGGCGCTGCGACTGCATCTTGAGGGCTGAAAACTGGGGTTTGCGGGGCTGAAAACGGGACTTCGTTTCGCAGATATGCGACGAAAAGTGTTCCTTTTGAACTTTTTTGAAAAATATTGCTCAAAAAGTTTGTGCGTGTGCAATAAACCGCTTATCTTTGCACAGATTTTTAGAAAACGTGCAAAAAAAAGACTCTATGATACCTTTCCACAAGATTACACTGGCCGATGCGCCGACTATAGCCGCCTATTTCGAAGGCGAAGAGCGCGAACGCGCCATCAAAGTGATTAAGAGCTTTGCCAAAAGCGGCGAAAGCGACCTGGCGATGGCCATCGTCGATGGGATGCTCGTGCTGCGCCAGGAAGCCTCGCAACTGTATGTCTATTCCATGCCTGTGGGCCACGGCAACCTGCGCCTGGTGCTGATGCAGATGATGGAATCGGCCAGCCAGATGGGCTACGACTGGCTCATCGTCGGCATCCGTCGCGAGGAACAGGACCGCCTGCGCATGGCGCTGCCACAGCACTTCAAGTTCGCGAGCGAGGAGAAATTCTCCTATCTCGACATGATGAACTTCGGACGGCGCATCGTCGAAGAGAACCTCTACGTCGCCGTGCCCATACAGGACTACGCCGAAAGCCTCTTCCACAACAACGAAACGATGGTGCCGACGGTGGGTGAGTACGGACAGACAAGCTGAACGGCTTCCCTTGCCTTCGCAGTAGGCTGCGACATCGTCGCAGCATAGCCGACAGTTTACAACACGAAGGCGGCCCACCGTGCTGGTGAGCCGCCTTAACTTTGGGTATAGATTGTATTGACTTATGCACCCGGAGCAATGGCACCCGAGGGGCAAGTGTCGGCACATGTGCCGCAGTCAACACACTGATCGGGGTCGATGACATACTTGCTGTCACCTGCTGAAATTGCACCCGACGGGCACTCGCCTTCGCAAGAGCCGCACATTACACAATCGTCTGAAATTACGTAAGCCATACTACTTATTCGTTAAAAGTTAATAATTAAGAGTTGAATTCTCTGCTTTTGATACCCATATTTGAGTATTTCGTGGCTGCAAAGGTACGACAAAAAAGTAAAAGTGAAAAGTGAAAAGTGAAAAATTTTGGCCCCACGCGCGTTTTTTTTTCGAAGTACAATAAAAAGGGGTGTTTTGCGTTTTATTTATCAGACTGAAGACAATGAAAAAGGGATTGACGTCGTACCTGCATTCACATCGGATTTTCCTTGTGTGTGTGGCGATGCTGTGGGGCATTGCCTCTTTCTTCGTGTCGGATGCACAGGCCCAGAAACGCAAGGTGCAGCACCGTCCATACATCGACCAACGCCGCCTGCACTACGGATTTCTCGCCGGCCTGCACATGCAGGATATTGAGTTCCAGAACAACGGTTTCCGCGACGATCTGGGCAACGAATGGTACGCCGACATTCCGCAGTACGAACCTGGATTCAGCGTCGGTGTGCTGGCTGAACTCCGGCTGACCAACAACCTGGCGTTCCGCGTCATCCCCTCGATGCACTTCGGAACGAAGAAGGTGCGTTTCAAGAACAACTTAAACGGCGAGACCGACCACCAGGACATTAAATCTACCTACATCTCGGTGCCGCTCGACATCAAGTTCTCGGGCGAGCGCTTCAACAACTACCGCCCCTATCTCGTAGCCGGACTGAACCCGATGTTCGACCTGACGGTGAAGAGACAGAAGAACCTGCTCGTGCGACGCTTCGACTGCTATGTCGAAGTGGGCATCGGCTGCGACTTCTACACGCCGTTCTTCAAGTTCATCCCCGAACTGAAATTTGCCTACGGCCTCACCAACATCATCAACAAGAAGCGCGACGACCTCACCAATCCCGAACAGCTCATCTTCACCAACTCCATCGACAGCGGACGTTCGAAGATGATCATCCTCTCGCTCTATTTCGAGTAAGTCGGCGCTTTTCGGAACGTATTTTCCGAAAAAACACCCGATTGCCTTCCGTCATTCAGTTTTTGCACGAACTTTGGCTTCGCCGAAATTACATGCACTCGGGAGTGAAAATAAAAATGCGAGCATTTTTATTTTGCATTCCACTCGTTTTTCCGTAACTTTGCACTCCAAGCATCGGAAACCGATATGAAGTATTCTGTCATCATCCCCGTCTATAACCGTCCCGACGAGTGCGAGGAACTGTTGCGCAGCCTGAGCCAGCAGACACTGGCGAAGGAGCAGTTCGAGGTGGTCGTCGTGGAGGACGGGTCGGAGCGGACGTGCGAGAAGGAATGCCAGACCTACAGCCAACTGCTCGACATACATTATTATAAAAAGGAGAACGGCGGACCTGGCCCTGCCCGCAACTACGGCGTGCAGCGTGCCAAGGGCGACTATGTCATCATCCTCGACAGCGACGTCGTGCTGCCGCACAGGTATCTGGAGGAGGTGGACCGCGAGCTCAGTGCCCGTCCGTGCGATGCGTTCGGCGGTCCCGACCGCGCCCACGAATCGTTCACGCCGATGCAGAAGGCGATCAGCTATGCCATGACCTCGTTCTTCACCACCGGCGGCATCCGCGGTGGACGGAAGAAGCTCGACAAGTTCTTCCCACGCTCGTTCAACATGGGCATCCGTCGCGAGGTGTACCAACAGCTGAACGGTTTTTCAAAAATGCGCTTCGGCGAAGACATCGACTTCAGCTACCGCATCATCGAAGCCGGCTACCAGACGCGGCTGTTCCCCGAGGCGTGGGTGTGGCACAAGCGTCGCACCGACCTCGACAAGTTCTTCAAGCAAGTCTATAACTCGGGCATCGCCCGCATCAACCTCGGCAAGCGGCACCCAGGCACCACAAAACTGGTTCACATGCTGCCGATGGTCTTCACCGTCGGTGTGATTCTGCTGCTCGTGCTGGCGGTCGTGCTGCGGCTCTGGGCAACGTCGCCCGCCGCTGCCGGCGCGACATGGCTCGGCCTGCCCGCCACCCTGCTGTGGACCCTTCCGCTGCTGCCGATCCTGCTGTTCGTCGTGCTCATCTTCATCGACAGCACCGTTCGCAACCGCTCACTCGTCGTCGGTTTCTTCAGCATCGAGGCCGCCTTCGTCCAACTGTTCGGCTACGGACTCGGTTTCCTGAAGGCCTGGTGGACACGCTGTGTGCTGAAGCATGGCGAGTTTTCGGCCTTCGAGAAAACGTTCTACGACTAACCCACCCTACGCCATCTGCCGTATGCTGAATATCAAAGAACTGTCGGCCGACGACCGCCCGCGCGAGAAACTCATGACCAAGGGCCCCGAAGCCCTGAGCAATGCCGAGTTGCTGGCCATCCTCATCGGCTCGGGCAGCCCGTCGAAGAACGCTGTCGAACTGATGACGGAGGTGTTGCACGACTGCGACGACCTGCTCATCCTGCTCCACCGCCTCAGCGTGGAGGAACTGATGAAGTACAACGGCATCGGCGAGGCGAAGGCCATCACGCTCAAGGCGGCGATGGAACTCGGACGGCGACGCGCTCAGGAAGAAGCCACGACGAAGCTGAAGACCATCACCTCAGCCGAGCAAATCTATGAATATATGCACCCCGACGTGCGCGAGTTGACTCACGAGGAGAGCTGGGTGTTCCTGCTCAACAACTCGAGTCGCCTCATCAAGCGTGTGCGTCTCAGTCAGGGCGGACGGACAGAGACGTCGGTCGATGTGCGCATCCTGCTCCGGCATGCACTGCTCGCCGAAGCTACGTCGGTCATACTGGTACACAACCATCCCTCGGGCTCGTGTCGCCCCAGTCCGGAGGACAACCGCCTGACCGAGCGTGTGCAGCAAGCCTGCCGCACGGTCAACATCCGGCTCGTCGATCACGTCATCGTGACCGACGGCGACTATTACTCTTTCAACGAAAACGGTAAATTATAACTGACTATGCAACCCACCAAATACGACATCGAAACACGCGCCGTCGAAATGCTGCGCACGGTCTTCGACCCCGAAATCCCCGTCAACGTCTATGACCTGGGGCTCATCTACAAAATCGACGTCACCGACGACTTCGACATCAACGTCGATATGACGCTCACGGCTCCCAACTGTCCTGCCGCCGACTTCATCATGGAGGATATCCAACAGAAGCTCGAAGCCATCGACGGAGTGCACCAGGCCAACATCAACCTCGTGTTTGAGCCCGAATGGACAAAGGACATGATGAGCGAGGAAGCCCGACTCGACCTCGGACTATAAATATATAGTGAAAAGCGAAAGTGACTTTGTCACAGTGAAAAGTGAAAAATTGATTACAACACTCCATAGGATGTATAACCAAGATAAAAGCTCACCCCTAAAAGAAAAATCCTTTCTTTTTGCGGTAAATATAGTCAAGCTGATTTCCAATTGCAACAATGACTGGAAGTTTTCTGCCATCTATAAACAGCTTCTCAAATCTGGTACGTCAATTGGAGCAAATATCAGTGAAGCTGAATTCGCACAAAGTCCTGCTGATTTTGTCAGTAAAATGACTATTGCATTAAAAGAAGCAAATGAGACTAGGTACTGGCTAAAATTATTCCGAGAGTCGAATATCATTTCTGAAGAGAATTATATCATAATTTCGTCCAAATGCAAGGAACTTATATCAATGCTTGTTAAGTCTATAAAAACTGTAAAACAAAGATACGATCTATAGCTCATCGAGGTTTTTATCTCACTTTGCACCGAATTTTTCACTTTTCACTTTTCACCTTTCACTTAATTTTTCATCATGAAAAATTACTATTTTATCAGCGATGCCCACCTGGGCTGCCGCGCCTTCCAGCACCACCGCACACAGGAACGGCGCCTCGTCCGCTTTCTCGACACCATCAAGGACAAGGCCGAGGCCGTCTTCATGCTCGGCGATATGTTCGACTTTTGGTTTGAATACGACGACGTCGTGCCACGGGGCTTCACCCGTTTCCTGGGCAAGGTGAGCGAACTGACCGACCGCGGCGTCGAAGTCCACTTCTTCCAGGGCAACCACGACATGTGGTGCACCGACTACCTCGTGAAGGAGTGCGGCGTCATCCTGCACCGCGAAGCCAGCACGATGGAGCTGTGCGGCAAAGTCTTCTACCTGGCACACGGCTACGGACTCGACCCGAGGGAGAAGGACTGGAAGACTCAACTGATGTATAACTGTTTCGAAAGCCACACCCTGCGCCGCCTGGCTGCCATGATCCACCCCCACTGGTTCATCAACTTCGGCCTGAACTGGGCGAAGCACAACCGCGAGAAGCACATCAACTTCGACGGTCCACCCACCTACAAGGGTGAGGACAAGGAGGGACTGGTGCTCTATGCAAAGGAGTATCTCAAGTCGCATCCCGACATCAACTATTTCATGTTCGGCCACCGACACATCGACCTCGACATCTTCCTCCAACGCGATTGTCGCCTCATGATTCTGGGCGAATGGTACTCGAAATTCACCTATGCCGTGTTCGACGGCGAAAACATGTTCATGGACAACTACATCGAGGGGGAGACTGAACTCTAAGAGACCCCATTCGGCAACTTATTCAACTTTAGAAAGGTTTTTATGCAAGTTTTGTATAAAAACCTTTGTTGTTTGCATAAAAATTCGTATATTTGCAGAGTTTTTCACATACAAAAGTGTTTTTAAGGTAAAAATATACAACTTTTATAATTACATGAGTGCAAAGAATTCACGATTAGACATGATTCGGCTCATCATCTCGAGTCAGGAAATCTGCAATCAAGACGAACTGCTCCGAGCTCTGGCCGCCGAAGGAATTGTCGTGACACAGGCCACCCTGTCGCGCGACCTCAAGCAAATGAAAGTAGCCAAAGCCACCAACGTATCGGGCAAGGCTGTGTATGTGCTGCCGCACAACGCAATGTACCAACGCGTGAAGGAGCACCGGCCCGTGCGCGAGATGATGCAGGTGGGCGGCTTCCTCTCGCTCCGTTTCTCCGGAAACATCGGCGTCATCAAGACCCGTCCAGGCTATGCCAGCAGCATCGCCTACGACATCGACAATACCATCATCCCCTCGATCATCGGAACCATTGCAGGCGACGACACCATCTTCATCGTTGTCGAGGAAGGCACATCGCGCGAAACCGTCCGCGAGGCGCTCTCCAGCATCATCCCCGTCTGAACCGCCCACAACTGAATAGTCCTGTATGTTGCGACTGAGTCGCAACTCACGCAACTCACAATACGTATGGAAAAAGAAATCGAAGTGCTCGTCGCCGACCGTCAGCACGAACAATACATAGACCAAATCCTCGAGACCATCGCCGAGGCTGCCAAGGACCGCGGTACGGGTATCGCCAAACGTACACACGAATACCTGGCCACTAAAATGCGCGAAGCGAAGGCTGTCATCGCCCTTTGCGGCGACCGCTTCGCCGGTTTCAGCTACATCGAGACCTGGGGAAACAAGCAGTATGTCACCACATCCGGACTCATCGTCCACCCCGACTTCCGCCACCTCGGCGTGGCCAAGCGCATCAAGGACATGACTTTCTCGCTGGCCCGCACCCGTTGGCCCCACGCCAAGATATTCTCTCTCACGAGCGGTGCTGCCGTGATGACGATGAACACACAGCTCGGCTACCAGCCCGTCACCTTTGCCGACCTGACCGACGACGAGGCGTTCTGGCGCGGCTGCGAGGGCTGTTGCAATGTCGATGTGCTGCACCGCACCGGCCGCAAATACTGCATCTGCACCGCCATGCTCTACGACCCAGAGGAACATCTGCCAGCCAAGATACCCGACGATGTCATCCAGCGCATCCGGAGAATAGATGCCCAAGCTCTCCCAACTGATCATCAATCATAAAACTATAAGACTCTACAATAAGAATGGAAACAAACAAGAAGAAAGTCGTCGTAGCCTTCAGCGGAGGCCTCGACACCAGCTACACGGTGATGTACCTCGCCCGTGAAAAGGGGTACGAAGTGCACGCTGCCTGCGCCAACACAGGCGGATTCAGTGCCGAACAGCTCAAGACGAACGAAGAGAACGCCTACAAGCTCGGTGCCACCAAGTATGTCACCCTCGACGTGACACAGGAATACTACGAGAAGTCGCTCCGCTACATGGTGTTCGGCAACGTGCTTCGCAACAACTGCTACCCCATCTCCGTCTCCTCCGAACGCATCTTCCAGGCCATCGCCATTGCCCGCTATGCCAAGGAAATCGGAGCATCGGCCATTGCTCACGGCTCGACTGGCGCCGGCAACGACCAAATCCGCTTCGACATGACCTTCCTCGTCATGGCACCAGGCGTGGAGATTATCACTTTGACCCGCGACGGCAACCTCTCGCGTCAGGAAGAAATCGACTACCTGAACCAGCACGGCTTCGCCGCCGATTTTGCGAAGCTGAAATACTCATACAACGTGGGCATCTGGGGCACCAGCATCTGCGGCGGCGAACTGCTTGACTCTGCGCAGGGCCTGCCCGAGTCGGCCTATCTGAAGCACCCCACCAAGGAGGGTCCCGAACTGCTCAGCCTGACCTTCAAGAAGGGAGAGCTCACAGCAGTCAACGGCAAGGAGTACAGCGACAAGATTCAGGCTATCCAGGCAGTCGAGGCGATCGGCGCAGCCTACGCCATCGGTCGCGACTGCCACGTGGGCGACACCATCATCGGCATCAAGGGCCGCGTCGGTTTCGAGGCCGCAGCTCCCATGCTCATCATCGCCGCCCACCGTTTCCTGGAGAAGTACACACTCAGCAAGTGGCAGCAGTACTGGAAGGACCAGGTTGCCAACTGGTACGGTATGTTCCTGCACGAAAGCCAGTACCTCGAGCCCGTGATGCCCGACATCGAAGCCATGCTCCAGAGCTCGCAGCGCAACGTCAACGGCACCGTCACCCTCGAACTGCGCCCCTACTCGTTCCAGACCGTCGGTGTCGATTCACCCGACGACCTCGTAAAGAACAAGCTCGGTGAATATGGCGAGACGGCCAAGGCATGGTCGTCGGAAGACGCCAAGGGATTCATCAAAGTCACATCCACGGCCCTGCGCGCCTACTATCTCGCACATCCCGATGAAGCACGTTAAGGTAGGCATCCTCGGTGCGGCGGGCTACACCGGCGGCGAGCTCATCCGGCTGTTGCTGAATCACCCGCAGGCCGAGATCGTATTCGCCAACTCGGAATCGAACGCCGGCAACCTCGTCAGCGACGTGCACAGCGGACTGCTGGGCGACACCGACCTGCGGTTCACGTCAGACATGCCTTTCTCCGAAGTCGATGTGCTCTTTTTCTGCTTCGGACATGGCAAGAGCGAGGCTTTTCTCAAAGAGCACGCCATCCCAACCCACGTCAAGATTATCGACCTGGCGCAGGACTTCCGCATTGCACGCCCCGACCACGACTACGTCTATGGACTGCCCGAAATCCACCGCGACCAGATTCGTCAGGCGCTTCATGTGGCCAACCCTGGCTGCTTCGCCACCTGCATCCAGCTCGGACTCCTTCCCCTGGCTCATGCCGGTCTGCTCAGCCACGACATCAGCGTCAACGCCATCACGGGCAGCACGGGGGCAGGTCAGAAACCCACCGCCACCACCCACTTTTCGTGGCGCAGCGGCAACATGTCGGTCTATAAACTCTTCACCCACCAGCATCTGCACGAAATCTGCCAGACGCTCAACCAACTGCGTCCCTCGCAGTCGCCACGTGTGGTCGATACGCTCGACGAAGGCTTTGACGCCGACGGCATCACGGTCGATTTCATTCCCTACCGCGGCGACTTCCCGCGAGGCATTTTCTGCACAGAAGTGGTGACGCTGGACCATCCAGCCGATGCTGCCGAGATGGCTGCCCTCTACCAGCGCTTCTATGCCGATGCCGCCTTCACGCACTGCAGCAGTGCCCCGCTCGACCTCAAGCAGGTGGTCGGCACCAACAAGGGCCTCGTCCATGTAGAGGTTTTCGGCCGCAAGCTCGTCATCACATCCGTCATCGACAACCTGCTCAAGGGCGCCGTCGGTCAGGCTGTCCAGAACATGAACCTCATGTGCGGCCTCGACGAGATGGCTGGACTCCAGCTTAAAGCCATTGCATTCTGAAGTTAAATACACAGATTATGAAACTTTTCGACGTATATCCCCTCTTCCCCATCACGATCGAGCGCGGACAAGGCTGCCACGTGTGGGACGCCGACGGTCAGGAATACCTGGACCTGTACGGCGGACATGCCGTCATCAGCATCGGGCACTCGCATCCGCACTACATACAGAAGGTGAGTGAGCAGTTGCAGAAACTCGGGTTCTACAGCAACTCTGTGCAGAACCCCCTGCAGCAGCAACTCGCTGAGCGGCTGGGCCGTGCCTGCGGCTACGACAACTGGCAGCTGTTCCTCATCAACAGCGGTGCCGAGGCCAACGAGAATGCCCTCAAACTGGCCTCCTTCCACACAGGCCGCACCCGCATCCTCGCCCTCGAAAAGTCGTTCCACGGACGCACCTCGCTCGCCGTCGAAGCGACGAACAACCCCAAAATCATCGCACCCGTCAATGCCAACGGCCACGTCACCTACCTGCCGCTGAACGACCTCGACGCCTGGCAGCGTGAGCTCTCGAAGGGCGACGTCTGCGCCTGCATCGTCGAGTGCATCCAGGGTGTCGGCGGCATTCGTCTGCTCACGCCCGAGTTCTGGCAAGGTCTGCGCCGCCTCTGCACACAGTACGGTGCCGTGCTCATTGCCGACGAAATCCAATGCGGCTACGGACGCTCCGGACGTTTCTTTGCCCACCAGTGGCTGGGTGCCGCACCCGACCTCATCACCGTGGCCAAAGGCATCGCCAACGGTTTCCCGATGGGTGCCCTGCTCATCTCGCCCGAGTTCCAGCCCGTCTATGGCCAGCTCGGCACCACCTTCGGCGGCAACCATCTCGCTTGTGCAGCCGCACTGGCCGTTCTCGACGTCATGGAAGAAGAGAATCTGGTGCAGAATGCCGACCGTGTCGGTAACTATCTGATGGAGAAGTTGCGTTCGATGCATCTTCCACACGTCACCGATGTACGCGGTCGAGGCCTCATGATCGGTGTCGAACTCGACATCCCCTACAAGGAGGTGCGCAACCGACTTGTCCACGAGCAGCACTGCTTCACCGGCTGCAGCGGCACCACGACCCTCCGTCTGCTACCGCCGCTCTGCCTCACCACAGCCGACGTCGACGACTTCTGCCAACGTCTCGCCACGGTGCTGCAATCTGTATAGACATTGGACATGAAAAAAGAACTGAGCGCTTGGACGTCACATCCAAGCGCTCAGCATTTTTTAAGTGCGCAGAAACAGCGTTATCTGCACTTGATGTCCTTGAACATCCACACCGTCTTCGGTGCGACAAAGTCAAACTCCGTGGCATCGGCGGGAAGCGGCGGGAAAATCAGGGCGAAGCGCAACTTCTGATGCGGCCAAGGCATGGCGGTGGATCCAGGAGAGACGGTGATGTTTTCGACACTCGTCAGTTCCAGTTTACCACCCTTGTTACCCTTGATATAGGTGCTGCCAGGAATGGACGCAGAGGCATTTGCCTTGAGCGTCTCACACTCCATCTCGATGCGCGTTTCTGTAGCGCTGCAGGCCACGCGTATAATCCGGCCCGTACCGTTTTTCTTGCTCGTGTAGATGGGGTTCTCCTTCATGTAGCGGTAGCCCGAATAGTCGCTCAGCGTCACCTTGTCGTTGTTGAGAATGCTCGGACCGGGTTCCTCGCGGCCAGCCTTCTTGTACAGACTGGTAATCTTGTTCGACAAGTTGCGCTGGTCCACATAACCGTACTTGCAGTTGAGCGACGCAGCATCCTCATACTTGTCCAAGGCATCTTCCCATTGTTCAAAGCCTTCCAGTTCCTTGGCCTCAGCCATTTTATCCTTGAACGACTGTTCGAACTGCACCTTCTGCTGCGCCTCAATCTCCATCTGCTTCTTACGTTCAGACGATTCAATCAGCGCATTGGCAGCACCGAACACACCACGGATGGTCGTTTGCGTGTCCCAGTTGGTCCACTGCGCGTGGGCCAATCCTGTTGCCGACAGCATCAGGAGCGCAGACAGGATGACTTTCTTGTTCATAGATTCTGCTTTTTAAGAATAAGCCTTATTGTGCATAGGCGTGTTCTCTCCAGAATGTGCCAGCACTATTGTTGACGGTATAGCTGCCATAGGAATTCTTCGTGTAAGAAATGCAGACAGCAAAGAGCGGGAAGCCACCGAAACGGTCCACGTATCTTGTGAAGTCCGAAGCCAACTTCTCAGCATCCGTACATTTCATCGATGTGTACTTCAGCACACCCAATTCTTCGGCACTGATTTCATCCGACTTCGTGCCGTCGTCATACTTTACGTAGAACTTCATCTTGCCCATGCCAGTGAAGTCCAGGTTCTGGTCGGCACCCAGAGCCTTCAGCTCGTCCTGTGTCTTCGGCAACAGGAGCACCTCGTAAGCCATATCAACACCTTCGCTGGTCACAGGGATTTCGACCGTCTTCTTGAAAGTGCCCGTAAAGGGTTCTTCCTTCACCGCCCCAGAGGCATCCACGTAGCGAACCAGCGGCGTCTGCTTACCCACTTTTTCCAGTGTAGCCATCAACGTGCCAGGTGCCGTCACATCGTACGTCACAACGGCTGACGTTGCGTTCACATCCTTTTCGGGAGTCGGATCGCCACCACCGTTGATGGGGATTAACTCTGTCTTTGTATCACTACCACAGCCCACGAGCGTCAATGCGCCGAGAGCGCAGATCAGGCCAAAAGCCTTCATACATGCGAGATTCTTTTTCATGATAAAAAAAATAATAAAGAATAGACAATATTGTCAAATGCAAAGGTAAGGGTTTTGCTAAAAACAAAGATATTTGTTGAAAGAAAATTAAGAAAGTTGTTTGGCAAAATTAGACCTTTTTGGCAAAATCAGTCAATTCTCTTTCTTTTCGGCTATTTTCTTACACCCATAAAAACGAATGTAAGCAAAAAAAACGTAACTTTGCAATAAAATAAAAGATATCAATCATGGACAATACAGACACGAACATCAACCACCTGGAGAGTGGTCTGAAGCGATGGATCATCGAAGCCGCATTTGCCATTATGGTCATCTCAGCCATCTGTACCACCACCAGCATTCTGAACTGGATGAGGGCCGAACAGCCTCTCGTCAATGCTTTACTGCAAACCCTGGGCATGGTTGTCATCTACTGGGCATATTTGCGCGGCATGAAAAAACTTTCACGACCTCTCACTACATTGTGGTGGTTAGCCATCACCCTGAACCTGCTCGGATTTCTCTGTTCAGCATTCCCTGCCGTTGACTCAGTGTTCGGCCTGCCCGTTGCCTTGGCACTGCAACCCGTCTATCTGCCACTCGGCACAGGCCTCTTGATGCTATATCGCGGTCGGCTGATGCACACTGGTATCTGGATGATTGTCCGCATTCTCGTCGTCAGTTACATGCCAATATTCTACGACGTGCTCCAGCCTCATTTTCCCCTGCTTCTACTCGATGTAATAACAGTCGGCGTAGAACTCATTTATGCATGGGTTCTACGCCGAGCGTTGGTGTAAGCAATATTCTTTCTTTACTTCTTTTCTGAACAAAGATAGTAGGAATTGCCGTAGGAGTCCTTTCCGATATAGACCTTGAAGGGAAGTGTCTTCATCGTGAAGCCATCAACGCCATTGACTGCGGTGACTTGTGCTTCTTGCGTAATGGCAACAGCTCCGATAGACGAACTCACGTCTTGCACATCATGCAGACCCTCCAAGGTCAACGCATCAGCATTCTCAATAGGCACGAGTAGGTACTCGCTATGCGTCATGATGGTTTTCTCCTGGATATCGTAGTTGATGGTTGACACGCTATAGACGGCTTCACATCCATAGCCAGGCAAATCCGTCAACACAAAGTCACCCTGACTGTTGGAATTGCTACCACTGACAAACAAGACACCCAAATAGATAGCTTCACCTGCCTTGTGGACTTCACAGGCCTGTATCACCGGTTGCAAGGCGGGGCTCTCATCGCCGATATTCTTCGATGTGGCCTGACGAATACGCTCGATGTCAGCAGCGTCCTGACTCTCATCATACACCGCAGGCACAGCGACATCCTGAAGCAGGAAGTTGATGGGCGTCAGTGTCTGTGACTTAAAGGCCTCGATTGCCTCATTAAGCCTACCTTCACGCTGTGCGAGCTGGATTGCGATGCTGCTCAGATAGCTCTCTATGCTGACCATTGAGCCTAACTCAAAACCATTAATATCATTGATCAAAGGATAACGATTGAAGGCGGGGTGCAGGACATTACGCTCGAAATAGTCGGCTGTTGCCTCGTCAATGTCTGTGCTCTTGATGCCAGCAGCCTCGGTAGCATAGGCCTGCTCGTACTTGTTTGTCCAATAATTGGCACGGGCATACTGCGCCTCCTTCTTGCTGTTGTCATCCCATACGTTCCTCAGTGCCAGCAAGGCCAGCTTACGATAGATGCGAGGGTTGTAGTCGATAGGATAACTCTGACTACGGTTGTATTCACCTTCACCATTCTGCCAGTCTTTCAAAGACGTCTGCACATAGGCATGGAAGGACTCATGGTAGAAGAGCGCCAGCAAATCGAACATATAGTCCTCGTCAGTGACCTCTCGACCAGCATACTGCGACTTTATTTCTTTCAAGGCGTCGAGCTCATTGAAATCAACAAGAATGATGGTACAGTTCTTTCCATCGAAGGGGAGATGGGCAAAACTGGTGGTCTCATCCAGACTTTGCTTCAACACATCGGTCCACTCTGCCTGTGGCACTTCCTTCTTGGTATTGGGATTGATGAGGTAGATGCGGGTTTTCTCGCTGTTGGCCAGCAGGAGATTGAAGTCGGCGGGGTCAGCATCGTTGTTCCATGCCTTCCGAATGTTCGGGTGGCATTTCTGCACAGCCGCAGCCATCCAGTCAGCCACTTTGTCAAAATCGCGGCTCACCTCCGGCATTTTCACCTCATCGTCTGGCTTCACAGGTTCTGTAAAGTCGTCGTTGCTTGAACATGCTGTCAGCATGAGTCCACACGACAGGATGGCTGCCAGCAACCAGATGATATTCTTCTTCATGTTTTTTTAATTTTGAGCAAAATCAAACGCTGCCTTCAGCACGGTAGGCTCCAGGTGGTTCAGAGGCACATTCGGCTGAGTTATGTATTTGTAGTCCTGGACATTGGACGCATTCGTTCCGGCCTTAAACATAACCGTGTATCTGCCTTCAACTGGATAGGCTGACAGCGAGATGAGTTCACCGGGTGAATAGCTCTTCCTGAAATCCGTGAACTTGGTAGGATTATCCATGTCTATGACACGAATATTGAAAATGTAGAGATCCGTGAAGTCGTTCTGCAGTTGGATCAGGCCATAGCGATCGCGGATGATGGGGTCGAGTTTGAATGACTCATAAACCCATCTTTCATCCGTCCATTCCACGGGTTTATAGTCGCCGATACCGAAAATCTTTGCACCGTCGTGCCATGACCAGCCGTACTGATATCTGCCGACGAACTTCATGGTGACAGGTTGTTCCTTGGAACCGTCGCGAACGTCAGGCTTATACCATATCCAGGCTGATTTAATGTCAACTGTACCTTTGTAACTCTGGTTGCCCTCCTGTTCCTTAAATCCGAATTCGGTGTCTGGACTGGCCTTAGGCAGGTTATTGAACACAACCTTGTGTTTCTGCGCATTATTGTTGTCAACCATTTTGACATAGGAAATATCAGTAGCCGTACGCTGCACCTTCTTGGCCCAGTTCCAGCCCATGCTGAGGCCAACCTGTCCCTTAGCCTCTACTGCTACGCCTTCTTTGGCCGAGTCTTTTGCAGATACACTTAAAGTCATATCGGTCTTGAGCGAGAAAGAGTATTCATCGCTCGTTGTGGTTTGGCCCATCGTCGTTTCGGGAACGGGCGATGTACCTACAGGGAAGAAGATGACATCATCGCTATAAGTCTTGCCCTCTGGGTCGAGCGGCAGTGTCCACGCCTCAAACTCTTTGGCATAAGGGCCTATGCCACGGTCGTTCCAAGTCCAATTCCATACATACCATTTTTCCAGCATATTGTTATTGGCAATACTTGACTCCATGGTGATGGCATAATAGTCGCCCTGCCCTTTCTGGCCGTCATACACATGCATTGTGTACACACCGTAGCTGACACGGACACCGGCTGTTTTTCTAAAATCCTTAATCGCCTTACCCGATTCTCCGTTACGCCACGCACCAGTGACCAGAAGGGAAAAACTCTTGCCATAGGTTTTGACAGCAAAGCACTCGGCAATGTTCACGTCCTTGTACTGTGCTGCTGCACGAGCGGCTACGGTTCTGGCTTTGGCTTCCTTTGTCTCATCTGTCTCGCTCTCTATGTCAATCAGATGGTCCACCCACAGACCGATGTTGTTATAAGCAGCCTTTTGCACCCAGTTCTCGGGCAGGTTGCTCTGGGGCACATTGCTCTCATCCTCTTCGGTCGAGGGGTCGTCGGGACCCATCACCAGGAAGCGGTCGCCTTGGAGACTAAACGAGTAGAGAAACGCCTTATCTATCGCGTCGTCAGTCCAGTCGCCGTCCCATTCAGGGTGTAAGTCAAAGAACTGTTCAATATCGTCCGATGTAGGTGCTGCAATCGCAATCGTAGCGCCACGATAGTAGGCAGCCTCCAACTGTTCAAAGGGCACATCGTCGAAACGACTGATGATGACAACCTTCGTGTCTTCATCAATCGCCCCCTGCTGATTGGGCATCAGTTCACTGAGCGGAGTGATGATGTCCTTGTTGATACGTGGATCCAGATATACCTTATTGTTGTAGGTAAAGTCCCACTTAAATTCGTCTTGTTCTACATTAAACTGAGGTTCTACCGTACCTGACGGATCATCATCCTTGTCCGAACATGATGTGAAAGAAGTCACAACACAGCCACAAGTAAGGATGGCGGCCAATATCCAAAGAAGATTCTTTTTCATAAACTATTCTATTAATTATTCTGTTTTGTGCATTGAGGTGATATTTATTTTAATGGCTTCCACGTATCAAACGGATTCTACACGTATTTTTAATACTCATGATACGCGGAGACGCTCATTTTTCACTTTTCATTTTTCGCCTATCCCTTTGCCCTCTTATTGTCCATGCTTTACGCCTTCCTGGCTGTGGCGATACTGCGAAGGCGACAAACCCAGTTTGTCCTTAAAAACATTGTGAAAGGTGCGACGACTGCCGAAACCCGACTCTTCGCACACAGCCTCAATCGTCCAGTTCGGCTGTTCGCGCAACAGACGGCAAGCCTCCAGGAAGCGTTTTTCCGTCAGATATTCTGAAAGATTAGCATATCGGCTCTGTTCTTTCAGCACAGTTTGCAGACGTTTTTGTGTCAATCCGAGCCTGTGAGCCATACCCTTGAGTTTGAGGTCTGCATTGAGATACATTTTAGTCTCGTCCACACGTCTGTCAATCCAACTCATCAACTCCTCGTCTGTCATCTGATCAGTGTTGCGAATGTCTTCGCTCATTTCACGAGTCTGACTCTTTAACTGTAGAACTTCGTCCGACGTTTGCAACTGACCCTGCAATTCTTCGAGTTGTTTCTGCTGTTGATCCGTACGCTGTTCCATTTCGTCCACTATTCCTCTCAAATGCGTATTGTCATGCTGCATGCGCTTTGACAATTTATAGCCAAAGTACAAACTTACAGCAACCGAAAGCAATAAAACGACCAGTGCGCTAAGGATGAAAATCTGTAGTGCGGACATTGAAATAGGTCTATATTGTTCCAACAAACGGTTTGCAAAATTACGTAAAACTCTGCACAAATGGCAAACAAACAGATTATTTTAGTTTAACCTGTGTGGCAAAACATAGGTTTTTTGGCAAATAATAGGATTTTTTCAAACTCGTACTCTGTTGCAGATGGTATTTATGCGGTGCTGCAATCCGTCTTTTCATCCCATATAAATAGAAATCCAAGCACTTAGAATACTTTTTTCCAAGCACTTGGATTTGTATAGGGGGGTATGTACCGACGTACGATTACTCGTAGAGGTGGAACATGCGTTCCATGGGCTGCCACTTGTCGGCCGACGTGGCATCGGCGCTGCAATCCTGGAAGACGGACATGTAAGTCTCCCATTCCTGCTGACGCGGCAGGGTGGCGAGGCGCTGCATGGCGGTGTCGAGGTCGAAGCCGAGCGGACCCACCCCCAAACCCCTCCCTTGTAGGGAGGGGAGTATATACAAAGTCCCCTGTAAACACTTGATGCTTACAGGGGATTCTTATTGATAGTCTTAGTAACCACTCCCCTCCCTACAAGGGAGGGGTTTGGGGGGTGGGTCTGGTGGGGTGGGTCTGGTGGGGCTCTTTAGAAGTGGATGGAGAAGGAGGCTCCGAGCACCCACTGATTCATATATTTGCGCGTGGTGTAGCTCAGTGGACTGGCATCTTCGCCGAGCAGTTCGGCATAGGTCACCAGGTCGGGCATCGCCTCGTGCACAAAGCGGTTGGGGTCGTAGGTGAGCGTGAAGTTCTTGCGCGTGTGGTCGAAGTCGCAGAAAATCTTCCAGCAGAAATTGTTCTTGTAGGCGTATGTGAGGGACAGACCCGTACCGATGCTGGTCGAAGTGTTGCCCTTCACTTCCAGGTAGTCCCAGTTGACGTCGTAGTCCTTTCCGCCGTCCATCACGCCGTTGACCTGTGTCTGGTCTTCATCGACGACACCGTTCTTGATCACCACGTCGTAGTCCATCTTCTTGGTACGTCCCGTGACATGGGCGTCGATGTCGAGCGACTGCATGATGCTGCGTCCGACAAGCAGTTTCGTGCCCAGGGCAAAACGAGAGCCGAGCGGCAGGTTGAAGTACAGACCGGCGCTGCCCGAGAACTCGGTGAGGTGGTCGCTCTGGATGGTGAACTCCTTCGACTTGACGAGGTCACTCATCGTTGACCAGCCCATCTCAGTGGTGTATTCATCCAGTTCCTTCAGTTCCTTCATCACCTCGTCGGCATCGTTGTCGGCCATGTGAATCAAGTTGTTCCAGCCCTTCACCGGCGACGTGCGTACGCGCAGACGTCCGCCCAGACCGACGTATTTGTTGAAGAAGTAGGCTCCTTCGGCCTGTACCACGGTGGCAGTCGAGAAATCGAGGCTCAGGCTGGCCGGACCATCCAGACGGTCATCCACCACATTAAACTCGAAACTCTTGGACCCGAAGCCGATACCCATCGACACATCGAAGAACGACGGGTGTTCACGGCCCAGGTCAACACGGTCGGTCAAGTCGCCACGCAGCAAGTGGCGGTCCTTATAAATCAGGTCGCTCAGCGCGTAGGCCAGTTCGCCCGACAGGATACCGATGCCCGCACCCGAGAGCACGTCGGAGACCCAGTGGCGGTTGTTCAGCACGCGCATCACACCTGTGGCGGTGGCGATGCCGTAGCCTGCCACCGAGTACCAGGGCGAACGCGTCAGACCATATTCCTTGTGCAGGATGGTGGCACCGACAAACGACGTCGCCGTATGTCCCGAGGGCCATGAGTTGCGGGTCGAGCCGTCGGGACGCATCTCGCTGGCGGTGTATTTGATGCTGTTGACCAGGGCAGCCATGATACCGTAGGACATGGCCGAGCTGACGAGCAGGCGCTGCCAGTCGCTGCGACCCTCGACGCCGCCGATCTTCAGACCCAGCGTCATGGCAGGACCGAAGTACTGCGTGTAGTCGTCGATCGACGACTTGAAGTTGGTGATCAGTCGTGTGTTGGCATGGCTGTTGTTGTAGTCCTGTCGGAAGGCATGCTTCTCGCTCTTGGCAATGATACCCGCGATGAACAGGGGCACGCCGACGAAGGTCATGTCGTCCATGAACTTGTAGTTCGGACGCAGCGGCTGGTCCTCTCCACTACCCCCTGCGAGCGAGGCGAGGTCGCTTTTCACTTTTAACTTTTCACTTTTAACTTCGCGGGGGTCCCCCGTCAGTGAATACTGCGGCTCCTGCACCTCAGCGATTTGGGCTTCGGTCATGAGCACGGGTTCGAGGTCGGGCGTCACGATAGCCAGTTCGTCCTGGGCCTGGACAGCCACTGCACACAGCAGGGCAAGCACACAGAGTTGTAGTTTCTTTTTCATCGTTTTGTTATAGATTTTTAACGTTCGGTGCAAATTTACGATAAAATAGTCAAAACGTAAGGGAATTTTGGATTTTTTTTTGAAAAGCCCCACATTTTTCCCACCAACCCCGCCGTCGCCAAGCCTCCGCGCCACCGTCTGCCCAGCACTTCGGCACGCTGTAAACCGCGGCATTCCCCCGATAATTCTCGGAGACAATGTCGACAGAAATGGGCTGAAGCGCCGAAAAAACTCAAAATATCAATGATATTTCTGAAAATCTCAATGAAATTTGTACAAATCTCAATGGAATTTCTAAGAATATCATTGATATTTTGAGTTTCTTCGGCCGTCTGTCCGACTTTCCTTTACGGTGCCGTCGGGTTGGAGGGGCGCAGGGGCGCTGTTCACTGCCTGCACGAAAAAGGCTTGGGACGTGGTCCCAAGCCTTTTTCGGGGATGTTGTGTCGTTCTGACGGCCTGGTTATGTGTGTGGGGGGCCGTCACCACAAGTTGCCGTAGCTGTCGCGGTTGATGGAGTCGTCGATGGCTTCCCACTCGTCGCGCGAGGGTGCTAACGACTCGCCAGGGTCGCGGGGATGGATGGGATCGACCGTTCCGCCCGAGGCGGTGCTGGCTATGACGACGGTCGTCAGCAGATGGACGGCGGGGCTGACGGACTGCAGCGTGGGTCGGTGATATGCTTTCGACATGACGGAAGAGTGTTATGAGCCTCCCCCCCCGTCCCCCTCCGAGAGAGGGGGAGACTGTCCCTCTTTGGGAGGGGATGGGGAGAATGATGTACTTGATGCTTCAACGTGGTAGACTATCGGACGAGGACTTTCTTGCCATCGACGATGTAGATACCCTTCTGGATGCGCCCGACGCCCGATGCTGAACGCCCGACGAGGCGGCCCTGCAGGTCATAGACAGCATCGTCCTTTTCCACTTTCAACCCTTCATTTTCCACGCCCTCTATGCCTGTGGCTTCACCGTCGTCGAAAATCCAGCGCAAGGGTGCGCTGCTGTCGGCCAGCTTTTCGACGCTGGCGGTGGGCAGCTGCAGATAGGCTTTTCCGCCGTCGAGTATGCCTCCGGCCGAGATGCTCCAGTTGACAGTCTCGTCAGGCAGGACGCCGAGGATGAAGTTGGTGTAGCCGCCGGTGGTGGCATCGACCTGTGTCGGTTCGGTCACACCCACCAGCAGGTTGGCCCACCACATGTCGGTTTTCTGCACGGGAACGGTGTAGTCGCCTTCGGCTCCGAGCAGCACGATGCCGGTGCCGCCCTGCACGTGGTCGGCACGTGTGAGGGTGATGGCGTTTTCGCTGGGCGAGAATCCGGAGACTACGTAGCAGCGGAGGTCGTCGGTGCGGCCGGTGAAGTCGAGGTCGTAGGGCGAGCAGTAGGACATGATGCCGTAACGGTTCATGGCAATCTCGATTTCGGTCGGGTCTTCATCAGGCGTGCTGTCCTTGAATCCGATGCCGCGGATGAGGGGCGAGTAGCCGTTGTTCTTGTAGCTGACGGTGTGTACGCCCTGGATGCCTTCGGGCAGTTGCACCTCGAACACTTCGTAGGTGGTCATCACGCGTCCGATGGCGGTGCCGGGCAGGGTGGCGATGTGCTGGCCGTTGAGCACGACGGAGGCTGGATCACCATCGATGAGGGTGGTGTTGTCAAGCCACAGGTCGATGGAGTTGGAGGCGGTGAGGTTCGACGTGCCGCTGTTGCCGTAGAGACTGGCTCCGTCGTATTGGATGTAGAAATAGGCTACATCGTACTTTCCTTCGCCAAAATCGACGTCGCCGACCACGGCTGCACGGTCTTTCCAGTCGCCCAGACGACACTGGGTCGGGTCGCTGCCGTCGTACTGGCACGAGGTCTTGTAGCCCTGGAACGTTCCCTTGTCGGCCCACTGGCTGACGGGGATGTAGAGGTCGGCAGTCGTCGTGCTGAGGGCCTCGTCGTCGTAGGCGGGGAGTCCGTTGTCAGGATCGACGGCACGGACGAGCTGGACATCGGACACACGCAGCTCGTAATTGCCCGTCTTGAAGTCGGCACACCATCCGAGGTAGATGTCGGAAGGCTCGTCGAGGGTGAACTCGATGCCCCACCAACCGGTGTGGGCATTGACAGCCATGTTGATGTATTGGCAGTCGGCGAGCGTGGTGACGGTCGATGTGGTGGGCAGGGTCTTGGCAACGAACATATAGGTGGTGCCGTCGTCCATACCGTAGCAGCTGGTGGCGTAGGCATTGAAGGCGTAACGTCCGGCGGGCAGGGTGATGTGTCGATAGACTTTGGAGTCGCTTCCCACGAAGCCGTTGTACCATTGGTCCATATTGATTTCGCACATGCCGTTGTAAGCGTCGGCTCCGTTGTTGATGCCGTCGCTACCCATGTCGATGCCCAGGTTCTCGACGGTCCAGTGCTTCAGGCTGCCATAGCGCTTGTACTGTCCGCCGACCATCTCGTCGGTGCGTGCAAAGTTGCGGGCTTCGACCAGATACTTGACGGTGATGTCGCGCTGCTGCAGGCCGTAGTCGGCTGCAAAGTTGACCTTGGTCTGTCCGAGCGACTTCATCATCTGGTCGGCCACGGTCTTGCTGGTACGCATCACCTTGGTGCGGTTGTAGAGGGTGGGACAGGTGGTGGCGTGTGCCTGTGCCAGCTGTTCGAGCTGGAACCATGCTGTGTTGTAGTCCTCGACATATTTCTTCACATTGCCCGTAGCCTTCGACTGATGGATGGCTGCGGCATAGGAGACGTCGCGGAAAATACGGAACATATAGTAGCCATAGGCACAGGTGACTTTGACCACTTCGTTCAGATGCTCGTCCGAGCTGCTGAACTGCTCCGACAGTTGGAGGATGTCCTGCCAGTCGGCTACAGCCTCGTCGCGCTCCTGCAGCACGACCGCAGTCTTGGCTGCTTCGGGCATGGTGGGGAAGGTGATGTACTCGTCGCGCACCCACATGTTATAGATGTCGTCGGGATAGGCAGCACTGCGCAGTCCACGGATGACGGCATGTTCTGAGAGGAGTGCTATCTGACGCAGCAGAGCTGCATTGTCGGCATCGAGGTGGAGACGTTCTGTGGCATAGGCGTTGAAGATTTCTTCTTCGGTCTTTTCGGGGTCGAGGGCCCACTGAGCCATCACCCAGGCGTTGAGGTCGCACCAGAGTTCGTCCTTGATGTACGGACCTTCCCATCCGCCGCCTCGTGTCCATGTCCAAACACCAGCTAGTCTGCCGCTCTGGCGGATGTCGCGCAGGTTCCAGTAGAGATTGTTGTCGCGACGGTTATAGTCTTCCTCGAATCCGTCGATGACGCCCCGTGCCACATAGTTAGGGAAGGCTCCCTTGCCTTCGTATTCGCGGGCACACTGAACCTCGACGATTTGCTGATGGCGTCCTTGTCCGAGCACCTTGCTGAAGGGGTCGCCACGGTGGAAGTCGCCTTCGCAGTGCTTCACGCCGAGGTAGAGGTTGGGATGGGGCTCGACACTGGACGACACTTCGTTATAGACGGAGAGATCTTCGTCGAACGACATCCACGTGCGGAACACAAGTTTCTTGCCCAATCGGACACAGACCTCTTCGCGCAGCAGTTGCATGAGGGGAACGATACAGTTCTGGGCGCTGGTCTTGTTCTGGATGCTGCCCTGATGATAGGGTGCATCTTGCAGGTATGTTTCGCCAATGCGGACTACGAGTCCGTCGAGTTGGGGGAACTGGGCGAACGACTGCTGTATCTGATAGCGCAACAGGGCCTGCGTGGTGGCATTGAGTGCATCGCCATAAGTGCTTCCGATGCCGTAGTAATTGACGATGCGTTTGGGCAGAAGCACGAGGTCGCACATGGCATAGACGTCGATATTATTGGCTTCACATTCGTCGTAAAGGGTGTTAAGCCGAGTTTGTTTTTCTGTCAACCAGTTCTGCTCGTCGGTGCTGGGTGCTGGCAGATTGGTATCGTAGCCCGACCAGTCGATGGCCAATGTGGGCGAATCAAACAGATAAAAACATTTGGCATTGTAACCCATCGCAGCGAGTTCGGCAGGATCGTTGTAGCGGCTGTCTTCGTAGCGTGGCTCGCCGGGATTGTGGTGCACCATGTCCATGACGAGGCTGACGTCGGGTTTCTCAGCGTATTCCTCGACCGAGGCCCTTGCAGCGGTCAGAGCAGCGAGCAGCGCATCGGTGGCCGACTTGACGGCTGTGTTTTCCGTCTCGACGGTCAGTGCGCTGGCTGTGTCGTAGGCCGTCTGAAGGTCGGCACGTACGGTGGCATCCATGTCTTTTGTCAGCAAGGTGGCTGCTTCGGAAACATAGGGCGCCAGGAAGTCAAGATAGTCCTGTGGGTCGTAGCCTTGCCAGACAAGGCGGAAGTCATCGGCCTTGAACCACCCTACTCCGCTGGCCGAACGGCTGCCGTCGGGCAGCAGATTGCCGGAACGTATGCCGAGGGTCAGGGCTTCGCCTTCGAACAACAACATCTCCATGCTCATGTCCTGCAGCGGCTTGTCGGTCGATGAAGGCGTCAGATTGGCGTAACTGCTGATGGCCGTCGCGTCGATGTTGCTGCCATACATGTCGGCCGAGCCGAAGTAGTGGGCATAGCCGTTGGCAAAAAGCCGTTGATTGGATAGCATGCCCGAAACGACCATCATCTTGCACGACACACGGTAGAGACCCTTGGGCAGTCCTTCGACCGTCTGCGACATTTCAAACTCGTCAGGCATGGGTACCGAACGATACCAGCACAGGGCGTTTCCGTCGCGGTTCGTTCCGTCGTTGCTGATGCCATAACTGTTGCCCGAGAGCGCACCTGTGCGTGTCCAGCCCCAAGGGTCTCCACGCCAAGTCGCTGTCCAGGCCACACCTTCGGCGGTGTATTCAAAACTCGGATTGACGAGCCGTGAAGTATAAGAAACCTCGCCCGAAGCCTCGGCCAGGAGTTCCAGCATGAAATTGTCAACACCGACAATCTGCTCTTTTTGGGTGACCGTATGTGAAATGCTGAAACCGACCTCGAGCGTGGTCTCTTCCAACAGTTCAAACTCCACCTGCACGCGGTTCCAGCCAGCGGCATCGCTTTTGGTCGAAGAACTCGGACAGGCTGTCGAGTTAGAGCCGGCAAACAGGCTGGCCGTATTGGTGCTCGAGGCATTGTACTGCAGCATGTCGGCACTCAGTCGCCATGTTCCTGCAGGCAGCGTAATGGTTTGGTAGATGCGGAAACGAGGCGAACTGATGCGTTTATAACTGAGACGTGCCCAATAGGTCTTGTTGCCACGTGTCGTCGGGTCAATCATCGTAAAACTGCTCGTAATCAGGTTGGCATACAAGTCGGACGTGGTCAGTGCCGTCAGGTCGTCGCTGTTCTTCGCCCAATCAACACTCCAGCCCTCTGGCTGGTAGATGGCACGGTCGGAGGCTGGCTGATCCGTGTGAATGGCATAACTGCCCTCGAAGCCAGGATTGGCCAAATACTGCGCTGTAACATCCGTCTGGGCATAGCCCGAAAGACAGGCAGCCCACAACAGAGCCGTTGCGAGCATACACTTCAATGAAAGTGTTTTTTTCATCATAAATAACAGAATTAGATGTGTAAAAAAAACAAGAGATGCAATGATGTTGCGATACTTATTGTCTGCTGTTCCAAAAACAGCCCAGCCCACCCGAAGGGCGGATATACTTCCAAGCGCTTGGAAGTTTTACGCTAAGCGCTTGGAGTATATTTCGAAGCATATCTGACTTGGAAACGATGTGCTGCGCGTCGGGGGGACTGGCCGGCTACCATAGTCCCCCGATCCACAGATTTTCGTTAGCCATTTCTTCGCGGATTTTGACGTCTGCCTCAGTGGGTACGTCCCCTGTGCCGGGTTTGATTTCATCGCTCGAGAGGGTTTGCAGGAGGAGTACAGACTGACAGACCGTGTCGCAGACAATCGGTCGGTGGTAGGGTTTGGGCGTATTCATCTGACAAAGACTTTTTTGCCGTTGAGAATGTACAAGCCTTTGGATAACTGCCCGTTGACACGGCGTCCTGTCAGGTCGAAGGCTTCTCTTGCCCTGTCGGAGACGATCGGGGTGAGGCTGCTGACGGCTGTGGGCTGTTCGTCGGGACAGATGTTAAGGGTCTTCACGCTGCTGGGATCGGCTGGTGTGAACCAGGCACGGAAGGCGTTGATGTTGACGGGGGTGTCGGCGGGTGCCTGGTAGAACTGGCTGTCGGACACGAAGAAACTGCCGACGGGGACGTTCTGCTTCTGCATGTTGCCGACGAACGTGATGTTCTCGTCACCGGTTTCGTGAACGGTGGGGTCGAGACGGACGTCGGTGACGGTCCATCGGGTGACGTCGTCCTCGCCTTCGGGTCGCACGATGTAGGGCAGTCCTGCTTCGACAGCGGCTGCCTCGACAAACTGGATGTTGATGCTTTCGCCACTGACTGACGAGGATTCGAAGCGACGGACGCTCCATCCGTCAGGGATTTCCATCGAGAAAGGAACGCAGAAAGTGTTCCATTGGCCTGCCTTGAGCGTACGGTTAACGCTGACGTCGGCAAGGGCACGGGCGACAGGGGGTGTGGTGGAGGTTTCGTCGAGGGTGATGTAGTCCTTGAGCAGGGCAAGTTGCACGTTCTTCACACGCATTTCTTTCTGGGCGCTGCCTTGGGTGAGATTGACCTGCCAGCCAAGATAGACATCGGCGGGGGAGTCAAGGGTAAAGATGAGGTAGTATTTCTCGTCGCGGTTGTTGGCATCTTCGATGGGCACGTCGTTGATTTCTTTCCATGCGAGTGTAGTGGCATCGGTAGGAATGTCGGCGGTGGCACCAGGCTTGGCGGTGGCAGCGAAGACGTAGGCTTGGTCGGGCATACGATAGGTGGTCTGGTAGGCGCTGCCAAAGTAATAGGTGCCTGCGTCGAGGTGGACAAGTCGATAGATACGGGCCTGTGTGGCATCGCCCGTGTTGCTGCCGAGGTCGTCCCAGATGCCGAGCGAGAGGCAGGAATAGCCTGGATAGCGGTCGATGCCGGCGCGACGTCCCTGTCCAGAAGGTATGCTGTAGTTCTCGACGGTCCAGTTGACAGGTGCTCCATAGCGGCTGCCAGCGTCGCCTGCTGCCATGTTGACGGCGAAGTTGTCAGCCTCGATGAGTTGGTCGGTCGTCAAATCAATATAGTTGTCGTAGCGGCGCAGGGTGAGGTTTTGGGCACGAAACTCCTGTGTCTTGGACCCCTGTGTAAGGTCAACTTGCCAGCCGAGGCAGATTTCCTGAGACTCAGTCAGGGTAAAAGTGAGTCCGTACCAAGTGGTCTTGTTGCCGTCGGGCACGTTCTTCATCTGGTAGCAGGCGATGGACTGTGTGGGAATGTCGGCGGTGTTGTTCAGTCCGGACGAGACAAAGCAATAGGCAGCATCGTTGGAGTTGATGCCGTAGGTGTCTTCATACTGTGCACCGAAATAGTAGGTTCCCGGATCGAGCGTAATCGTGCGGTAGATGCGGGCGTTCTTGCTGTCGCCGCTGTTGCTGCCGAGGTCGTTCCAGATGCCGAGCGAAAGACAGGAGTAGCCTGGGTAGCGGTCGATGCCTCGACGGGTGTTCGAGATGTTGTAGTTTTCGACAGTCCAGTGGACGGGTGTGCCGTAGCGACTGCCATTGGCGGTGTAGGCGAACCTGCAGGCCTCAACAAGTTCGCCTGTCGTAAAATCCACATATCCCACTGGGCTGGGCTGTGTGGGGTCTTGCAGTATCTCAACCTGACTGCCACGCTGGATGAGCCGAACGGCCTGAACACGGAATTCCTGCGTGCCGCTGCCTCGGGTGAGGTCTATCTGCCAGCCAAGCACGATGGTCTGCTCGCTGTCGAGGGTGAACTCAAGGCCGTAGAACTGGCCGTCCTTGCCTGTGGCCTGATTAATGGGATAGTAGGCGATGGACTGGGCAGGGATGTCTGCTGTGTTGTCGATGACGCTCGTGGCTGCAAACATGTAGGCTTGGTCGTTGATTTGATAGTCCTGGTCGTAGGTGGCTGCAAAGAAATAGGTACCTGCGGGCAGAGTTACGCTGCGAAAGATGCGAGCATGGGTGAGGTCGCTGGTCGTAGCAGCATCTTCACCATCCCAAAGTCCCATCATCAGGCATCGGGTACCGGGATAGTTGTCGATGCCGTTCTTGGTTCCGTTGCCTGTATTATGCTGAGGTACGGTGAAGTTCTCGACGGTCCAGTTGACAGGTGAACCAAAACGGCTGCCCATGTTGGTAGCGCTGAAGTTGCTGGCTTCGAGCAGATGGACGAGGGTGAGGTTCTTGCCTTGTGTGCCGAGGTTTCCTCCGGGTACTTTTCCGTTTTTCAGAAAATCAGCATAGGCGGTGCGGAGGGTTTCAAAGGCTTCTGTGACTGAAGCCTCGTCGGCATCGGTAGTGACGGACTTTGCAGCTTCAGCGGCTTCGAGCAGGGTGGCAACTGAGGCAGCGGTGTACTTGCCAGTGCTAGTTCCTACCATCGAGGGGTCGTTGGCTTGCGTCTCAACAAGCTGGATGAGCTGCTGAAGGGTGTCGTACAGGCTGACATCCTCGTCGAACGTGATTTCGAAGACGGGAGCGATGGGGTTGGGGTGCGTGGCTGGCACGTTGACCGTCAGTCCGTCGGCGTTGTGCGTAAAGGTGACGTCGCCATAGCCGAGCAGCTTCACGCTCTTGACCTTTCCGCTGTAGGAGGCTGCGGTGATGCCGAACGCCTTGAAGGTGAAGTCGCCTGCGGTGGGCCACTGCATGATGGTGGCATAGACGGTACCTTGCTTCTCGACGTAGCGAACGTCCTCAGCGGTGTAGTTGAAGCCTTCGTTGAAGCCCTGTGCGTTGAGCGGATTGACGGCTTCGGCGAGGGGTCCTTCGCCGAAGGTTTTCCACGGACGTGTGCCGTAGATGCTCTCTTTGTTGATGTCCATCCACGCCTTGATATCGAGGACGACGGCGCGTTCCTTCTCGTCGATGGTGCCGTTGCCACGGACAGGAATGCTGAGCAGGAGGTTACCGTTCTTCGAAACGACATCGACAAGCATACGGACGACGGTGCCGGCGGACTTGTAGCCATTGCGGTCATAGACGCCTCGGTCGTAGTGCCAAGAACCGATGCAGGTGCAGGTTTGCCACGGCAGGTCTTGGCAACGGTCGGGGATGCCGCGCTCAACGTCCCAGAGCAGACGCTGCTTCTGGTCGTCGTTGAGTATCTTTCCCATCACGACGACGTCCTGCTGGCCGCCGTTGGCATTGGCACTCTGATTGTAGTAGTGGGCGAGGATGTTGTAGCCGATCTGATTGTCGCAATAGTAGAAAGGAAGCACCGAGTCGTCGAAGTAGATGGCACGGGGATGGTACTTATCAATACATTGCAGGACGCGGTTCTGGAACTTCTGCTTGTAGGCTGCGCTGGGCTGACTGGCTCCGTTGCCCCAGTTCCACTGGCTGTGGATGGCACCCACGTCCTGCCAGTTGGTGCTGTGGGCGTGCTGCTGGGCATAGAGTTCCTGGGGGTCGTAGCCTTCCCACCACTGCCCTGCTCCGTCGGCCTTGGTAAGATTTCCGTCGTAGGCCTGTGAGCCTTCGAGCCATGTCCAGGCATGACTGGCGTGAATCGACACGCCGAGCGAGAGGCCGTACTTCGCGCAGGCCGCTGCCCATTCGCCCACAATGTCGCGCTTCGGGCCGATGTTCACCGAGTTCCACTCCTGATAGGGGCTGTCCCACAGGTCGAAGTTGTCGTGGTGGTTGCCCAGCGTCATGAAGTATTTGGCGCCGGCACTGGCATAGAGTTGGATGAGTTCGTCGGGATTCCACTGCTCGGCCTTCCAGTCGCGAATGAGTTCCTTCAGGCCATAGACCGAGGGGTCGCCGAAATGGCTGACGTGGTAGTTGTACTGCCACTGGCCGGGGAAGTACATGTGGCGGGCATACCAGTCGCCGGCCTCGGCCTGGCACTGCGGACCCCAGTGGGCCCACAAACCAAATTTTGCATCTCGGAACCACTCGGGACATTGCCAACCGGCAAGGCTTTCCCAGTTGGGCTCGAACGGACCTTCGGCCACACTGACGTCGGTCAGTGTCTGCGCTTGTGTGCTGAGCCATGTCGATGTCAACAGCGTCAGCAAGAATAATTTTGCCTTCATGTTACGGTATAATCTGTTTTTTGTAGTTAGGAAATTGTCAATGCAAAGCAACAAATATTTCCACACACTTACAAGATGTCAGGGCGAAAAAAGGCGAAATTGGTCGATATAATGACGATAAAAGTCGATTTAGTGACAAATTGTCGCCAAAAAATTGGCTAAACTGACGGAAAATGACTACATTTGCGGCATGGAAAAACTGCTAAACTTCGACTTTCAGCTCCTCAACCAAGGTTTCTCGAAACTGGATGCCACGTGGAACTTCGGTCCCATTTGCAGCAGCTTCACCCGCATCTACTACGTCAGCGAGGGCGAAGGATGGGTCACGATGGAAGGCCGGCGCCACCGGCTCACGCCAGGCCATCTGTATCTCATCCCTGCCTTTGCCAGCCACTACGACCACAGCAGCGGACCCTTCGCCCACTACTATATCCATTGCTTCGACCAGACAAAGCAGGTCATCAATTACTACAAACAGCTGAAGTTCCCCTTCGAGGTCGCAGCCACCGACCACGACATCCACAGCATCCATCGGCTCAGTCGGTTGTGCCCCGACATCCCACTCTACGACAACAATCCGAACTCGTACGACAACAATCCTTCGCTGCTCAAGTCCATCCGACGCTTCCAGGCATTGCCGCCAGGCGTTCGCATCGAAGTGAACGGCATCCTGCTGCAACTGATTTCCCACTTTTTCAACAAGGCGGAGCAGAAATACAAGGTCAGCGACAACCGCATCATCAAGAGTCTGTACACGATCGAGCAGAATCTGACCTCCCCTGTCTCGCTCGACCGTCTGGCAGCCGAAGCAGCGCTGTCGAAGGACGCCTTCATCCGTCTGTTCCGACGTCAGACAGGACATACACCCATCGACTACATCATGCGGCAACGCATTCAGCGTGCACAAATCATGATGGTGGAGGGACAGCGCAGTGTGCAGAAAGTGGCTCGGCTGATGGGTTACGACAATGTCAGCTACTTCGGCCGTTTGTTCAAGAAAGTGACCGACATGAGTCCCATGGAGTTCATCCGGCAAAATAGGTAATTGGACGTGAAGCGTGAAGTGGGAAGCGTGAAGCGGGGAGTGTGAAGCGTGAAGCGTGAAGTGTGAAACGTGAAGTGAAGACTGATGACATCGCTTTACACTTCACGCTTTAGGTATATAAATAACGCTTGATGTTTCGCTTCGGCGTCTTTTCGAACTCCTCGTCGCGGGGTTCGAGCGCGGAGAGATGATAGAACGAAGGAAGCATCTTGTTGACGTGACGGCGGTAGCGGTCGAGCGAGTCGAGGAAGTCCTGGCGCGTCATGCCGTGGTGTTGCAGGGTTTCGTCGGAGGTATAGACCAGCCCGATGAGTTTCTGTTCACGCTGAACGACCACACATTCGTCGATGAGCGCGTGGCTGGTGAGTTTTTCTTCAATTTCTTCGGGGTAGATGTTCTGCCCGTTCGAGCCGAGCAGCATGTTCTTGGCGCGGCCGCGAATGAAGACGTTGCCCTGCGCATCCTTCGTGCCGAGGTCGCCGGTGTGGAGCCAGCCGTCGGCATCGATGGCCTCGGCTGTGGCCTCGGGATTGTTGTAATAGCCAAGCATGACGTTGGTGCCGCGCGTCACGATTTCGCCAGGAATGCGCTCAGGGTCGGCCGACAGCACCTCGACCTCCATGCGCGGAGCGGGACGTCCACACGAACCTTTGGCAAAGCTGTGCCAGTCGGAGTAGCAGATGATGGGTGCACACTCTGTCATGCCGTAGCCGACGGTGTAGGGGAACTTTATCTTCTTCAGGAAATCCTCTACCTCACTGCTGAAGGCAGCACCGCCTACAATCACCTCATAGACATCGCCGCCGAAGGCCTGCTCCAGCCCTTTGCGGATTTTCCGATAGATGAAGTTGCGCACGATGGGCAGCATGAGCAGGCTGCGCATCTGGACGGCTCGGATGATGGGGAAGACCTTGTTTTGGACAATCTTCTCGATGATGAGCGGCACGGCGATGACGATGCGTGGCTTCACCTCGGCGAATGCCTTGAGGATGACCGAGGGACTGGGGGCCTTGGTGAGGTAGAACATGTGGCTGCCGATGCAGAAGGCGTACATGAATTCGTACGCAAAGCCGTACATGTGGGCCAGCGGCAGGAGCGAGACGAAGCAGCTGCGCGGTTTCAGTCCCAGCACTTCGTCAGCAAAAACCGTGTTCGACCAGATGGCGCGGTAGGGAACCATGACTCCCTTCGAGTGGCCCGTCGATCCGCTGGTGTAGCTCAGCAGAGCGAGGTCGTCGGGCTGGTCGTCGAAATAGTGGACATCGGCTTGTGCGAACGGCTGGTCGTAGTCGCAGGTGCCGATGGTGTTCAGGTCGATGTGCAGGCCTGTGTACTCGGCTTTCTTGCACGTCGCCTCGCTGCAAATCAGAAGTTTCGTTCCGCTATGTTCGAGGATGTTTCTGATCTGTTCGCCATTGAAGTCGTGCAGGATCGGAACGACCACGGCACCATAGGTGAACGCCGCAAAGAATGCCACGCCCCATCGGCTGCTGCCCTTGTCACAGAGGGCGATGCGGTCGCGCGGCGCAATTCCCATATCGCGAAACTGGCCATGCAGCCGAGCAATCTCGCGTGCCACGTCATGATAGGTAAAGTGTACGTCGGTGCCATAGTCTGTAAACGCCGGATAGTCCCAATGCTCACGGAGCGCACGCTCCACAATCCGCATCATCGACTGCGACTGGTGCAGATATTCTACCGTCTGTCCAACATTGCTCATACGTCTCAGTTTTGTGCAAAGATACAAAGATTTAACAAAACTGCAACAAACTTTCACGGTAATTTTGCACTTTCTGGCGAAAAATGTGCAAAACACTGAAGACTATTGCTCCCTGAACGACAAAAAAAAGTGAGGCGCACAGGATTTATGTGTCCTGTGCGCCATCAACTAAGGCAGAGCACTGCCAGTGAATCAGAACATCTCCGTGCGTCCCGTCGTGATGTCCTGCGAGGGACTTTCGGGGTAGGTGTCGAGAATGCGCATCACCCGTTCGCTCATGAATGGATGGATGCGGTCGAAGGGTACGACGAAGCTCGGCGTGCCGCAGCTGTACGATGCCACTTCGTACTCACCGTAGTAGAACTCGATGCCACCCTCGCGCACACAGGGATCAGTGTTGGGCAGGGGAATGTGGTAGATGTCGTTTCCCTCTGGCAGGAAGACGATATCGGCAAGTTCTTCGTCCGTTTCCACTTCAAGATAAGCCTTCAGCCCCTCGCGAAGGATGGCCTGGAACTCCTCGGTGTCGGCACCACGCACGTCGGCCCACGTCAGACGTGTGCCATCCTTCTTGAAGAATGTCGTGCCATAGCTGCCCTCAATGCCGTGGGCAGCCCCTGAGTTGTAGAGGAAGAAGGTGTAGCCGTAGGTCACAAAATCGTCGTTCTGCCACTCCAGCTTCAGCGATGTGCGGTCCTCGTTGGGAATGTTGAACATACCATCAGCTTCGGGGTCGCTCTCGTCCACCTCTATGTCGGCACGCATCTCATTGAAGGCATCGACCAGGGCATCGGAACTCTGCTTATGAACGAAGTTAACAAAAGCCTGTCCGTCGGCCACGTCGCCGGTGTAGCCCTCGCTCTGCAACTGGATGATCCATGCGCGGATGCTATCGACGAGCACCTGGGGTCCGCCGGTGGGATAGTCAATCTCGACCTCGGTCACGGCACCCGGAAGTGAGTCGCTGGCCGAGAAGGTCTGGGTGGTAAATTCACCGCTTGTTTTGTTTTGCTGGCAACTTGTCAGAAGGGCAAAGGCCACAACTGCAAAGGCCACGAGAATGTTTTTTCCTTTCATAAGTTAGCTGTTTTTAAGTGAGTGATTCGGGTTTTTCTGTGGCAAAGTTAATTTTTTTTGCTCTTGTAACCAATTATTTGCAGTGTTTTTTTTAACTTTGCCACTATAAAAAGTATTCACCTATATACATAATAAGGTATGTCCCGAATCGCACTACTCCTGTTTTTCGCTTTTCAATTTTCACTGTCCACCTTCGCCCAGCAGGGACTCGATGTCAACGGGGTGCGCGACCTCACGCTCGACTCGCTGGACCGAGCCAACCAAGTGCGACCCGTCAGCGGCAGCAGTCGGCGCGGCAACCACCCCGTACTCTTCCTCGTCGGCAACTCGACCATGCGCAACGGCACGCTGGGCAACGGCAACAACGGCCAGTGGGGCTGGGGATATTTCTGCCATGAATGGTTCGATGCCGACCGCGTGACGGTGGAGAACCATGCACTGGGCGGCACGTCGCCCCGCACCTTCTACCGTCAGCTTTGGCCCGCTGTGCTCAAGGGCATCCAGCCTGGCGATTTCGTCGTGCTCGAACTCGGGCACAACGACAACGGACCCGTCGATGAAGGTCGCGCTCGCAGCAGCATCAAGCCCGCCCTGGGGCATGACTCGCTCCTCGTCACCATCAAGGAAACGGGCCGTCAGGAGGTAGTCTATACCTTCGGAGGATACATCCGCCGCTTCGTGAGCGAGATTCGCGAGAAGGGTGCCACCCCCATCCTGCTCACGCTCACGCCACGCAACGCCTACACCGACGAGGCTCGCACCGTCATCGACCGCAAGCTCACCACCTTCACACCCTGGATTCGTGCCTTGGCCGACGAGCTTCACACCCCACTGATTGACCTCAACGACCTCAGTGCGACGAAGTTGGAGAAGTTCGGCACCTGGAAAGCCGACTACCACTTCTTCGGCGACAAAATCCACTCGTCGGCCTTCGGTGCCCGCATGAACGCAGCCTCCTTTGCCGAAGGCCTCGAACAGTGCACCGACCCGCAGGTGTTCGCCCTGCAACAGGCCTTGCGTCAGGACAAGCTCCACCCCGCCTCACTCAAAACTTCGGCAGGTAGCGACGCTGACGCAAGCAAAAAGAAGAAGTCGAAGCGCCCCACCGTCTTCCTCACCGGTGACTCCACCGTGAAGAACAACGACTCGGACGAAGACGGCATGTGGGGCTGGGGAGCCGTCGCATACGAGGTGTTCGACTCCACCCGATGCACGGTCGTCAATGCAGCCAAAGCCGGACGCTCCACCCGCACCTTCCTCGAGGAAGGTCGCTGGGATGCAGTCTATCATTCCATCGAGCCTGGCGACTACGTGCTCATACAGTTCGGCCACAACGACATCGGCCCCATCGACTCGCAAAAGGAGCGCGGCACCATCGCCTCGGCTGCCGACACCTGTCATGTCTATAAGCTGCAGTCGAACGGCCAGTTCCGCGTCATCTACTCCTTCGGCTGGTACCTCAAGAAGTTCATCGGCGACGTGCGCGAACGGGGCGGCATCCCCGTGCTCGTCAGCCTCACCCCGCGCAACGAATGGCCGCACGGCAAGATCGAACGCCGCAACGACAGCTATGGCCGCTGGTACAGGCAGGTGGTCGAAGAGACTGGCGTGGAATTCATCGACCTGCACAACCTATCTGCCGACCGTCTGGACAAGATGGGAAAGGAGAAAGCCGCAGCCATGTTCAACCACGACCACACCCACTCCTCGCTGGCAGGGGCACGCCACACCGCCCGCTGCATCGCCCAAGGCATCAAAAAGAACAAGTCGCCCCTGCGCCGACTGCTCAAATAAATTCAATACAACTAACCCTATCAACCCTTTGCCCTATGAAGACAAAAGCACTGACCTTGCTGCTCGCCATGGCAGCCATCACCTGGAGTTGCTCCAATGCACAGAACCAGAACGACAACACCGCCGCCACCACCACCGAAGCCGATGCCCCCGACGAGGCTGACGGACGCATCGCGGCTGGCGAAACCACCGACGAACCAGAATACTGCGCCGACGAAATCGAAGACTGTGAGTGCGGCGAAGGCGAAGACTTTGTACCCGTCAAGTTCAAAGGCGACAAACCCACCATCCTCGATTTTGCCCGTGCCTACCTCAACATCGAAGGCATGGGCGAAGGCTACGGCAACCTGCGCTCCGCCCTCGAACGCTACGACAAGGGCAAGAATCCAGAATACGGCGAACTCATCGTCGATAAGGCCAACGGATATATCAGCAACACCATTGACTGGTCGAAGGTGGACGCCGACAACGACGCGGTCAGCATCAACGAGATGTGCTACTGGAACTGCAAGGACGGGCGCCATAAGATTTTTGCCAGCAACGTCAAGGGAATGTCCGAGGGCAAATACTACGAGACCGAAGTCACAGGCGTCAACTTCCTCTGCTACGACAGCAAGACCAAGACGATGGAGTGGTACAGTGCCGATCAGCTCGGTGCACTCGTCACAGCTCCCGACCTGTGCTGGCCTGCGCAGGACATCGAAAACAACAACCTCAGCGGCGAGGACTGGATGCGCTACGCCCCTGTCTATACCCTGCCCCGCACCGGCAAGACCATCAAGGTCGATGTCGCCGACCCGACCATCCCTGCCTCGAAGCGCCGTTCGTGCGAACTCACCTGGAACGGCGAAGGCTTCACGAAGAAATTCAGCAAATAAACCACACATCGTATGAAGACAAAATTCATGACCGTGCTGCTCCTCACGGCAGCCATCGCCTGGAGCTGCGGCAATGCGCAGAGCCAGAAGGAAACCAATGTTGAGAACCCCGACTCGGTGGCTCCCACCGACACCGAAGAAGAAGAACTCTGGGGCGACGGCGACCACTGCGACGACGAAGACCCAGAAATCATCCCCGTACAGTTCGTCGGCGAACAACCCACCATCGTCGACTTCGCCCGCGCCTACATCGCGTCCGACGACCGAGGCGAAAACTACGTCCTGCTGGCCGATGCCCTGAGTCGCTACGAAAAAGGACAGAAGCCTGCAAAGGGCGAACTCACCGTCGATAAGGCCAACGGCTACCTCAGCTTCAACGGCCAGTGGCGCGACCTGCACGGCGATCTGAGGAACGGCACCAACGAAATGTGTTTCTGGAACTGCAAGGACGGGCGCAAACTCTTTGCCGTCAACGTCAAGTGCATCATGGGAACGCACTACGACTGGTACTACGAGCCGCTCTTCTACTTCTACGACAAGGAGTCACGCTCGATGGAGTTTACCATCATGCCTGACATCAACGCCTTCATCGAAGCCACCGACCTCACCTGGCCGCAGCGAAGCATCCAGGGCGACGAGCTTACACACCACTGGCCCATCTACACACTGCCCCACTACGGCAAGAGCATGAAAGTCAGCATCGCCGACACCACGATTCCAGACTCTAAGCACCGCACCTGCGAACTCATCTGGAACGGCAGCGGCTTCGACAAGAAGTTCGACAAGTAGCATGGTATTGAAGAATGTTTAGTGTTTAGAGTTTAGTGTTTAGTGTACTGGTGAGTCAGATAGCGCGCTAAACACTAAACTCTAAACATTCAGTACACTAAACACTAAACCCTAAACACTAAACATTCAGCACACTAAACTCTAAACACTAAACACTAAACATTCAGCACACTAAACACTAAACATTCATGGTAAAAATAGGAGATAAAGTCCGCTTCCTCAACGACGTAGGAGGCGGCATTGTTCGCGGCTTTCAGGGAAAGAACGTCGTGTTGGTCGAGGATGAAAACGGATTCGACATCCCCACGCTCATCTCCGAAGTCGTGGTAATCGACACCGACGACTTCAACTTCGAGCAGAAACCGCCCAAGGCCAGCGCCCCCTCAACCTCCGCCACCGCCACCGCGCCGGCCCAAGCAACCCACGCAGCGCAGGCTCATGCAACCCCCGCTCCCGCTCCACCCATCCAGCGCGAGGGCGCCGACCGCCTCACCGCCCTGCTCGCCTTCGTGCCCGCCAATGTCAAGGAACTGTCGAAGACCAGCTTCGACTTCTACCTCGTCAACGACTGCAACTACTACCTCGCCTACGCCATCAGCTCCATCGAAAACGCTTCGTGGACGCTCCGTGCCCAGGGCGTGCTCGAGCCCAACACACTCGAACAGCTCCAGCAGCTCACCTACGCCGACCTCAACTCCATCGAGCGCCTCGGCATCCAGCTCATCGCCTTCAAGCACGACCGGCCCTTCGCCGCCAAGCCCCCCGTGAGCGTCGAGCTGCGCATCGACGCCACGAAGTTCTACAAGCTGCACAGTTTCCGCGAAAGCGACTTCTTCGACGAACCGACACTCGAGTACGACATCGTCCGTGAAGACCGCCCCAACCACCCCCTCACCGTCAACGCCCAGCAACTGCGCCAGGCCATGGTGGAGAAGGAGCAGCCGTCGGCCAAACGGCCGGCACGGACTTCGAAGCCCCACGACCGCCATGAGGAGGTCGTCGAAATCGACCTTCACGCCCACGAACTCCTCGACACCACCGCCGGCATGTCGCCAGCCGACATCAAGGACTACCAGCTCCGCGTGTTCCGCGAGACGATGGACCAGCACCTGAAGGAGAAAGGCCGACGCATCGTCTTCATACACGGCAAGGGCGAAGGTGTGCTCCGCCAGGCCCTCATCGCCGAACTCAAACACAGCTACAAGAACTGCACGTGGCAGGACGCCTCGTTCCAGCAGTACGGCTTCGGCGCCACGATGGTCATCATCCACTGACGCGCGCCCAGCAATACGCACTTCCAACCCACGTGTGCCGCACCGAAAAACCACGTCTGCCGCAGCGCAAACCCACGTGTGCCGCACCGAAAACCCACGTGTGCCGCCGTCTAAATTCGCCGGCGGCACACTCGAAAGTCATCCTCGGCGCGGAACAAACTCAAAATACCATTGAGATTTGTAGAAATATCAATGGAATTTGTAAGAATATCACTGATATTTTTGAAAATATCAATGGTATTTTGAGTTCGTTCCGCCCTTCCCCTCTCTTCTGCCTGCACAACCGCCCGGTTTCAACGGCACCGCAACTGACTGCACACTGCGCCTCGCCGAAAAACACACCACTTTCTTTTTACCTTTATTACCTTTGCAACCATGAATGAGGGATGCTCCGCATCTATTCCAATCTGGCAGGTAATAAAGCCGTAAGGCTTCATAATTCATGGTTGCCATATCGGAAATTCAAACAACAAATTAGAACTCATTAGAAATAATTCATGGTTTCAAATAATGACATACACGTTATCACACCATTCCGTCAGTGCCCCCCACCTCATTAAATTTTTAGCCAAAATTCTTGGCATTTTACACAAAAGTTCTTACCTTTGCGATGAGATTATTCACAAAAAGTATCACCATTAACCCCCAATCTACAAAAACCAGACATACTGACTAAGCGCAAAGAACGTACGGAAACATGGCACACCCGCCTGCTTTCCATCAGAGATTTTCACATTTTTTCACCTCGGCGTTCTGCTCGCTTCACATACTTACACTTGGACTTCAATGTCCTTGTTCTTGTCTCGTAAAATCCGCCAAGATTCACAGTAAGAACATGCGACGAAGTTCACGTCCTAAGGGGCGTGATTGTTCGTGCGTTTCTACTGTAAAGGCTACTTGGCGGTGCCTACGAGACGGAAAAGCAAGAGAGCAGTTCCGCCTTTTTTATTTTTCTAAAATGAAACAAAAACTACTTTCTGCCATTCTGGCAATTCTTTTCCCCGTGTCTGCCTTCTGTGCTGATTGGTTGACCGCCGAAGTATGTGGTACGGAAATGTCTTTCTTAGTGTTGAGTGAAACGGATAAAACGTGTGTTGCATACAACAATAACAATGCTTGTATTAATCAATCCTATACAGGCGAAATCATTATCCCGTCGGAAGTCAATGGCTACACGGTCATCGAGATTGGATATAATGCTTTTAATTCTTGTTTAGGCGTTACCTCTGTCACTATCCCCAATACTGTGACGACCATCAGTAATCATGCATTCTACAGATGTATTTAGAGGCCTCTAAACAACAATAAACAATGAAAAACACATAGAGATAAACCTATGTATATCAATCACTTTTAGATTTTAACACTTCGGACTTGCTTTTTGGTGGTTCTCAAAAATCCGCTTACCTTTGCAACGCATTTCTACCGCGGAGAATTTTGAGGGCTTTTATTTTGCCATCTCGTGGACAG
>ONOG01000007.1 GCA_900319385.1 uncultured Prevotellaceae bacterium | reverse complement strand
GTAGAGGAAGAGTTTAAGCACCAAATCATAATATTGGATGCCTTTGAGCAGGGCTGTCCGCTTGATTTTACAGCCATGATAGGTATATACTTCCGTGTTTTCCGGAGTTTTCTTCTGAAGGTCCTCAAGAATGGATTTTCCCTCGAGCACGGACTGGATGATATAAGGATTTGGGAAGGCAAAGTTGATGATGTCGTTGCGCGAATCGAGCGGACGTGCATCTCGTTTGGGCCATTTGTTGACGTCGCGCCAAGTACCGACAGTGCGGATATTGATGCCTGGCACGAGCCAGGTGTCACGTCCTTCGGCAATGACATAACTGAAGGGGAGTTTCTGCACTTGAGGATGGTTCTGCACCTTGCCCATGACCATGGAGAAGGAGCCGATGTGGGCTGGCCAAAGGATGTGGCTGCCCGAGGCGGTCTTGCTGCCCCGGTCGAGGGTGCCCCAATGGATGGGTCCCATCTTGTAGGCATGGTTGCTCTGGTTGGTGCCGCTGCCGGCGTTGTAGAACGAGAACTGGCCGCCGATGAGGAGCGTCGATTTGTGGTGTGTGCAGGTGAACGGGCCGCAGAAGGCTGCGCAGGCTTCACCGTTCTCGAGGTGGCTGTTGGCGAAGAAGACGCTGCTCTCGCTGGAGTAGCCGCGCCCCATGTGCACGCTCTGTCCGATGTAGGAGTGATAGGCTTTCGCGCCGTCGGAGATGGTAGCGCCCTCGGCCACGACACATTCGTCGAGCACGACGTCGGGGCCGATGAAGGTCGAGGCGTCGTCGCGGCTCAGGATGGTGACTTCCGACAGGCGGCTGGCACCCTGGATCTCGCAGGCGTCGCCGACGAGGGTGTTCTGCATTTCGCGCAGTCCGACGATGCGTACACCCTGACCCACCGTGCCGCGTTCGAGCGGTCGGCGCGCAGCCAGCTCATGTTCGGCGAGCTGTCGGACGCAGGCGTGTTCGAGCATCAGGCTGGCGGTCTGCGCCGTGAGTTTGTCGTAGATGACGATGTTGCCGTCGCCGCCTTCGTTCAGCACGCTGACCACCTGCCCCTGTCCCCAGGTCGGTTCGCCCTGCGTGGTCATCACGCCCACGTTCGAGATGTAGGCACGGTCGCCGATGTCGTAGCCGGCGATGTAGCCGTGGACGTTTTCGATCAGGCAGTCGTTGCCCACGCTGACGTTGCGCAGCGTGGCGTTCACGATGCCCGAACGGCGCACGAAGCCCTCTTCCACCTCGACCGTGCCGCCCATGGATCCGAGGCTGACGCTGCCATAGAAGTGGACGTTCCTCACGGCCGTGGCGCGGAAGTCGTCGTCATCGACCTCCACGTTTGCCCAGTCCTCAGCCGAGCACAGCTGCTCCTCGAGCAGCGCAATTTCCTTTTCTGTCAGTTTACGCATAGTGTTTATGTTTTAGTTGTTGGGTTTCACGATTCGAGAGGCGTGTCCTCATAGGTCTCGAACAGGAAGTCGTTGTAGGGATATTTCTGCACGTGCAGTTCGCGCACCCGCTTGTAGAGCACCTGGCGCAGCTCTGCGAGGTTGGTCTTTTGGCGGGCCGAGACAAAGAAGCAGTCGTCGTTCATGCGGGCCATCCACGTGCGCATCATCTCCTCGAGGGAGATGTTCTCGCGCGAGGGTGGCGTGAGGTCGTCGGCATCCTTCTCCACCCACGTGTAGGCGTCTATCTTGTTGAAGAGCAGGAGCGACGGTTTGTCGGCACAGCCGAGGCCGGCCAGTGTCTTCTCGACCACACGGATTTGCTCCTCAAAGTCGGGATGCGAGATATCGACCACGTGGACGAGCAGGTCGGCCTCGCGCACCTCGTCGAGCGTCGATTTGAATGAATCGACCAGGTCGGTGGGCAGTTTGCGGATGAAGCCGACGGTGTCGCTGAGCAGGAAGGGCAGGTTGTCGATGATCACCTTGCGCACCGTCGTGTCGAGCGTGGCGAAGAGTTTGTTCTCGGCAAACACATCGCTCTTCGACAGCAGGTTCATCAGCGTCGATTTGCCCACGTTCGTGTAGCCCACCAGCGCCACACGGATGAGGCGTCCGCGGCCCTGTCGCTGCGTCCGCTTCTGCGTGTCGATGTCGGCCAGGCGCTGTTTGAGCAGGGCCATACGGTTACGGATGATTCGCTGGTCCATTTCGAGCTGCGTCTCGCCCGGGCCTCGCAGGCCGACCGAGCCGCCACGCTGCCGCTCCAGGTGGGTCCACAGACGGGTCAGTCGCGGCAGCATATACTTATACTGGGCGAGCTCGACCTGCGTCTTGGCGGCAGCCGTCTGGGCACGCATGGCAAAGATGTCGAGAATCAGACTGGTGCGATCCAGAATCTTGACCTGCAACTCCTTCTCGATGTTGCGGATCTGCTTGGCCGTCAGTTCGTCGTCGAAAATCACCATGCCTACTGGAGACCCACCCCCTTGCCCCTCCCCGTGGGGGAGGGGAGTAGAATGTTTTTCACCTGAAGAGGCAGAGGACTTGTCGGTCGAAGGGTGATCACTCCCCTCCCTGCAAGGGAGGGGCTGGGGGGAGGGTCCGTCGTCCTCGCTTTCTTCTATGTACTTTTTGATTTCCTGAAGCTTACCGCTGCCGACATAGGTCACGCTGCTCGGGCCGTTCACCCGCTGCGTGAACCGCTGCACGACCTTGGCCCCAGCCGTTTCGGCCAGGAACTCCAGCTCGTCAAGGTATTCATTCGTCTTCCGTTCGTTCTGCTGCGGCGTGATGAGGCCCACAATCACAGCCGTCTCCACCCGCGCTTCGCTAATCACAAATTCCTTCATTCGCAGTCAATACAGGGTGCAACCCCTCTCACGCGGGCGCACAATTCCTACTTATATGTAATAGCTGCAAATTTACGACAATTCGCTGAAAAATCCTGCATATTTCACTCAAAAATCATCGACTCCGCACTGAAAACCCACCGCCTCCGCCCTCAAAACCCACCGCCTCCGCACTGAAAACCCGCCGCCTCCGCACTGAAAACCCGCCGCTTCCGCACAGCAAACCCGCCCGTTGTGCCGACAAATCTCAAAATATCATTGATATTTTCAAAAATATCACTGGAATTTGTAAAAATATCACTGGAATTTCTACAAATATCAATGATATTTTGACTTTTTTCGGCACACGCAGCGAGTCTTGTGTTCACATCCGTCGGGTCTCAGCCTTGCACCAAGCGACATTTGTCTGCACTCCCTCAGCATTTTCGCCCCGTTTCTCTTTCTTTTTCAGTAAATAATCCGTAACTTTGCACCTCAAATCAGGGACCCCCGATGGTCGCCTTTAGCTCCTGCGTTAGCAGCCTCTGGCTCCTGCGTTGGCAGCCCTCGCCACCGTTCCCTGCGGTTTTGCCGCAGGGCAGGCGTAACTTCCTGTCCCCCTATGCTGCGACCCCGTCGCAGCCCCATCCCCCACCAATCCTCAAAACATGAAACATACCCTCGCGGCTCTCGCAGCCCTCCTCCTCGTCCTCCCTGCACAGGCGCAGGACAAACCCAAGGAAGACCACAGCTTCAGCGTGTCGAAAAACCTCGACATCTTCAACACCCTCTACCGCAAGCTCGACCTCTTCTACGTCGATACCCTCGACGCCGAGAAAGTCATCCTCACGGGCATCGACGCCATGCTCGAGAGCCTCGACCCCTACACCGAATACTACGCCGACGAGGACCTTGGCGACCTCAAGATGATGACCACCGGCAAGTACGGCGGCATCGGTGCCATGATCCGAATGCGTAAGGACTCGACCGTCATCATCGGCGAACCCTACGAAGGAATGCCCGCCGCCGAGGTCGGACTGAAAGTGGGCGACATCCTCCGAAAAATCGACGCCACCGACCTCAAGGGAAAGAGCGTCAGCGACGTGAGCGACATGCTGCGCGGCGAACCAGGCACCACCTTCGTGCTCCGCATACAGCGCCCGGGCGAGAAGAAAACCCGCGACTTCCGCATCACACGCCGCAACATCAAGGTCGAACCGATTCCCTACTACGGCCTGAACGGCACAATCGGCTACATCTGCCTCACACAGTTCACCGACAAATGCTCGGCCGACGTGCGGCGCGCCGTCATCTCGCTCAAGGAACAAGGGGCGCAGAGCCTCGTGATCGACCTGCGCGGCAATGGCGGCGGACTGCTCAGCGAGGCGGTCAACATCGTCGGACTCTTCGTGCCCAAAGGCCTCACCATCGTCGAGACCAAAGGCAAGGTGAAAGCCGCCAACAGCCAGTATGCCACCACCACAGAGCCGCTCGACACCATCACACCCCTCGTCGTGCTCGTCAACGGAAGCACGGCCTCGGCCGCTGAAATCGTCGCCGGCTCGCTCCAAGACCTCGACCGAGCCGTCGTCGTCGGCAGTCGGACCTACGGCAAGGGACTCGTACAGTCGCCCCAAGAGCTGCCCTTCAACGGTCAGCTCAAACTCACCACCTCGAAATACTACATCCCCAGCGGACGCTGCATTCAGGCCATCAACTACCGCGACCGGCGCGAACTGGGCAAAGACGGCCGCGTGCCCGACAGCCTGACGAACGTGTTCCACACACGGGGCGGACGCGAAGTGCGCGACGGCGGCGGCATCAAGCCCGACATCGAGGTGAAGCACGACACGATGGCCAACGTCGTCTATTACCTGAGCAACGACGACGTGCTCGTCGATTGGGGCACGCAGTATGCCCAGAAGCACGCCACGATCCCGCCCGTCGGCACCTTCACCATCACCGATGCCGACTTCGAGCAGCTTAAGACCATGGCCCGCGAGGCTGACTTCAAGTACGACCGCCTGTCGGAAAAGCGCCTCGACGACCTCAAGAAGATGATGCAGTTCGAGGGATACTACGACGACGCCACCGCCGAATTTGAGGCGCTCGAGCGTAAACTCACCCACAACATGGATCAGGACTTCGACCGCCGGCGAAAAGACATCGAGCAACTGATGGCACACGAGGTCGTGAAGCGCTACTACTACCAGCGTGGCTCTGTCCAGCAGTCGCTCATCGGCGACGACGACCTCGAGCGTGCCCGACAGCTCCTCGACTCGCCCGACGAATACAGCCGCATCCTCCATCCCCAGAACTGACAATCCCCCACGCCGCGCCCCCCTCGCGGCCTCATCCTCAACCCCGTCCCCCTATGCCGCGCCCCCCCCTCGCGGCCTCATCCTCAACCCCGTCCCCTATGCCGCGACGCCGTCGCGGCCTCATCCTCTCCCCATGAACAAAGCTCAACGTTTCAACCGCAATATGGGACTCGGCATGCTCGCACTCGGCATCGTCGTCCTTGTCCTCGTCTTCGGCCTGCTCTACCTCGCCTTCCAGAACCAAGCCGACCAGCAAAACGCCCAAGATAAAGCCGTCGAAGGCGACAGCATAACCCTGTTAATCGACCATCAATGAATATCTGTATCGTATGCGGCGCACGCCCAAACTTCATGAAAGTGGCGCCGCTTGTCAAGGCTATAGAAAATGCAAGGCAGCAAGGCGACGACGTGGCCTTTAGTCTCGTCTATGCCGGTAGCCAGAACGACCCGACCCTCGAGCCGCAACTCTTCACCGATCTCGGCATCGCTCCACCCGACGTTTACCTCGACGCCGAGGCCGACAGCCTCAATGTACTCGCCGGCAATGTCATGTTCAAGTTCGACCACTACCTCGACACGCATCCGACCGACGTCGTCATCGTCGTCGATGACCTTGCCTCCACCATGTCGGCAGCCATCACCGCCAAGAAGAAAGGGGTCACACTCGCGCACCTCGTGGCGGGGACCCGCTCGTTCGACATCTCGATGCCCAAGGAAATCAACCGCCTCGTCATCGACGGCCTTTCCGACTTGCTCTTCACCGCCGGTGCCGGCAGCGACAGCAATGTCAACCGCGAGGGTGCCAACATCTCGAAGACCTACATGGTCGGCAACATCCTCATGGACACCCTGCGTGCCAACCACAGCCGCTTCCAGCGTCCGGAGGTGCTCGACCAGCTGGGCGTGGCAGAGGGAAGCTACCTCGTCTTCACCCTCAACCGAAAGGCGCTGCTCCAGGCTCGCGACAACCTCGCAAACATGCTCCAAGCCCTCTGCAACGCTGCCGGCGACGCACCCATCCTCGCTCCGCTGCGCGGTGCGGCTGCCGACGTGGTGCGGCAACTCCTTCCCCCGACAGCGACCCACTTCCACCTCATTCAGCCCCTTCCCTACCTGCAGTTTGGCTGGCTCACGGCTGGGGCCAAAGGCATCGTGACCGACTCGGGGAATGTGGCAGAAGAGGCAACCTTCAACGGCGTGCCCTGCATCACCCTTAACAACTACACCGAGCACATCGAAACCGTGACCGAAGGCACCAACGTGCTCGTCGGCGAGGACCCCCAGCAACTGGCCGACGCCACCGCACGCATGGTCGCTGGGCAGTGGAAGTCCTCCACGCTGCCGCAGCGCTGGGATGGCCGATCGGCCGAACGCATCCTCCATATCCTCCTAAACAAATAAGCCACATGACGCTCCAACTACCGTTCTTCAGGACGTTCTCACTGAAGCTCCGCCTCCTTCCCTTCTTCCTGCTACTCTATGCAGCTACCCTGTCGCAGCCCCTCCACGCCCAAAAGTGGAAATACGACTTCGTCGTGCCGCGCGACGGCAACTACGCCGCCGCCATCCGTGCTGCCAACAACCGCGCCGACAAGCGCAAACGTTTCCGTATCTTCATCCATTCGAGTAACTACCGCATCGGATCGACCACCGTCACACTGACCGCACCCAACACCAGTATCATCGGCGAGGAATGGCAGAACACCCAAATCGAGGCTTGTATGGAGGTCGAAGGTCTGGACAAGACAGGTACACTCATCGCACAGCGCGCCGACTCGACCTATATCCAAGACATCGAGCTGTGGAGCAACTACAAGAACGATGCCAACCTCTTTGCCAACCGCGCCGTAGCACTGAGCGAGAAGCACTGCCGAGGCAACGTGCTCAAGAACGTTAGCCTGCTCGGCACACAGGACACCTACTACACCAACACGGGCGGTACGACCTATCTCGAGGACTGTCGCATTGCCGGCACGGTCGACTTCATCTGTGGCGGCGGCACGGTCTATTTCAACCACTGCGACATACGACTGGTCTCACGTGGCGACAGCACCAAGCACGACATCATCTGTGCCCCTGCCACAGAGTCCGAACGGCAGTACGGCTATGTGTTCAGCGACTGCTACATCGACGGACCTCGCCACCAGCAACGCAACTATTGGCTCGGACGCCCGTGGCAGAACGCACCGCGCGCCACCTTCCTCAACTGCTGCATGAACATCGAACCGATGGACGAAGGATGGACCAACATGCACGGCACACAGCCTGCCTACTTCGCCGAGTTCGAGAGCTATAACCGCGTGTTTGAGCCTCTCGACCTGAGCAAACGCCGCACACGATTCAAGGACAAGCAGGGTGTGGAACGCACCGTCGGCTATCAGCCTCGCATGACACCCGAGGTGGCAGAGCAATACACCGTGAAGAAGGTGTTCGGTGTCTGGGACCCGACAGCAAAAGCTGAGCAAGTGGTGCCGCCAGTGCTTACCCTCAAAGGGCGCGAAATCACCTGGCCCGACATTCCGGAGGCTGGTTGCTATGCCATTTGCCGCAATCGCATGGTCGTCGCATTCACGACTGAACCCCGCTACACGGTCCCTGCCGGAACCAGCGAGGGAACGGGCTTCAGCGTACGTTGCGCCAACCAGATGGGTGGCCTGGGCTTGCGCTCAGCCGAAGTGTTCTATCCACAGCGCTGAGAACCGCAAACGATCCAGCTGAAGTGTCCTATCCACAGCGCTGAGAACCGCAAGCTGCGGCTCTCAGTAGTCCTCCCCACAGCGTTGAGAACCGCAAGCTGCGGCTCTCAGCAGCTCTCCCCGCACGAATGAACCGTGACGTTTGGTCTTTCCCCAACGCCACGGTTCTCTTTTTGCAACGATGTTTCCCTGTTCTGCCACTCACACACATCTTTATTCTAATCTTTGAATGCCCCAAATACGCAAATCGCCCGAATCCTATTCTCACAGGACTCGGGCGAACGCAAAGATTTGTGTAACTCAAATAAACCTTATAGACGATTGTTGTGCTGTGTGCACCCGTCGATGACGGAGACATGAGACAACTGCTCTTCTGATTCTGCTGCAAAGTAACGCATTTTATGGATAGAAGATTAGGATTCTCCAGTCAAATTATTGGATTTTCGTAACGTTTTTAACAACAAGATTTGGACTATCTCGACACACGAGATAGTCCAAGCGTTTGATAATTAGGGATGTAATCCCTTAAAAAGAGTCCAAAAAAGATTTCCGACCCCGATGGGTAGGCACTGAAGCTCGTCCTACCGGCGTTTGCTCTGCATCGTGACGAGGGGTATGAGCATTTCCTCCATCGAGATGCCGCCGTGCTGGAACGTATTGCGGTAGTACGAAACGTAGTAGTTGTAGTTGTTGGGGTAGGCGAAGAAGGTGTCGTTCTTCGCAAAAACATAGGTCGTAGAGATGTTGGGCGACGGCAGGAACGCAAGCTTGGGGGTCTTGAGTGCAAAGACGTCCTTGGCGTTGTACGAGAGATTCTTGCCCAGCTTGTAGCGAAGGTTCGTATTGGTGTTGCGGTCGCCGATGATTTTCGTTGGGGTGTTCACGCGGATAGAGCCGTGATCGGTGGTGATGATGATGCGGGCGTCGGTTTGCGCCAGCGCCTTGAAGAGCTCGCGCACCGGACTATGGCGGAACCACGATGCGGTGATGGAGCGGTAGGCAATCTCGTCTGAGGCAAGCTCGCGCACCATCGTTGACTCGGTGCGGGCGTGACTGAGCATGTCGATGAAGTTGACGACGATGACGTTGAGCGGCTTCTTCGACAGCTGGCGGAACTGTCCGACGAGTTTCTCTGTGTCGGCGCCGTGGTTGAGCTTGGAGTAGGAGAACTGTTCGTGGCGCCGATAGCGGTCGAGCTGTGTCTGGATGAGCGGTTCTTCGTTCAGGTTTTTGCCCTCTTCCTCGTCTTCGTCCACCCACAGCTGGGGGAACATGTCGGCAATCTGGTTGGGCAGCAGGCCGGCGAAGATGCTGTTGCGGGCATACTGGGTGGCGGTCGGCAGGATGGAGAGGTAGAGTTGTTCGTCGATGGTGAAGTCGTCGGCGAGCTGTTGACTGATGACACGCCACTGATCGTAGCGCAGGTTGTCGAAGACGATGAGATAGACTTGCTCGCCCTTCGACAGGGCAGGGAAGACCGTACGCTTGAAGATGTCGGGCGACATGAGCGGACGATGCTCCGTGTCGTGCAGCCAGTCGATGTAGTTTTGCTGGATGAACTTGGCAAATCCTTGGTTGGCTTCCGCCTTCTGCATCTGCAGCATCTCGGTCATCGGACTCCCCGCTTCGGCCAGTTCGAGCTCCCAGAACACGAGCCGTTTATACACCTCCTTCCAGTCGTCGAGCGTTTGACAGTCGTTGATCGACATGCCAAGCCGACCAAAGTTCTGTTGGTAGCTCGTATTCGTCACTTCGGTTTCGAGTGAACGTTTGTGCAGGTGTTTCTTGAGCGTGAGCAGAATCTGGTTCGGGTTGACAGGCTTGATGAGGTAGTCCGCAATCTTCGAGCCGATGGCCTGGTCCATGATGTTCTCTTCCTCGCTCTTGGTGACCATGACGATGGGAATGGCACTGTTGAGTTCCTTGATGCGCGAAAGGGTTTCGAGGCCCGAGAGTCCTGGCATGTTCTCATCGAGGAAGATGAGGTCGAAGTCTTGTTCCTGGCACAGGTCGATGGCGTCCTGGCCATTGGTGGCGGTCACGACGTCGTATTCTTTATTCTGCAAGAAGATGATGTAGGGCTTGAGGAGTTCTATCTCGTCGTCCACCCAGAGTAATTTGTTCATATAATATAAGGTATAGGTGCCATGTTGGCAAATCAGAAGATATAGTTGTCCACTTCTTCGTAGTCCTCTTCTTCCTCTTCTTCCTCCAGCTGCATCTGTTCAAGTTCCTCTTCGGTGGGCATTTCGGGCTCGTCGAGGGCGTTTTCGTCGATACGTAGGCTGCCTACACGGTCGAAGTGTCGGTCGTAGAAGTCGAAGTAGTCCATGAAGCTACGTCCCCGCATCAGTTTCTTCAGGTTGTCCTCGCTGATGATGAATGGGCGCAGACCTTGCAGTTTATAAGCCATGTCGGGGTCATTCATGAGGCGATGCAGGTAGATGTAGGCTTCGTCGTAGTTGTTGAAGGTGCGCACTTGCAGCATATCGATTCCGTCGCCGCGGTCGATGATGAGGTCGAAGTTGCGGACAGTGAACGACGTGAAGTTGTAGTGAGCCATCTCGTAGAGCAGCTGGTTCTCGTCGAGGCTGTCGCGTTCGTAGGCAATGACGAAGACGAAATTGGCGTTCTTTTCGGCCGAGAAGGTGGTGTCGAGGGCGGCCGAGTCAAGTTCTTCGCCCACGCCCATGCGGCGTTCCCAGATCGATCCCATCTCGTATTTTCCGCTGGCCAGCAGTCTGCCTTCCTTCAGTCCCTTGACATAGAGTCCGGCGAGTTCGCTCACGGTGCTCTTGGGGAACTTTTCGACGATGTCGCGCATGGCCCCGAGGAATTGGTCGCGTTCGCCCAGTTCGAGTCGGCTCAGCGCATTGATGAACATGAATCGGGCGCGGTTCTGTCCCTGCGGATATTCACGTTCGGTGAAGGCGGCGTTGTTGATGACCGTTCGGTAGTCGCCCAGCTGGAAGGCATCGTACGCTTGCTGGTAGAGCGAGTCCTCGATCTGTCGGCCGTAGCGTCCCTTAAACTCGAAGTTGGGGTCGGCCACGAGGATGGCGTGCTCGTTTTCGGGATATTCCGAGATGAGGCGTTGCCGGTAGTCGGCTGCGTCGTCGATGCGTCCGGTGCGCGAATAGAGCTGGAACATATTGTAGTACAGCTCGTCGAAGTGTTCGAAGTCGGGGAAATTGAGCAGGATGCGCTGGAAGGTGCGTTCGGCCAGCGGGAAATTCTCCATGCGGTCTTTGTAGATGATGCCGGCGTTGTAGAGTCCATCGACCAGTGCGGCATTCGAGGCTGCCATCTGCTCTTCGGTGAAGGGGATGTCCTTCAGGTAATACTCCGGACGGTGGGGATCCTGTTCGTATTCTTTCTGCTTTTCGAGTGCTTTCTTTTCCTTTTCAGACAGCGAGTCGGGCAGCGCAGAGAGCGAGTCGATGGGCTGTTGCAGGCTGTCGCCCTCGGCCAGTCCCTCGGCATTGCTGTCGCCGAAATCGTCGAGAACGGTCTTGTTCTTGCGGCGCCAGTTGTCTTCCAGCTTGCGTGTTCCCCACTTTTGCTGGAACTCTCGCTTACCGGCAGCCACGGCTGTCGGGTTGTAGAAGTACCATGTGCCGCCGCCCTGTTGCCCGCCGGCGCGGTTCTGGACAGTGCCGGTGCGACCTTGATTCGCGCCGGTGCCGGTGGTGCCGGTACGTCCGCCTGGGGTTGCGGCATCGAGTTTCTTGCGCTCTTCTTCTTTTTCTTTCTTCTTGACCGCGGCGATGATCTGCTGAATCTTCTTCATTCGCTCCACCGAGTCCATGCGTGCCATGGCCTGCAGGCTGTCCTGTGTTTCGACGGCTTGGGCATACGGCAACAGCTCTTCGAGTATTTTTGTGCGCTCGTCGATGTCCTTGTAGTCGTCGTGCTCCTTGTCGAACAGGCCCAGGGCTCCGGTGTAGCATTCGTGGGCTTTGACAAATTCTTCCTTCGCCCAGTATAGCTCACCGAGGTGGAGCCAGACGACGCCCTTCTCGATGCCGTTGCGGGTTGACTTCTCCACGCCGTCCTGGTAGGCCCACATGGCGCGCGTTGTGTCGCCGTTGGCCAGGTGGATGTTTCCGATGGCGTAATAGACCTGGTCCAGATAGTCCTTGTTCTTGGAGTTGCGAGCCATGGCCTGCAACTTGCGGATCATCTGCTTCGATTGTCCCTTCGACATCACTTCCGTCTGCTGAATGCGTGCGTTGAAGTCGAGGTCGTAGGGCGGATTCATGCGATACACTTTGCGAAACTCCTTAAACGCCAGTTCGTTCTGGCCCGTCTGGCGGTAGAGCTGACCGAGCAGGAAGTGCAGTCGTGCCCGCTGCAGCGAACCGTCGCAGCGCTTCATAGCCGTCTTCACGTTGGGGATGGCTTCGTCGTAGAGCTTTTGCCGCACTTGCACATCGGCCAAGACTGAGGCCCGCAGCGGCTCGAGTTTGGTGGGAAAACTGTCACGGCGCGTGGCGTTGACGAGGTTTTCTGCTTCGTAAAACCAGTCGAGCTCGGCGTAGCATTTCGCCTCGAGCAGTCGGGCTCGCGCCACGATGTTGGGTTTAGAGAAGTATAGGCGTTGGATATAGGCGAAGGTCGATGCGGCCTCCATGAATTCACCTTTGCGAAACTGCGCCTCGCCCATCATGAACCATGCTTTGTAGAGGAATGGGTTGTACTCTTTCTGGCTGAGCCAGATGCGATCCTTCGGCGTCTTCGGCTTGTTGCTGTTCCACTGCGGCCGCGTGGTGATGCTGTGTTGCTTGATGGTCTTCTGCATCTTCTCGATCGTGCGGTCGTAGTTGCTCTTGCCCAGGTTCACCGTGGCTTTGTTGCCCTGCATATAGACGGGGATTACCTCGGTGTAGTTGTCCTTGTTGCCTTCGTTCTGGGCGTCGCGTCCGTCGATAAAGGCGAGATGTCCGTTGTAATAGGTATTATAGAGAGCCTTGAAAGCTTGCACACGACGCGTGAGCGCCGTGTTCTTCTTGGTCGAACAGGCGCACACGAGCACCAGTGCCAGCAGCACTGTCATTGCTTTCAGGCCGTGTTGTTTCATTCTATATATATAACGTAGGGCCCCCGTCTTTATTGCTTATTGGCGGCGTTGGTCGTCGACTATCATCAGCACGTCGTCCTTCACTTGGTCGGGCAGTTCCACCTGCCGAAGTTCAAGGCTGTGAAGCCAGCCGCCCACTTCGTCCTCGCGCATCGTAAGCAGCACCTCGCGAAATTCGTCAGCCTCCTCAGCGGTGTAGTTGTCGCTGCTGCGACCGCGGAAGCGGTCCAGTTCCTCGTCTTCGTAATACTCAATATTGCGCAGTTGGTTCAGGTAGATTTCCTTCTCGCAAATCTCGTGCTGACCACAGCAAGTGAAGTCTATGTTCATGATCGTCTTTCGGTTAAGTTCAGGCCTGTCTGGCGCAGTTCCTGCCAGAAGGCGGGGTAGGACTTGCTGACCACCAGCGGGTCGTTGATGACGATGCGGCCGCATCGCAAGGCTGCCGGCGCAAAGGCCATGGCCATGCGGTGGTCCTTGTAGGTGTCGATGGCCGTTGTTTGTTGCGCTATCTGAGGTTCTGCAGTGCCCATCCACCACATCTGGCGGTCGTCCGCCTCGATGCTGAAGCCCAGTTTCCGCAGTTCGTTCTGCAGGGCGGCGATGCGGTCGGTTTCCTTGATGCGCAGGCTTTGCAGGCCGGTGAAGTGGAACTGAACGCCCAGCAGGCAGCACGTCACGACGACGGTCTGCGCCAGATCGGGAGTCTCGACGAAGTCCCAGTCGAGGCGTTCGTCGGGCGTGCCGCGTTTGGTCAGCACCACCGTCTTGGCTTCGTCGGGGACGAATGTGGTCTGCACGCCGAGGTGGTCGAAGATGTCTGCCACACGGCGGTCGCCCTGTGTACTCTCCTCGAGCAGGCCTTGCAGCGTGAGGATCGAACCCTCACGGCCGCCCAGCGCCAGCACTTCGTACCAATAGCTGGCGGCAGTCCAGTCGCGTTCGATGAATGTGGTGCGGCTTTGTCGGTAGGGAACGGGCTCGACCGTGATGTCGCGCTCCGTGGTCCATGCCGCCTGTGTGCCGGCGGTCTGCATCTCGCGCAGGGTCATGTCGATGTAGGGGCGCGAAATGATTTCGCCTTCGAGCCGCAGTTGCAGGCCTTCCTCCAGCATCGGGCCCACCATGAGCAGGGCAGAGATGAACTGCGAACTGACGTTGCCCGCCAGCGTCACCGCCCCTCCGCGCATCGCTCCGCCCCGAATGCGCAGGGGAGGAAAGCCCTCGCGTTCGGTGTACTGGATGTCGGCGCCGAGGCAGCGCAGCGCATCGACCAGCAGTCCGATGGGGCGCTCCTTCATGCGTGCCGAACCCGTCAGCACACAGTCGGTGCGCAGCATCGAGAGCAAGGCCGTCGAGAAGCGCATCGCCGTGCCTGCCGCACCGATGTCGAGGGTTTGGCCGTCGAGTCGGTCAGCCCGCATCAGCCAGTCGAGCATGGCGCGTGTGTCGTCGCAGATGCCGTCCGACTGCGGACCGACAGCCTCCTGTCCCAGTCGCAGCCGTTCGCACCACGCCGTGTCGAGTTGTCCGTCCTTCATCCACGACAACGCCTGAATCGTCAGCACGCGGTTGCAGATGCTTTTCGAGTAAGGCAGCACGGCACGGGCGTCAGACCGAAGTCCTTCGCCTTCGCACTCAATGAGATATTGTTCCATAATCCGTGCAAAGGTACGATTAAGTGAGCGGAAAACAAAACGAAAGCCGAAGTTTTTCGGTTTTGCATCTCCGACTGCGGCTGCCTTTAGGGCACAAAAAGAGCCTCCCGACGCGAGGTTGGGAGGCTCTGAATGCGGGTTCGGCAGTTAGAGACGAACCGTCTGCTGCTGTCCGTTGTAGCTCACCGTCTGCTGCTGTCCGTTGTCCATGCGGCGGATGCGGAAGCTGCGCTGGCCGAGCATCCCCTTGAAACTGCCCGTACGTGCGCCGATCGTGAGGGTCTGCGTGGCGTCGTCCCAGCTCATAGGGATAAGACTGTATTTGCCTTTTTCGTAGTTGTAGTTGTCGCCCTCGTCTTCGTAGAGGGTGAACTTGCCGTCCTGCCCAGGGTAGATGCGCAGTTCGAGGTTGTCCCAAGCCTGCTCCGAGGCATACTGCACGGCGGGTCCCCAAGGCAGAATCGAGCCTGCACGCACATAGACGGGGATGATGTCGATGGGTGCCAGGCGCTGAATGGCGTGGCCGCCTTCGTGGCGTTCGCCCGTCCAGAAGTCGTACCACGTCGCGCCTTTCGGCAGATAGACCTCGACGGGAGCGGCGGCTTTGGCTACGTCGGGGTAGATGGCGTGACCGTTCTTCTGCGCGTCGCGATAGGTGTAGAGGGGCTTTGTCACGGGGCAGACGAGCAGCTGGCGGCCCAGCATGTACTCACTGCCAGTGCGCACGGCGCGGCGGTCCTGCGGGAAGTCGAAGACGAGCGGACGCATCATCGACCCGCTGTTGAGCACCACGTCGCCCATCGTGGCATAGAGATAGGGCAGCAGACGGTAGCGCAGTTCGATGTACTGGCGCTGCACGTCGTAGGCCCATTCGCCTGGTTTGCCGAAGTGGTAGATTTCGCTCACCATAGGCGACGAGCAGTGGTTGCGCATCAGGGGACAGAAGGCTCCGAACTGCATCCAGCGCACCTGCAGCTCCTGCATGGCCGGCGAGTGGGGGTCGTTGTTGTAGTCCCAGCCGAAGAAACCGCCGATGTCGGTGTTCCAGAAGGGGATGCCGCAGGCGATGTAGTTCAGGCCGCTGGGGATTTGTGCCTTGAAGACGTCCCAGTCGGTCGTCACGTCGCCGCTCCACGAGAAGGTGCCGTAGTGTTGGATGCCGAACGTGGCGCAACGGGTCATCTGCACGGCGCGCTTGCGATCGCTTCCTTTCGTCGCCCGTTGGTGTTCATAGATGCCACGGTTGGTCACCAGTGCGAAGGCATTCTTCACCGAACGCCACGAACCGTCGTACGTCAGGTAGTCGCGGTCGCCAGGCTTTTCGGTGTGGTCGGGTTCGGTCGAGTCCGTCCACCAGGCATCGAAGCCCATGTTGTAGAGGTTCTTGAGGTACTTCCAGTAGATGTCGCGTGCGCGGGGATTCCACGGGTCATACACCAATGCACCGGCGTTCTTGGGCCATGTCTCGAAGGGGAAAAGGGCGTTGATTTTCTTCAGTTCGGCATACGGCTCGGTCCACGGGCCGAAGTCGGGCCAGATGCTGATCATCAAGTGCGCGTTGTTGCGGTGCACATAATCGACCATCTCCTGCGGGCTCTTGATGCGCGGCTGCCGACCCGTGCGAATCATCTCGTCGGCCTGCTGCTGGAGGTCCTTCGGCAGGTAGCGCATGGCTGCGGGGTCACCGATGCGGTTCGAGTAGTAAGGATTGTCGAAGCGCATGGCGTTCCAGTTCGAGTCGCAGCCCCAGTATTGCCAGTCCTGTACGATGCCGTCGAGCGGGATGCGGTGTTGACGATAGTAGTCGAGCACGTCGCAGAGTTCGTCGCTCGTTTTGTAGCGTTCGCGGCACTGCCAGTAGCCGAGTGTCCACAGCGGGAACATGGTGGCTTGGCCGGTCAGGTCGCGAATGGCTGCCACGACACCGTCCTGCGAGCCGTCGCGGTACATGAAGTAGTAGTCCTCGAGGCGTGCCACGCTCGATGCGAAGGTGGTGCCGTCGGCCGAGTCGGAGAAACTCGACTCGCCGGCGTTGTCCCAATAGAGGCCGTAGCCTTTCTCGCTGGCGAAGTAGGGGATGGTGATGATCTTGTAGCCGGTCCAGATATCGACCTTCTTGCCACGGATTCCAAACTCATCCGTTTGGCGCTGTCCGAGTCCGAAGAGGAACTCGTCGCGGCCGACGGTCCACGTCTGGCTGATGCGGTACTGGCCCTTGTCCACGCCGTCGGCGATGGCGTCGAGGGTCGAGGACTTCTCGGCGAGCAACGGCTGTCCCTGCTTGTCGAGGAAACGGACGTTGCCCGTGCGGGTGTCGATGGACACCGTGAGGTTGGTGCCGCGGAGCTCGTACAGCCCTGTCTGTTCCGACGCGGTCGCAAGCGACTGAACCTTCGCGGGGCTGGCGATGATGCTGTAGCTCTTGTGCTCGGGCGCAGCCGTGAGGCTCTTGGGGTACTTGAGGACACGCACAGCGGCGTCGGTGTACCACTGCACTTCGGTGGCAGTCTCGCTGTTGCTGGGGTTGATGCGCACGCCGGCCTTGGTGGCGACGACGGTCTGCGCCTGTGTGCCGAGCAGTGTGCTGAGGCACAACGTCAGGGAAATCAGGCTTCGTTTTGCGTTCATATTCTCTTTGTTTTAGGTGATTCGGAAGGGAATAGACATTTACTTCAGGCAGATTTTCTGCCCGTTCTTCACATAGATGCCGCGGGTGGGGTTCTTCACGCGCATGCCCGACAGGGTGTATGTGGCATCGTTCTTTTTCACTTTTAACTTTTCACTTTCAACTTCCTCTATGCCAGTCGCCTCTCCGCTCTCGAGACGGTAAAGGCGAAAGTTGTCAATCTTGAACCAAGTCTCGGCTGGAGCGTTGGCTGTCGATACGCCGATGGTGACGGGGTCGTTGTCTTGCTCCACTGTGAAATCCACGTGAATGGTCTGCATCGGTGTGGCATCGCCCACGCCGGCAGAGCGGACCTGGTCACGAAAAAAACCTTTGGCGTCGCCGGCAAACACGCACTGCTCACCCAAGCGCACGACATTGTCGCGATTCGAGGCGTGCATATCGACGGTCAGGCGGTACTGACCTGCGGGCAGGGTCGAGAGGGTCTGCGAAATGCTGGCCGACAGGACGTTGCCGTCCCACACGCCGAACAGGTACTGGCCGTCGGTGGGCTGAGGGTCGCCCGTGGCACCAGCGCTGACCTGGTTCACGCCCCACCACGTCGTCGAGGCATTCACGGTCCAGCCCTGCGGCTGCACCTTGGTGAGTGAGCGTCCGTCAGCCTCGAAGCTGGGGTTGACAATCTTTCCCTCGATTTCCTCGGCAACGGGCTCTGCCACGTTCTTCACCTCGAGCTGGATGCTCACCTCCTCGCCCGTGTAGTGGACGGTGGCGTCGAAGGTCGTGGCGTGGGCGTCGCCGATGCCCTTTTCAGGCGTCACAACGACGATGTTGAAGTCGCGCTCGGCAAGCATGCCAGGGAAACTTCCCCGACGTGCGTGGAACGTCATGGTCTTCGTCTCTTCGTCCCACGTGATGGGGATTTCGGCACAGTCGCCGCGCTCATAGCCGTATCCGTCGAGCTCGTCTTCGTAGAGTGTGAACTCGCCGTCGGCACCAGGATAGAGGCGCAGTTCGAGCTGGTCCCAGTTCTTCTCCGAGGAGTACTGCACTTCGGGACCCCAAGGCAGGATGCTGCCGGCGCGGACGTAGAGCGGCATGATGTCGGCAGGTGCGGCCTTGAACAGCGTCTGGCTGCCTTCGAAGGTGTAGCCCGTCCAGAAGTCGAGCCAACGTTCGCCGGCGGGCAGATAGACATTGCGGCCGATGACGCCGTCGGTCACGATCGGGGCAACGAGGAACGCGCGGCCGAACATATACTGATCGGCGATGTCGAAGGTCTGCTCATCCTGCGGGAAGGCGAGGGGCATGGCCTGCATGAAGCCCTGTGCGTCGGTGCGCACTTTGTGGGCTGTCGAATAGAGATAGGGCAACAGGCTGTAGCGCATCTTCACATAGCGCACGATGTTGTCATACTCGCCCTTGGCGTCACCTTCGCTTCCGAACTGCCAAGGCTCGCGTGGCGTGCCGGTGCCGTGGAAGCGCAGCATGGGCGTGAAGGTGGAGAACTGCGTCCAGCGTGTGTAGAGTCGGTGCCATACCTCGTCGTTCGCGACAAAGAAACCGCCGGTGTCGCTGTTCCAGTAGGGAAGTCCGCTTTCGCTCAGGTTGCAGGCTGCAGGAATCTGCTTGGCCAATGTCTGCCAGTTGCCGTCGATGTCTGCGCTCCAGACATAGGCGCCTGTGCGCTGCATACCCAGGTATCCGCTGCGCGTCATGATGCTCACGCGCTTGTCGGCCAGTTCGGGCTGGGCGCGATGGTGCTGTGACACACCCTGCACCGTGGCGAGGGGGAAGGCATTGCGCAGCGAACGCCAGGTCTGGCCAGGCAGTGCCACGTTGTCCTTGTCGCCTTCGCCGCCGAAGAAGTCAGGCTCGGTCGAGTCCATCCAGTAGGCGTCGATGTTGTGGCAGAAAAGTCCCTTCCACAGGTAGTCCCAGTAGATGTCGCGGGCCTCGGCGCTGTAGGGGTTGTAGGGCTTGACGCCGGCACCTGGGGGCCATGTGTCGGATGTGAACAAAAGTCCTTTGTCGCGCAGCGCTGCAAACTGTTTGGTCTGCGGACCGAAGTTGGCCCAGATCGAGATCATCAGCTTGGTGTTGTTCGCGTGGACAAAGTCAATCATTTGCTGGTAGTTGCTGTAGTCGGGGTTGAGGAACTCCATGGCGTTCCAGTAGTCGTTGCCGCCCCAGTACTGCCAGTCCTGCACGATGCAGTCGAGCGGGATCTGCAGGTCGCGATATTTCTGGACGACGCTCATCACCTCGTTGGCCGAGGCATAGCGCTCCTTGCTCTGGTACAGGCCGAAGTTCCAGAGGGGCGGCAGCTCGGTGTTGCCCGTCAGGTTGCGGAGCGAACGCTGCACCTCGTGGCTGTTGTCGCCGCAGAGAACATAGTAGTCGATGGTGCGTCCGGTGGAGCGGAACATCGTCATGGGGCTGGCGTCGTTGAAGGTTGTGGGCGAATAGTTGTCCCAGTAGAGGCCGTAGTTCTTCGACGAAAGGAAATACGGAATGCAGATCGAGCGGTTTTCCTGCTCCAGGCGCACGACGGTGCCGCGGCGGTTCAGTTGTCCGTCCTGCAGCTGTCCCATGCCGTAGATGCGCTCATCGTCGGCCAGCTGGAAGTACTGGCTGAGGGTGTAGGAGGCGAAGGGACCGTCCATCGTATCGACAAAGCGGTGGTTCACTTCGCTGAGCAGCTGCGAACCGTCGGCGCGGTAGTATTCGGCCGTACCCTGCGTGAGGTGATAGACGATGCGCATCTTCGATGTGCTGAGCATCACGCGCTGGTCGCCAGTGCTCGTCACCGTGACGTCGGTGGCCTCGTCGGCCGAGGCGATGACCGCCCAGCTCTCGTGCTCGAGGTCGGCTTCGGTCATTGCCTTGCACACGCGCACGGTCGAGTCGTTCATAAACTGAATGCGCACGTACTGAGCATCGAAGCGTGCCAGGATGCCGCGGTCGATCGGCGTGAACGAACCCGTGTGGGTCGTACCCTCCTCCTTCGTTGCCTGACGGACAGACCGATAGAGCTCGTAGGCAGCCGCATAGTTGTCGGCAGCGATGGCATCGACCGTCGCCTGCTGTTCGGCGTCGAGCTGGACGATCTTCGCCTTGCAAGCCGTGGTGATGCTCTCGGCGGTGAAGCCCAGCTGAGTCATCAGCGCAGGATGCTTCGCAGCCACCTCCCACGGAGCGTAGTAGCCGAAGTCGGTCACCGTGCCCGCCTGTCCGGCGTTCTGCGCCGTGAGTCCCACGGCGAGGATGAAGCTGTTGCCGTAGGCCGAGATGTTGATGTGCTCCTTGCCCCAGTCGAAATTGGAGTTGATGGCGGCATTGGTCCGCAGGTTCCACAGCAGCACGGCCTCGTCGCCGTCGGTCAGTCGCTGGTCGGCCGGCGTCTGACCGAAGTTGTTGAATCCGTTGAGCCACCAGACATAGCTCGCCGTCTGCGTCGTCTGCAGGTTCTTTCCGCAGATGAGCAGCATCGTCTCATCGTTGTCGATGTAGTATTCGCCGTCCATGGCATCGTTCATCTTGAACGCCACGTTGTTGGCGCCGCTGGCACTGATGCTGAAAGTGTTGGCACCCGTGTCGTAGCTGAACTGCGACTGGGTGGCACGTGCGTCGTCGGTCGATATGTAGTCCCGACAGTTGAACACGTAGTGCTGCTGGGCCGCAGCGCTGACAGCAGTGAGCATCGTCACGGCAGTCAACAGAAGAATACTCGAAATTTTCTTCATTGTGGACAGTTGTTATTAGGTGAAAAAATTAAATGTTTTCGCTTGCAAAGTTACGTACATCCGCGCGTAATCCTTTTATACAAATGTTGAAACGGCCTGTGACAAATGTTGAAAAAAACGTCTATTCACTTGTAAAAATCGTTCATAACACGCCAAAACCGCAATTTTGAAAGATTTATGACATCACTTGACGGATATTTGATAACACTTTGATAAAAAAAACACTACCTTTGCAGCGTAAAACAAAGGCAGCCCGCCTCGAACAAGTGCTTACTTTTTTTTTATCAGCATATTTAGTTAGTAGTTAGTATTAGTTAGTTGGTTAGAAGGTCAGTGTGTCGTGAGATACATTGACCTCGTTTTTTGCAGACAGGCAGGCTCCGCTACGCATCCCGACAAAACACCGATGACGGCCCAAAGCTGTCAGTAGTAAGTTTCCGTCAGCCCCCGTCATGGCTCATGAGCAGTGCGGACGAAACTCAGCGGCGCTGCCCTCCAAACTCACCTGCGGCGCAGATTCTTTTCGGACCGTGCGCCGAAAAAACTCATAATATCACTGATATTTCTACAAATTCCACTGATATTTTTACAAATACCATTGAGATTTTTGAAAATATCAATGATATTTTGACTTTTTTCCGCACACCGACGTTCTTCCTTCCGCAGCGCTACCGAAAAAACGCCGCGGTCGGGGTGAGAACACATGGGGGAATGGCTGAGAAAAAAGGGGGGAATGAGCGAGAAAAAAAGGGGGGATGCGGCAGATTCAGGCTTGGCTTCGGGCATATTCCGAAGGCTTCATGCCGTAGGTTTGCTGGAAGAGGCGGCTGAAATAGCCTGGCGACTGAAATCCGCACTGCTCCGCAATCTCGGCCACGCTAAGGCGCCCTTCGCGCAGCAGGCGTGCCGCCTGTTCCATGCGGATGTTGCGCATGAAGAGGGTAGGGGTTTGGTCGAGCGCCGCCGTCAGTTTCTTGTAGAGTCCCGTACGCTCCATGCACAGGTCGGCAGCGAGCTGTTCGACGCCGTAGCCTGGGGTGTTGAGATTCTGGCGGACGAGGGCAACAGCTTGCTGGATGAGGATTTCGCCAGATCCAGATGGCTCCGGACTGCTCTCCTGGCCCTCCCCAAGGGGGGCGGACCCCTCCCCCTGTCCTCCCCAAGGGGAGGGAGTGGTTACAACTTCTTCTGAGGGAAAAGTATATGCTCCCTCCCCTTGGGGAGGGCCGGGGGAGGGGTCCATTCCCCCTTGTTTAGGCTCTGTTGAGAGTCTGGTGCTGCTCAGCTCCCTCAGCCGCTGCATCAGCCGACGTTCGTGACGGCGCATACGCAAGGCGTAGAGCCAGAAGGCGAGGCCGATGATCAGGGCGATGACTGCCAGTGCGGCGGCGACTATATATATAAGATACGCGCGCGAGGCGTGGAGCGTCGGGGCATGGAGCACGCCGTAGTCGTAGGTGGCCAGCCACAATCCGCCGTCGCGGTCGCAGACAAGGCCGTTCACACCGGTGCGCAGGGTGTCGCCCGCCGTGGTCAGCAGTTCGGAGTGGAGCCGCATCTGACCGTTGTCCAGATTGATTTCCCACACGCCCTGCGGACAGCCCAGCAGCGCCAGGCGGCCGTCGGCGGTGATGACGAGCGAGTGGAAGGTGCCCGTCTTGGTCTCGAAGAGGGTGCGCCACGTCTGTGTTTCGGGGTTGAACTGGAGGAAGATGTGCCGCTGACGTCCGCAGCGCAGTTGGTAGAACTGGCTGTCGGCGGTGCTGCGTATGACGAGCGACGTACCGTCGTAGGCACGCATTTCGGTCGAGTCGTAGGCTTGGACAATGTAGCGCTGGCTGCCGTCGCGACGGTCGTAGCAGACGACGGCACCGTTGCTGTAGAAGAGGAAGAGGCGCAGCGAGTCGGCGTCGAGGTCCTGCAGGGCAGGTCGCCGTTGCAGGCTGTCGCGGTCGGCAGGGTCGGTCGCGCTGCGCGGCATGAGGGGCAGGATGGGCAGGCGGAAGGCGTGTTCCCCTTCGTCCTGCACCACGGAGTCGCCCACCAGCCAGCGTTCGTGCTGCGAATCGACGAAGATGTCGCGCATCGGAATGTCGGACAGGTCGGTATAGTTGCCCGTCTGCAGGTCCATGCGCCACACACGTCCCCATTCCTTCACCCACAGTCCGCCGTCGCGGTCGGCATAGACGTGGTAGGCACCGGTGTAGCCTGGGATGGGATAGACCTCGTGCGGACGGACGGGATGCTTCACCACCGAACTGCCGTCGTAGAGGTTGACGCACGAGTCGCTGGTGATGGCCATGCGGCGGTCGGGCAGCTGGAGGATGTGCAACACGTGGTCCGACTGCAGTCCGTCGGCCGTGGTCAGACGGTCGAAGCGTGGCAGAGCGGCCTCCTCTTCGCCTCGATGACAGGAGAAGAGGGTGCCGCAAAGAATGAGCAAGAGGAGTGACAGCCGGTGCATGGTACGGATGATTTCGGCTGCGAAGTTACAATAAAAAAGTGAAAAGTGAAAAGTGAAAAGTGAAAAATGGAATGTGAAAAGTCGAAATGTTTAGTTTTCCGTATCTCGTTGCGCGTCGAACGGGCGGTCGCCCAGCTGTATGCGGTCGAAACGGAGGTTCTTGATGCCGCGCTCGGGGCCGTCTTTCTCGGGCAGAGAAGGCACCTGCACCTGCGCTGCGGCAGAGACGCAGAGCAGGTGCAGGGTGGTGAGTAGGAGGGTGAACTGGGTTCTCATCGAATCAGAGTCTTCTTTCCGTTGATAATATACAGGCCTTTGGTCAGGCTGCGTGGGTCGTCGGCCGAGATGCGGCGTCCGCTCAGGTCGTAGATGGCATTCGCATCGTCCATCTTCATTTTTCCATCTTCAATTGAGCCGATGGCCGTATCCACGCTGCCGTGGTAGGTGAGGCGGAAGTTGTCGAACACGAGCCACGTGGTGCCGTCCGTCGGTTCAAAGATTCCGAAATGGAGCATTCCGTCTGTTCCGACTTCTACGTCGCAGCTGAGCAGGGCGTAGCTGGCAGTCCGTGCCATCTTGTCGCGCTCGGCGTCAAAGTTCGAACCGGCGCAGCTCTGTGTGACGATTTTCTTCTCGCTGCTCTCGCTGGTCCAGGCAGAGAGGTAGCCCGTGTTCGAACCCTCTCCGTTGACCATCTGCACGCTGACGGTGTAGCGGCCGGCGGGCATCTCCTCCATGACCTGCTGCATGCGGAAGCCTGTGCTGTGCCAAGTCTCGGCGGCGCCGTTGAAACGCTGGTTTCCGAAAGTGCCCTCGACACTCCACAACGCCCAGTTCAGCCCCTCGAAAGCAGGGTTCTGGATGAGCACGGTCGCATCGACGGGTGTGGCTTCAGTGGCACCAGACAGCAGGTCGGCGTGCAGACGGGCACGAGGAATGGCAAAGATTTGGAAGTGTCCGATTTCCTCGTCCACAGTCTTGTTGCAGGCCATCTCCTGACCGTCCACATATCCGTTCTCGGGAAACCACAGGCCGAGCCAGTTTCCACGATACGTACCGTTCTCAATGGTCCACGCCGTGCCGTCGTTGGCGAAGATGAAGCGCGACCACGAGCAAGGCAGAGGCTGGTCGTTCGTGCGGAAGTTCCAGGGTCTGTCCCACTCGGTCTGCAGTGTCAGCCCGTCGTAGTCGAGGTTGCGCAGACAGTAGCCGCCGTCGAAGGGCTCGAGGGTGAAGATTTTCGAGGCGTCGGTGAGCGGACTGCAGGGCTGCTGATAGAACATACCCTTGTTGCCGTTCTGCGGTGCGTTGGCCATTCCGAGCATCAGGTCGGCCTCGTCACTGCAGATGACGAAGTAGTGGCTGGCGAGCAACTCGTCGAGCTGCTCCGGCGACTGCACCAGTGTGTAGCCGTTGTCGTGTGTCAGAAAGTCTGTGAAGTAGCTAAAGTCAGCGTCCTTTGTTGTAATGCTGAAGGTGTAGTCTTGACCGAGATACGTGGCTGTGCAGGTGACTGGTTCGCTCTCTGCGGTGAAGGTGTAGGCGCTGCCGTGCGAACCGTCCTGCCAAGTAACATTCTGCGGGTCGGCAACGATGGGAAGCTCGAGCGAGAGTGTGACTTCCGTTCCTTGGAACACTTCAGCCTCGGTTTGGTTCGTCATGTAGCCATCGACGGTGATGTGTGGGATGGCGTCGAGCACGTGGATATTGAACACAGCCTCGCTCACGGCGCCGCTCTGGTTGCGGTACTGGCAGGTGTAGCTGCGGTCGGTGGTCACGTTCTGCACGGCTGTCGTGGTGGCCTTCGTGCCGTCGTCCCACAGGTATTCGTCCGTCCAGCCCGTGGTAGCCTCTGCAAAGAGGATGAGGTCGGAGCCGCTGAGCACCGACACGTCGGTGGCCTGCTCCACTTCACCGCCCACAGTCACCTGTGTGCGCATGGGGTCGGGCTCGGCGTCGCCCGCCACAGCAATGGCAAACGATTGCTGACTCTGACGGCCGTTGGCTGCGGTGTAGGTGACGCGATAGATGTAGCTGTGGTCGGCGTGGACGGTGATTTGACGAGTCGTCTCGCCCGTTTCCCACTTCCACAGTCCGGTGTCTTCCACGCCCTCGGGCAGTTGCGGAATGAGGGTAATCTCGGCACCGTCGGCCGGAATGGCGAAGGTGGAACCGCGCAAGTATTTGTATTTCAGACCGCCGAGGTTGGTCTGGTTCTTCAGCGTCTCCCCTTTATAGATAATGTCACCCGAGAGCGGAGTGATGGCATCGGCCTTGTCGATGAGCGGACGCCAGTGGGTGAGCGACGAGAAACCCAAGTGGTCGTAGCCACCAGACTGTGCATTGTAGTTGCCACCGCCACCGTCGGGGCAGAGGACAGCCGCAGCTGCGTCGCTGTACTGCATCGGCACGCCGCGCAGTCCTTCGTAGTAGCCGCGCACGCGATCCCAAATCGGACGGCGTTCACCCAGCCCTGCATCGCTCGGTCCATACATCTGCCAACTGGAGCCACGCACGCCACGGCAGTCGGCATATTCGTAGGGATGCCACGGCAGGTCGGTGCCGGCAACGCCGCCGAAGTTCATCGCAGCCACAAATTCGGTGCCGGCTGCGATGCGGTCGTCCATGTAGGCAAAGAGGTCGTCGCCCTGATTGAAACCAATCTGACAGATGTCGAGGGCACAGCCAAGTGCCATCACGGCGTGGCCCTGGTCGCGTCCCGACTCCTGCATCTGGCCCAGGTAGCCGAAGGGACCGCGCTCGTCGGGCAGGACGTCGGGGACAAGGTTTCCGATAAACTCGTCGCAACCGTCGTTATAAATCATCGGCTGGGTCGAGCGGTCCGCTACGAACGTGCCTTGGTGGTCATATTTGTAGAACGAAACGCCCTGGTTATACATGTGGACGTCGTCGCAGAGAATACCAATCGACATCACGCAGAGCACGTTGCAGAGGCCCCAGTTCGACCAGTAGTGACCCGGACGCTCGCCAATGCTGGGATAGCGGAAGTTCATCCAGGTGTCGTGGCGTCGGCGCAGGAAGTCGATGGCGGGGTTGTACCACACACGTACCATCCATTCCTTGAAGCGTTCGAAGTCTTCGCGTGCCCATCCGTCGTAGTCGCGCATCAGTTCGGCGGCGTTGGCAAACTCGTAGCCGTAGAGTCCGGCTGCGAGCGAGACGTTGGTATTGCCCGTCACGGCAGTGGTCTCTCTGCACCAGTTCATCATGATACCGACCGATGTGTCGGCATGGGCTCGGTCGCCGCTAATCTTCCAACGCAGGGCGTTCTGGTAGGCAGCATGGGCCGCACGGGCTGCATTCATATAGTTGTCGCCCGAACCGGCGCGGTGTACGGTCGGTGTAGGCCAAGTGGCAACACCAGCTTGCGACCATTGGTTGTCGCACAGGATTTGCCATGCGCGTAGCATATACTCGTTCTTGTCCTCGAAAATCAGTTTCTTGGCACGGTCGATGTCGGCCTGAGTGACCAGTGCACCGGGGTGTACGAAGCCCTGCTGACCTGCCGTGAACTCCATGGGTGTGAAGCTGGTGAAGCCTTTCGAGGCATTCACCTTTTTGACGAGGTTCGCCAGTTCGGCCTGGATGTCGTCGATGTAATTCTGCGAGGCCTTGCCCAGCGCGATTTCCTTCTCTGCTGACTCGATGCCGGCGCTGAGGTTCGTCACGGCTGCCGGTGCGTAGTTGCCAGCCTCGGCCACGGCAAGCAGTGCCTTTGCGTCGTCGACGGCCTGCTTCAGCGACGTGAAGTCGCCCGTCGTGCCGTACATATAGTCGAGTTGCTTGTCCGAAGCTGCCTTGGCCAGCTGGCGTGCCGTCTGGCTGTCGATAGAGACGTCGTAGAGGCGGATGTCGTCGACCAGCGTCTGGCTGAGGTACACATCGCCCGAGAAGGGAGAGCGTCCGATCCAGCAGAAGGTGGGGGCTGAGCCGTCATAGACTTCACTCGGCTTGGGCATGCCCGACACCTTATTCACCACTTGACCGTTGATGAGCAGTTCGCCGCGGTCATTCTTCTGGCGATAGATGACGTTGACCCAGCGGCCCTGTATGCTTTTCTGTCCCATGTCCATGCCGACTTCGGAGGCAAAGCCGGCGGTGGCAGAGGCAAAGCGCTGCACATTGAGGCGATAGGCGATGTACTTGCCCGACGATTCGCCGCCCGTCTGCACCGACGAGAACATCCAGAGGAAGTTTCCGTTGGCGGTGATGTCGGCCTTGGAATCGACGTAGTAGTTGCTGGAGATGGTAAACTCGTCCAGACCGTAAAGTTCACGTCCGAAGGCGCGCGTCAGGTTCAGGTAGCCGTTTTGCGTGCCCAGGTTGAGCACGTGACCCGTACCCTGCTCTTCGACGGTCGCCTTGTTCATCAATTTTGCCGTCACTTTTGAAAGGGGATCATAGACGCCTTCGCTGTTTACATTCTCGAAGTCGAAGTTGGCGCGCAGGTGGCTTTCCTGTGCCAACGTGCACGTTGCCGTGAGGATCAGGCTCAGTGCGAGGGTGAAAAAACGTTTCATAAGATTAGGTTGTTGGTGATTTTTCCGCCGCAAAGTTATAGAATCTATTGATAAACAGTGCGTAACAACTGTCTGAAAACGCACGTAATAAATGTAAAAATCGTAAAAATAGACAATTGTTACATGCTTTTTAGACGATTTTTGCACGTAGTGTTAGACAATTTTGCTACCTTTGAGGGCGAAAAAACCGTGGACATGAAAAATCTACTGTACATTTTCCTGTGGGCTTTGCTGCCGATTGGAGCAAACGGACAGGCCGACCGACCCGCTTTTGTGCGCTTCACGACGACCGACGGACTGCAGACGGGTCAGGTCCGATTGTTGGAAACCCTGCCCAACGGTCAGGTGTTTGTCGCCACCGAAGGTATGTTCTATCTGAGCGACGGCCAGAGATTTCTGCCGCTCGACTGCCGTATGGACAGCATCAGGGCCCTGCCTCGCTTCGGCAACCACGCGGTCTTGTGGCAGGGCGACTCCCTCTTGTGGGTGAAAGATTACTACTCGCTCTACCTGTTCGACGCCCGTTCGCGCCGTTTCCGCTACGACTACGAGCCGCGTCTGTCCGAGGTGCGCGTCCGCCAGTTCGTCAACGAAGACGGCGACTCGGCGGCGCAGGTCTATAAGGACTTGATGGCTCCCCACTGGCCACCCTTCGTCGATATGGTGGTAGGCACACCCCTCGACGGCGAGCAGCTCTCGGCCTGGTGTCGCGACCGCCAGGGGGGACAGTGGTTCGGAACGCGCTCGAGCGGCATCCTGTATGTGCGTCCCGAGCGTCAGCGCGTGGAGCTGGTGCAGGCAACCGACGGTGACGTGGTGCGGCACATGGCGATGGTCGATCGCGACCACATGCTCGTCGCGGGCGAACACTTCATCGGGCTGTTCGACTGTCGCGAGCGTCGGGTCGTCCAGACTTTGGCGACGGGCAACATCTCTTGCTCCGAGATGCAGGCCGATGCGCAGGGGCGCATCTTCGTCTGCACGTCGCAGGGCCTGTACGTCTATGCCGACGGCCAGCTGAGTCTTTATGATACGGGCAACAGCACGGGACTGCTGCACAACCACATGCGCGTGGCGCAGCCCCTCGACACCGACCGTGTGCTCCTGTGCAACGTGCGCCACTCGCTCGGCTACTTCAGCCTGCGCAACAGCCACATGCAGTTGCTGACCGACCGCATCCCGTCGCTCGAGAACTACCGCATCGTCATCTGTGCCACCCCGCTGCGCGCCGGATCGACCGACGAGGTGCTGGTGTGCACCCAGAACGGGGCCTTCGTGCTCAACACGGTGGAGGACACCATTCGCTCGTTTGCGCCCGCCCTCGAGATGGAGCGCTATACCCGTAAATACAATGCTTGCCTGCGCGACACGCACGGTCGCCTGTGGCTCGGTACACAGAACGGCCTGTTGCTGGTCGATGGGCAGCACACACGTCGCCTGACGGAGGCCGACGGCCTGTCGAACAGCTGCATCCAGAGCCTGGCGGAGGACCGCAACGGACGGCTGTGGGTGGGCACGTCGCAGGGCATCGACCGCATCGAACTGAGCGGGACGGAGAACGACCGCCAGGTGTCGGTGCGCTGGCTCGGCGCCTCGGAAGGTGTGCCGGCCGTCGAACTGATGGAGCGCGGTGTGTGCATGATGCCCGACGGACAGGTGTGGTTCGCCACGCCGCTCGGCATGGTGACGTTCAGCACCGACGGATTCTCCGAACGGCTGGTCCAGCCGTCGTGCGTGCTGGTCGGCCTGCACATCGGTGGCGAGGAGATGCCCCTCGACACGCTGACCCTCAGTCTCGACCACAACCAAAACTATCTCGAACTGCGACTCTCGGCACTCAACTATGCCACCCCCGAACACACGCAGTATCGCTACCGCCTGCTCGGCCTCGAGCGCGAGTTCACGCTCAGCTATGGGGCTGTGGCCGACGTGCGCTACAATGCCTTGCGCCCTGGCACCTACACCTTCGAGGTGCAGGCCTCGCTGGGCGACGGCGAGTGGGGACCGACCTGGCGCAAAACCTTCGTCGTGCGGCCGCCGTGGTGGACCACCTGGTGGGCGCTGGCGCTCTATGTCCTCGTCGGCCTTGCGCTGGCCTTCTGGCTCCTGCACAACTACTGGCAGAAGCGGCAGGCACGGCTTGAGCGCGAGAACGAACAGCGCGTGAACCAGCTCTTCGAACTGCGCGAAGAGGCGCGTCGCCATTTCGTGCAGGCGGTCGGAGTCGATAGCAGCCGCATCGGCACCAATGCCGAAGAGGAGAAACTCGTTCAGCAGATGATGAAATATATCGAGCGGAACCTCGACAACGCCGACTACACGGTTGACCTCCTGGCGCGCGACATCGGCATGAGCCGAGCCAATTTGTACAAACGGATGCAGACGCTGCTGGGCATCACGCCCAACGAATTCATGCGCAGCGTCCGCCTGAAGCGCGCCGCGCAGCTGCTCACCGAGTCGTCCGACAGCGTGGCGAAGATAGGTCAGCGTGTCGGATTCCAGACTCCGCGCTACTTCAGCCAGTGCTTCGCCCGCCTGTTCGGCGTGACGCCCAAGGAGTATCGCGAGGGAAAGACGGCTGACGAAGCGTAGGTAAGTTCCTGAGTCTTTGCCCTTTCTGTGTCGGAGCGCAGGCGTCCTCACCCCTCACCGCCGTGCTATCACCCCTGCTCATCCCCAGCCGAAACCCACCGCATCCCCAGCCGAAACCCACCGCATCCCCAGCCGAAAACCGCTGACGCTGCACCAGAAAGTGGTCCATGCTGCGGAACAGACTCAAAATCTCTGTGAGATTTGTAGGAATCTCAATGAAATTTACAGAAATCTCAGTGTGATTTTTGAAAATCTCACTGAGATTTTGAGTTTTGTCTGCGGTTCATCCGTTTTTGAAAGCCTCGGCGGCGAGAATCCAGCGGGCACGGGTCGAAAATAAAAATAAGAATGCGAGCATTTATATTTTGCATTCCCCTCGTTTTTTCCGTAGCTTTGGCTTCGCCGAAGTTACTTGCACTCGGGAATGAAAATAAAAATGCCAGCATTTATATTTTGCATTCCCCTCGTTTTTCCGTAACTTTGCAGCCGCAAATGTGCGCAATATTCACTATTATATCATATACACTATGGCAAAAAAAGCAATTCTGATGATTCTCGACGGATGGGGAATCGGCAACCAAGGCGAGGGTGACGTGATTTTCCGCACCCCAACGCCGTATCTCGACTATCTGAACGCTGTCAGTCCGCACGCACACCTCGATGCTAGCGGCGAGGACGTAGGTCTGCCCGATGGCCAGATGGGCAACTCCGAGGTGGGTCACCTCAACATCGGAGCCGGACGTATTGTCTATCAGGACCTGGTCAAGATTAACCGCGCCTGCAAAGACGGCTCGATTCTGGAGAACCCCGAAATCAAGCGTGCCTACAGCTATGCCCAGCAGACGGGCAAGAGCATCCACCTCATGGGCCTCACCTCGACCGGTGGTGTCCACTCGTCGCTCGACCATCTGTTCAAGCTCATCGACATCGCACACGAGTATGGCGTTGCGAACACCTACGTCCACTGCTTCATGGACGGACGCGACACCGACCCGAAGTCGGGCAAGGGCTTCATCGCCGACCTCCAGAAGCACATTGACACGGTGGGCACCGGACACATCGCGTCGATCATCGGCCGTTTCTACGCCATGGACCGCGACAAGCGCTGGGAGCGTGTGAAGGTGGCCTACGACCAGCTCGTCGAGGGCAAGGGACGGCTCTGCACCGACATGGTCGAAGGTGTGCAGTCGTGCTACGACACCGACTCGGAAGACCATAAGAACACCGACGAATTCATGGAACCGCTGGTCAATGCCAACTGCGACGGACGTATCAAGGAGGGCGACGTGGTCATCTTCTTCAACTACCGCAACGACCGCGCCAAGGAACTGACCATCGTGCTCACGCAGCAGGACATGCCCGAACAGCAGATGCACACCATCCCGGGCCTGCAATACTTCTGCATGACTCCCTACGACGCCTCGTTCAAGGGCGTACACATCCTCTTCCCGAAGGAAAATGTGGACAACACGCTCGGCGAATACCTCTCCAGCCTGGGCAAGCGCCAGCTTCACACGGCCGAGACAGAGAAGTATGCCCACGTCACGTTCTTCTTCAACGGCGGACGAGAAGCCCCCTACGAGGGTGAGGACCGCATCCTCGTCGCCTCGCCGAAGGTGGCTACCTACGACCTCAAGCCCGAAATGTCGGCCTACGAGGTAAAGGACAAGCTCTGCGCCGCCATCACCACACAGCAGTACGACTTCATCGTCGTCAACTTTGCCAACGGCGACATGGTGGGCCACACCGGCGTTTACAATGCCATCGCCAAGGCCGTGCATGCCGTTGACAACTGCGTGCGCGACGTCGTCGAAACGGCGAAGCAGAACGACTACGAGGTGCTCATCATTGCCGACCACGGCAATGCCGACAACGCCATCAACCCCGACGGCACCCCCAACACCGCACACTCGCTCAACCCCGTGCCCGTCATCTATGTCACCGACAACAACTCGGCGCGCATCCACAGCGGACGCCTGGCCGACGTGGCACCCACCATTCTCCACATCATGGGCCTCGAGCAGCCGAAGGACATGACGGGCAGCTGCCTGATTGAGGGCTGACGAACGGGGCAGACAACGTCCTGTAAATGCAGAAACTCCGCACCGAGTCAAGCGTCTCGGTGCGGAGTTTTCTGTTTCTACGCATGGTCGTCCAGTATGGACAACGCGGATGAGGTGGTTTAATAGTGGAAGGATGAGCCGCCGAGGAACTCGCGCAGCAGCGAGGTGGGAGGCAGTTCTTCGTCGCTGATGGGCTGGAAGTAGTGGAGGAAACTGTGGATGTGCGATGCGGTGAGGTAGGCATCACAGTTTTCAGGCACGCTTTCGAGCAGCGGCAGTGCGTGGTTGCGCAGCACGGCGAGTTCGTAGATGAGCGCCGAATTGAACATCACGTCGGCATTCTCCTGGTAGGGGAAAATCCAGCGCTCCTCGCCCAGCCGCACGCTGTGCCAGCGTTCGAGCGTCTGCCGTGCGCTGGTGCCGCGGTATTTGTTGTCGCGTACGATGCGGCGGATGAGCCGGTTGATGGTGGTCGGGATGTAATTGTGGCCGTCGAGTTTGATGCTGGTGAGAGCCGAAACGTAGATTCGGAATTTGGCTTCCTCGGGTATGCCCTCGGTGAGGAGCGGATTGAGGGCGTGTATGCCTTCCATGATGAGCACGGTGCCCTCCGACAGTTGCAGACGTTCGCCGCTGGGCTGCGATTTTCCCGTGGGGAAGTCGTAGCGCGGAAGTTCCACCTCCTCGCCGTCGAGCAGCTGACGCAGCTGCTGCCGGAAGAGGGGCAGGTTGAGCGACTCGATGTGTTCGTAGTCGTAGTCGCCGTTCTCGTCGCGCGGTGTCAGCTCACGATCGACAAAGTAGTTGTCGAGCGAGATGAGGCGGGGCACGAGTCCGCAGGTCATGAGTTGGATGAGCAATCGCTTGCTAAACGTCGTCTTGCCGCTCGACGAAGGGCCGGAGATGAGGATGACGCGCACGTCGGGCCGTTCGGCAATCTGCTCCGCAATCTTCGCCACTTTTTTCTCTTGCAAGGCTTCGGCCACCTTGATGGCGGCGCCGGCCAGCTGTTTCTGTGTGAGAACGTTGAGGTGGCCGACGGTGGTCATGCCGAGACGTTTCTGCAGCTGGTGGTCGTCCTGGAAGGCACCGAGCATCTTTTCCTGCTTCACGATCTCGGGTATCTTTCCTTCCTCGCGCGGAATGCGGAGGAGCATGCCGTTGTAGTAGCGCACGAGGTCGAACTCGTCGAGAAAGTCGGTCGAGGGAACGAGCGGCCCGTAGTAGTAGTCGTAGGTGTCGCACAGCCGGTAGTAGTGGCAGTAGAGCTTGCCCAGACTTTCGATCAGGATGGCTTTGTCCTTCTGTCCGTGTGCACGGAACAGCTCGGCAACCTCCTCCGTCGGCCGTTCCAGACGGTGGAAGCGATGGCCCTCGGCTATGATTTCACGCATTCGCTGCCGCAGTCGCTGCACCACGTCGAGGGTGGTCTCGATGCCGTCGAGCAGGAAGTAATAGCCTTTCGACACAGGTGCCTCGATGGTCAGTGTGGTGCCTGGGTAGAGGTCCTCCACCGCTTTGTAGAGCACAAACTCCAGCGAGCGCATATACACTTTGCGGCCTTCGGCACTGGTACAGTCAAGAAATTCGACCTGCTTGTTGCCGAATACACGGAAGGTGAGCCCCTCCAGCCGGTTGTTGATAGCTGCACAGAGCGGTTTTCGGGTTAATTTTGGCTGAAAATGCTCGTAAATTTGCAAAAGTGTCGTTCCGAATGCGAAGTTATCCGAATTTTTAGTATTTTTGCAAAAAATCTGTAATGTGTTTGGCACACTTTGCTGTTTCGCTGTCTGTTCCATGGCGGAGGCAATTTAGGTGTTAGAGGCCGCAAGTTACGATTTTTTGCAGAAAGAGCGAAGGGAAATGGCAAAAAAATGCTGCTCACTCCCCAAAAACTGATTGACCAAACGTATCCTGTCTTATGAATGTACTGACGATTCTCACGCTGCTCGGTTCGCTGGCACTCCTGATGTTCGGCATGAAGAAACTGAGCGAGGGCCTTCAGAAGATGGCCGGTCCCTGGCTGCGCAGCCTGTTGCAGACGATGACTTCCAACCGCGTGATGGGTGCCTTTACCGGAATGTTCGTCACGGCCAGCATCCAGTCGTCCACAGCGACGACGCTGATGACGGTTTCGTTTGTCAATGCCGGCCTGCTCACGTTGGCACAGGCCATCTCCATCATTCTCGGTGCGCATGTCGGCACGACGTTCACCGCCTGGCTGATGTCGATAGGCTTTGTGTTCGACGTCACCATCTATGCCTATGCAGCAGCCTTCGTCGGCATCATTCTCTCCTACCTTCAGCGGTTCAAGAACTTCGGCGAGTTCCTTTTCGGACTCTCATTCCTCTTCCTGGGTATCATCACGCTCGAACGTGCCGACCTGGCGCTGGAGCTTGACAAGAATCCGGCGGTCATGGATTTTTTCCATACCTTCGAAGCCCAGAATCCTTTTGCCATCCTCCTGTTCCTGATTATCGGAACAGTGCTCACGCTCTGTGTGCAGTCGTCGGCTGCCATCACGGCCATCACGATGACGCTATGTTCCACTGGCGTGCTGCCCATCGAGCTTGGCATCATTCTCGTGCTGGGGGAGAACATCGGCACGACGATCACTTCCATCATCGCAGCCCGCACCGCCAATGTGAATGCGAGGCGAGCCGCCTTCTCCCATCTGCTGATCAACGTGGTCGGCGTGGTGTGGGTGGTGTGCCTCCTGCATCCCTTCTTCACGATGGTGTGCTCGCTGGTGGGATGCGATGCCGACGCTTTGATGACCGATACTGCCTACGCCATGACCCACGCCAGCATCGTCCTGGCTGCCTTCCACACCGCTTTCAATGTGGCCAATACGCTCTTGATGATCGGCTTCGTGCCGCTGATCGAGAAATTGGTCTGCCGTGTGGTTCAGCCCAAGCCTGAGGCTGAAGACGAGGAGTCGCGACTCGCCTTCATCACAGCCGGCCTGCTCCACACCCCCGAACTCTCCATCCTCAATGCCAAGAAGGAAATCGAGGTGTTCGGACAGCGCTGCCAGACGATGTTCGGATTTGTGCAGGAAATGCTTCATACTGAGAAATCGGAGGACTTCGGCCGCCTTTTCTCGCGTGTGGAAAAGTACGAAGGCATCACCGACAACATGGAAGTGGAAATTGCAAACTACCTCAATCAGGTGAGCGAACGCCACCTGTCCATCGAGTCGAAGGCCGAAATCCAGCGAATGCTCCGCATGGTGAGCGAGCTGGAAAGCATCGGCGATGCGTGCTACAACCTGGCTCGTTCGATGAGCCGTAAGCGCCAGCACACCAAGGAGGACTTCACCGAAAAACAACAGGAGCACATCGGCAGCATGATGTCACTGTGCGAGGACGCCCTCGAACAGATGAACCACGTCATCAAGTACGGCGAACAGCGATACGTTGACCTCAACAAGTCCTACAACCTGGAGCACGAAATCAACAACTATCGCACGCAGCTCAAGAACCAGAACATCCTTGATATCAACAACCATCTTTACGACTACCAGATGGGCGTTTACTATATGGACATCATCGCAGAGTGCGAAAAGCTCGGCGACTACGTCGTCAACGTCATCGAATCCACTGGTATCAAGGAAAAGAGAGCCAACGGGTTCTGAGCCTGATGTTTATTCTGAGAGAAATTTGGAGAAGTACGGATTATTTTCTATTTTTGCACATGGAAAGTCATCACCGCGCTTGACTCCCTGTTTCTTTCAGGATCGTTTTTCAACCTACCAAACTCATGTACAGACCGACCTTCACCCTCCTGCTCATCGCAGTGCTCATTTTCCTGCCCTCGGGTGCCGTAGCTCAGAAAGGCGGTGAAAGTGTGGACGACCTGCGCCTGCAGTTCGAAAAATCTTCGGGCGCAGCACGCACACAATTCGCCAACAGTCTGATGGTCGCCTTCTTTCGGACTGAGGAGATCGATACGCTCATCAAGTTCACCCCCGACACCCCTCGCGACACCATCAATGCCTACACCTATTATTGTTTAGCGGAACACTACAACGCCGAAAGTCGTTTTCAGGACGCCATCGACTGCGGTGAACAGGGCAACCAGGCGCTGCTCCGTTCGCACAACCTCTGGCTCCGCTCCGACTGCCTCTCCATCGTCGCCATCGCCAACATGCGCTGCGGCAATTTCCAGCGGGCCATCCAGCTTGCCCGACAGTGCTACGACATCGACCATGTGGCGAACGACCGCGAACGTCTGTCCAGCGACCTCAACAATCTGGCAGCCATGTTTCTCGCTGCCCGTCAGCTGCCCTTGGCCGAGGAATACATCCTCAAGGCCATCGACATGGAGCGTCCCCTCAGCCGGCCCAGCGCGCTCGCCGTCCGCTATGGCATTGCTTCCGAAATCTTCATGCAGGGCGACAAACATCACGAAGCCCTCGACTACGCCCGACAGGCCTACGAACTCGAAGCCGGTCAGCCACACCCCGACTCTCGACGACTCGGCATCCGACTGTCGCAGATGGCCGGTGCCTATCTCGCCCTGGGCGAGGCACCGATAGCGCTCGACACCCTGCGTCGCTGCATCCCCTTGCTCGAAGAAGCACAGAGTCTGAACTCTCTCACCATTGCCTACACGCAGATGGGCGAAGGGCTGCTCGCCGAGAATCAGCCCGACATGTCCCTCAGCCACCTGAACCGTGCGCTCCAACTCGCCCAGCAGACCGGCAACCGAATGCACGAACTCAAGGCACGTCGCCTGCTTTTCAGGGCGCTGAAAGAGTCCAATCCGCTGCAGGCCATGCAGCATTTGGAGGTGGCCACCCAGATTGGCGACTCCATCTATCGCACCGAGACTGCTCAGCTCATCGGCGAGACCAGCGCCCTCTACCGCAACGACGAGCTCCAAGACCAGAATGACGAACTGTCGCGTACCAACCGCCTGTTCCTGGTCAGCACCATTGTCATCGCCGTCCTTTTCCTCGTTTCCCTCGTGCTGTTCATCTATAGCCTGCGCGTGAAGCGGCGTTCCGACCGTCTGCATGCCCAGTTGCAGAAGGTCAGCGAAACGTTTTTTACCAACATCACCGACGAATTCAATATTCCCCTCACCGCCATCCTGGGCCTCGGCCACGACTTGCAGAACGCCACAGCCAACAGCATCGACCACGTGCACGAAGCCGCTGCCACCATCGTCCGCCAGGGGAACTACCTCCTTGAACTCATCAACCAACAGAACGAGCTCGCCAGTCAGTCCTACGGCACCGCCGACGCTGCCCAGCTACGTCTGCGCGTGGGTCAGCTGCTCAACCAGTGGAAGGTCATGCGCCGCAAATACCTCCGCACCGCTGCCTCGCCCGAGGGACTGAGCAATGCCTACGAAATGGCGGCCGACGACCGTCAGTGGCTCAACCGAATCATCGACCTCGTTCACCAGCAGATGCGCGACGGTGTGGTCAGCCTCGACCAGCTGGCGGCCGACCTGCACAATTCACGCTCCCAGCTCAACCGTCGTATTCAGCGTCTCACCAGCGAAAACTCTGCCACCTACGTCATGCACATCCGCCTCAGCCATGCCAAGCGTCTGCTCGACCAGGACCTGAACCTCCCCGTCGGCGATGTCGCCATGCGCTGTGGATTCGACGATGTGGCCTACTTCAGCCGCATTTTCAAGAAGACTTACGGCCTCACACCCTCACAGTTCCGGCGACGGGTGCAGTAAAGCCTCTCCCTCAAACAACCGAAAGCCTCCCCCCAGTCCCTCTCCGAACGAGGGGGCTGGGGGGAGGCTGTATGTCCGGCGTAGGCTGTCGGGTCTGGCGGAGGGCTTTATTTCAGCACCTTCCGTCCTCCGATGATATACAAGCCCTTGGTGGGTGTGGCGACGCGGCGGCCCGTCAGGTCGTAAGCTGCACCGTCCGTTTTCGTATTTAACTTTTCACTTTTCACTTCATCGATGCCCGTCGGCGTCTCGCCTTGGAAGTAGAGGTCGGTGGGCAGGACGTCGGCGTCCGTCGTGTTGAGTTGCAGATAGGCGTGCAGGCCTTTGAGCGTGGCTGCTTCGTCTGCCTTGCAGAAGTGGTTGTCCTTCAGCACGTAGAACGTCTGTCCGGGGAGGGCTGCTGACGCGAGGTCGGTCGTCGTTTCATAGACTCCGTAGAAGCGTCCGCCGTCGAAGGGTATCGAACTGGCACCGCCACGCACGAGCGTGATGCCCGTGAACTGGTAGGTGTTGTCCTCGTTCACGCTGGCCGGCGTGAGGATGAAGGGGACATGGGCTGTCGATGAATAGAGCTTTTGCGACACCAGTTCCTGCCCGTCGAAACTCTTGATGCTTTCCATCGACGACCCGCTGCCGAAGGCTTTGCGCATGGCGGCACTGTTGATGCTGAAGGGCAGGACGACGGCGTTGCGTTCGCCAGCCTTCAGCGAGATGACCACCGTGGCGTCAGTTTTTCCGTTCTGGTTGCAGACGTAGTCGATGCGCTCGTCGATCACTTCGGGCTTCATGCTGACATCTTCGAGCATCACGCTGCGGAAGTAGTCGATGTCGTCCTTCGAAATGCCGAGCGTATTGATGAAGTAGTTCTCAAACTTGTCGCGCAGCGTCGTGCCTTCGAGTCCGTTGATGTATTCGATGCGGTCCTGCCAGTCGTTCTTCAGGCGCAGGCCTGCCAGCGAGTAGGACGTCAGTTCGTAGTTCTTGAACACGGCGTCGAAGTGCATGCCGAGGATGCCTTCGAGCAGCATGGAGAACAGTCCTGTGCGGTCGGCGCCCCACACACAGTGGAAGTACAGTGCCTTGCCGCGTCGCAGGGTCTGGAGCACGAGCTGGAACTCTTCGCGCCAGTGGCGTTGGCTCTCCTCCTTCGTGAAGTCTTCGGCCAGCCAGTCGTTGGCGGCTGCGAAGTAGTATTTGTCGCTGCCGAAGCCGAAGGCCGAGATGCCGACTCCGTCGTTGTCCCACGACGCGTTCCAACGCAGGTCGATTTCGGCGTCGATGCCCAGGTCGCGCAGCACCTGCAGGTCGTAGTCGGTCGCCACATGAGCTCCGTTCAGTTCGCTGCCGCGGAAGATGCGGCCGTACGCCAGACGTTTCGTCAGGTCGATGGTCGGCCATCCGCCCAGGTCGCGAATGTTGTTGGCCGAGGGCGCATAGATCATGCGCAGGCGTCCGTCGGTGAGGAACGATCCCTTGCTCACGGTCTCGCCGTCGGCCACGACGCGGTAGTAGTAGCCGCGCTGCGGCACGAGGTTAGGCACGTAGGCGGGTTCGCCAGGCAGCACCTTGCGACGCTGGGCCGTGGCGAAGTCGGGCGTTTCGCTCCACTCGACAAACAGCTCGGTGGCTCCGTCGCTCATCGTGGGCACCATGACGGGGTTGGGCGTGTCGCGGCGCATGGGCGGCGCGGTGCGGTAGTAGTTGCGGATTTGGCTGTCGTTGCTGAGCGTGTAAGTGTTCTCTGAGAGGAATCGGCGTGCGCTCATGTTCTCCAGATGGGCCGTAAAGTTCATGTGCATGGGGTCGAGCGGCAGGAACGAAAGTGCGGTGCCCGACACAGCCGTCGTCTTCGACATGGGCACGAACTGCCAGCTGTAGTTCGGATCGCGGCGCTCGGTGCGGATGTAGTTGCGCCGCAGTTCACCGCCGCCCCAGGGCAGCAGGTAGCTGTCGGCCTGTGCAGGCGAGAGGACGACGGTGCCGAAGTCGATAGCCTCGGTGTCGCTCATCATGCGCACCACGCAGGGTTCGCCGGCACGCACATGGCCGACGCGGTAGATTGTTGCCGTCTTTTCGTCCGACGAACCTACGCCGTAGATTTCGTCAAACATGTCGGCCGTGAGGTCGAAGGGCAGGCAGAGCGGGACAAAGGCTCCCGCCGTGAACATACGTTGCAGCACCACATGGGCGGTGGTGGGCACGCGGATGTCGAGTTCGGTGTCGTCGTTCGACAGCGTCACCTCGGGCACTTCGTTGCCGTAGAGCAGGCGGAAGTGGCCGAAGGCGGTCCAGCTTGCAGCCGGTTTCGCAGCCGCGATGTCGATGCCCAGGTCGAGCGTGCCGTCGGCGTCGAGCGTGGTGCTGACCGAGTTCCAGTAGTCACCCAGCTCAAACCATGTGGGCACGGCAGCCTTGCTTTCGGGCACGCCACGTCCGTCGATGGCTGCTGTGATGCTGCTCAGTCGGCCGACGTTGTAGCGTCGTCCGGCCATGATCGACTGCAGTGCCACCCGTTCGCCGTTCAGTGTGAGGTACGCCTCGCGGCGGTCGATGCCCTGTTCGTAGTCGTGCATGTAGGTCGCAGGGTCGGTGGGTCGGCTGAAGCCTTGCGCCATCAGCGTGTAGTGGCCGGCAGGCATATTGCTCAGCACCTGCCGCACCGAGGCGCTGCTGGCGGTGCAGGTCACGTTGCCCACGCCGGCTTCGCTGCAGCGCAGGTCGGCACCGCTGGTGGTCCATCCGCGGCTGCCGTCCGTCAGGTCGCCGTTGACGATGAGGGCCGAGAGGTCGTAGAGCCCGTCGCGTGCCGGACTCGTCTTCACCAGTTCGAGCACCGCACTGCGCAGCTGTGCGACGATGGCTTCCGCCTCGCTGTCGGTGCGGGCGGCACGCAGCTGGGCCAGTGCCTGTGCTGCTGCGTCGGTAAACGCACCTGGGTTCTCAGCTTGGCCCGCCACCGACACCAGCCGTTCGTACTCGTGGAACCAGGCATCGTCGATGGGCTCGTTGCTGCCGTGGAAGATCACGCGCGCCTGAGTCCACGCCAGCCAGTTGAACGAGGCGTTCTGTGTGTGGAAACCCACCGTCAGCCGTCCGTCGTCGCCCACTTCGGCCATCACGCGGTATTCGCCCATGAAACCCTTGCCCGACAGTCCGCCAGCAGTGATTTCGCTGCCTTCCTCGATGGGTGCTTCGCTCGTGTTCGCCGTGATATACAGTCCCTGGGCCGTTCCGTCGAAGTCTCCGTTTTCGTCATACACGCGCACTTTCGAACGAAACTCATACCAGCCGGGCGTCAGTCCCTCATAGCTGTACGTCAGCCGGGCGTTGCCCAGTTGGTAGCCCATGCCCGTCCAGTATTGGAAGCGCGAAGCCTCGAAGATGGTTTCGTCCATGTTGTTCGTCACGATGGGGAAGTCGCCGTGCGTGTGAGCCCCGATTTCGCTGAGCGTCCAGCCGTCGGCATAGTAGCCGTCGTGGTAATCGACGAGGGCGGTGCCCAGTCCCGTCCCGCCTTCGCCACGCTCCATCTCGGCATGGTAGGCGTCCGTCTCGCCGAGATAGTAGAGGCGGAAGTGGTCGGCTTTGAACCAGCTGCGGCTTCGCATTCCCAACTTCACGTTCAGCGTCTGCGGACTGACGAAGAAAGGCAGCTCATACTCGGTGAACGTACTCTTGTGCGGCGGCACGAACTCCACGCCGTAGGTATTGGCAAACAGCTCGATGGGCGTCTTTACACTAGCGTATGTGTCGCTGGCAGCGAGGGCCACGAGCCTGTATTCGCCGGCGGGCAGGTTGTTCACCTGCTGTTCGACAAACTGGTTGGGGGCAACGAACGTGTAGTCGTTGGCCGAATACCAGGTGTTGAACAGCCAGAGTCCGTCGCAGCCGCTGGTGGCATAGACCTCGATCGAGTTCTCACGCGCACCGATTTCGGTGCCGCCCACGGTCGAAGTAATCCAGCCATCGGTCGTTCCCGTCTCGAACGAAGGATTCACGAGTCGGCTGGTCAGGTCCTGCCGTTCCGTCTGTGCCACGGCGGCAAGGGGCAGCACGACTGCCAGTAGGGGGAGTAGTCTTAGTCGTAGGTGTTTCATGTTTTCTTGATTAGTTAGATGAGTCGTCAATGGGCAAAGTTACATTATTTTTACAATATCGCAAAGATTTTTTTTACCTTTTTTGCGCATGAGCCACAGAATGAAGGAATACTGAAACGTTGTGAATGATTTTTACAAAACGTAGGAAACTGATTGTGTGGCGATACGCTTCGCCGTCGCGACACGACGTCGGGCAAGCAGAAACGCCCACGTCGCACCGCACACATCGCCGTGCAGCCCCACGGATTCGGCGGCAGCACACACAAAACTCGTCTATTGCGAAGAAAGAACTCGGCGGCGCCCCACATCAAACACAGCCATTGCGCGGAGAAACGTCAAAATATCATTGAAATTTGTAGAAATATCAGTGGAATTTTCAAGAATATCAATGGAATTTCTGAAAATTTCAATGATATTTTGAACTTTCTCTGCGCAGCGGCCGAGTATATTCTGCGCACCGACCGATTTTTTTCTGCGCACCGACCGAGTATATTCTGTGCAGCGGCCGAGTATTATCCGTACTCCAAATCAGTTTTGGGGGCGACGTAGCAGGCGTCATGCGACGGCATTCTACGCGTCAATCTGCGAAAATCTTGGCATCAATCCCATGAAATGATGTTCATTAAGTTTCGAAAGTCATTTTTTATACCATGAATTATTTCTAATGAGTTCTAATTTTGCCTGCTCTCCCCCCTGCTTCCCAAAAGCTTGATTCTTTGGCAACCATGAATTGGGGATGCTCCGCATCTATTCCTGTTCTGTGGCAATAAAGCCGTAAGGCTTCACAATTCATGGTCGCATAAAAGGAATAATCATCTCTGAAATTAGAACTCATTAGAACTAATTCATGGTATAAAATTTTACGGTTGTCCTGTAAAAAAAATAGTCCCGAGGGGATGACAAAACACAGGCAGGGGTTGCGCTTCACCCCTGCCTGTGTTCTGTCGTCCCTTCGGGATTGTTGTCTGTATGGCGGACGGGGACGTCCGCGCTCTCAGTGTGCGTTACGTCACTTTACCAGCACCTTCTTTCCGTCGATAATGTATAGGCCGCCCTTCGTGAGGGTGCGGATGCGGCGTCCGCTCAGGTCATATACTTCGCCGTGCTTCGTGCTTTGCGCGTTGAACGTCTCTTCGATGCCGGTCACGAGTTCGTCGTCGGCCTTCAGGTAGCCGATGTTGGTGATGACGACAGGCTCGGCTTCGTCGGCCATCGTCAGGCCGAAGGTCGTGGTCCAGCCCCAGGTGGCGGCACCCGTCGTGTCGAGATAGGTGCGTCCCGTGGCGTTGAAGCCGCTGGCGAAGGTGGCGTCGGTCTGGATGTCCCAGAGCAGGGTGACGGTGCCGTCGTCGTCGGTGCGGACGAGGGTCGGGGGCATTTCGCCGCCGTTGTTCTTGGCGTTCAGCCACCAGAGCTTGGCACTGCCTTCGTCGGTCGAGAGCCCTGTGCCCTGGATGACAAAGTAGCGGATGCCCTCTTCGACGTAGAGTATGCGTTCGGACTCGAAGTTCAGCGCCACGTTGTTCGGCCCTGCCGTGTTGGCGATGGTGATGGTGTTGGCCACGTCGTCCACGCTCACGTTGCTGGCAGAGATGCGTCCTGGGTCGCCTGCGGGCCATTCGCTGGCGAGGAAGCTGTACTCATACTCTTCGACGGGTTCGGGCACGCTCTCCTCGAATCCGATGTAGGAGATGACCACGGGTGTGGTGCCGGCAGCCATTGTCATGCCGAAGGTGGTCACCCAGTCGCCGATGGTCTGGAGCTCGGTGTTCTCCGTCGTCGAGAAGTTGTCGCCCAGTCCGCAGGTGCGGATGTCCCAGGCGAAGACGGTTACGTCGCCATCGAGGTAGATGGTGGTCGGTGCTACCTGGCTGGCGTGGTTGGCGTTGTTGAGCCACCAGAGGTAGGACTTGCCTTCGCCGGTGTGCAGACCCGTGGCGCGGATGGTGAAGTAGCGTTGCTCGGGGGTGACGTAGTAGCGATTGGTGGTCTGGAAACGCAGGGCCACGTTGTTGTCGCCTTCGGTGTTGCTGACGGTGATGGTGTTGGCCTCGGTGTCCACCGTGACGTTCTCGGCAGAGATGCGTGCGGGGTCGCCTGCGGGCCATTCGCTGGCCACGAATTCGTAGGCTACGGGTTCGACGGCCGGCTCTTCGTCGTCGCTGAGCATGACACTGCGGAAGTAGGCGATGTCGTCGGCCGAAACGCCGAGCTTGTTCGTGAAGTAGTTTTCGAACTTATCGCGCAGCGTTTCGCCCTCGAGTGCCTGGATGACGTCGATGCGGTCCTGGAACGAAGTCTTCAGACGGTTCGTAGCTCCAGGGGCAGCCGAGAACGAGGTGAGCTCGTAGTCCTTGTAGATCTGGTCGAGTTCGACGCCGAGGATACCTTCGAGCATGAGGGTGAGCAGTCCCGTGCGGTCGGCACCCCATGCGCAGTGGTAATAGACGGCTTTGTCCTGACGGAAGTGGTCGAGAATGAAGTCAAACTCCTGCTTCAGCCGCTGTTGTGTGCCGGCCTCGCTGATGTTGGCAGCCGTCCAGTCGTTGGCAGCGGCGAAGTAGTAGTCGGCTGTGCCGAAGCCGAAGGCCGAGGTGCCGCAGCCCATGTCCTTGTCGTGGTCCTCGCGGTAGCGCAGGTCGATTTCGCCGCCCACGCCGAGGTCGCGCAGCGTCTGCAGGTCTTCAGCCGTTGCCGTGGCATAGCCGTTGAGGGTGGAGCCGCGGAACAGGTGGCCGTAGTTGGTGCGCTTGCCGTCCTGAGCCCGCCAGCCGCCGAGGTCGCGGATGTTGTAGGCCGACGGCGCATAGACCATGCGCAGGGTGCCGGTGGTGGTGAACTGGCCCTGGCCGACCGTGGTTCCTTCGGCCGTAATGCTGTAGCTGTAGGTCTGGGCAGGGAGCAGGTTGTAGATGTAGGCAGCCGCATCGCCGGCAGCAACATCAACTGTGGTGCCGTCGTCGAGGCTGACCGTGGCGCCCGTGGTGAGACCGAGGGGCATCGGAATCATCACAGCGTTGGGGATGTCGCGGCGTGTGGGCGGAGCGACGTTGTACTTCGCAACGACCGAAGGTTCGCTCGCACCGACGTAGGTGACGTTGCTGAGGAACTTGCGGGCGGCGAGGTTCTCGATGTTGACCGCGAAGTCCATTGCCATCGGGTCGAGGACTTGCAGGGTGAGTTCGTCGGCTGCGTGACTGGCATCAGCCAGATCGACGTATGTCCAAGTGTAGTTCGCGTCGTCGGGCTGGAGCGTGCCACCGTCCCAAGGCAGCACATAGGTCTTGCTGCTGGTCACCTCCATCGGTGCACGCAGCGTGCTCGTGTTGACGAGTGCCACGCAAGGAGTGCCCGGGGCGACGGTGCTGACGGGGTAGAGCAGGGCGGTGCCCTCGCCGACAGAGCCTACGAGGTAGAGCGCGTCGATTTGCTCGTCGTCGGTGCTGAGGGTGATGGGTGCGCAGATGGGGTTGAGTTCGTTCGCCTTCGTAGCGATCTCGATGCTGGGCACTTCGCCAATGTACCAGAGGCGGAAGTTATCGACGGCGGTCCATGCGTTGGAGTTGGCGCAGCGGTAGCCGATAGTGGCTTCGGCATCGTCGGCAAGGACGGCAATCAGCGTGTTGGGGTAGTGTCCGGCGTCGATGTACTTGCTGGCAGCCGAACTGCCGTCGGCAATGTAGAACGACGCGCCGCTGGGCTGCACGCCGCCCAGGCTATTGTCCGTCACGCTCTGCACGTCGAACAGGTTCATCAGCGTCTGTTCGTTGTCGTTCATATAGACCACGGCGGTGACGGTGCTGTTGCCTGCTGCATACTGCGTGTAGGCATCGTTTATGGGCGAGTTGGTGCGTTCGAAGCCATCGACGGTCATCTTATAGGCACCTGCCGGCATCACGTAGGGCAGTGTCTGGCGGACGTCGAAGTCGCAGGCGTAGTAGCGCAGGATGTTGTTGCCGCCGACCACGCCGTGGGCATTCGTGCTGGCGCAGGTCTCAGTCCAGAAATTCTTGTAGCTCGAGTCGCTGAAGTCGGCATCCTGAATCATCCACGTGAGGTCGAAACCCTGTCCTTCGTTGATCTTCACAGCCTTGACGAAGTTGAGCGCCTCGGTCCACAGGGCAGCGGTGGCTGCCTCGATGTCGGCCACGGCTTCGGCCTGTTCGACCTCGGTATCCTTGCCTGTGATGTTGTTGGTGTAGGTCGTCGCAGCATCCGTTTCGTCGGTATAGACCTCGGTCTGGCCGATGAAGCGCTCCTGAATCATCTGCTTCATCTGCTTGTACTGGGCGTACGGCTCGACGAACGGCTGGGCAACAGCCTTCGCTGCGTTGATGTTGGCGATGGCAGCTTGGTAGTCTGCTTCGCTGGTGTAGGTCTTGTTGTTCTCTGTCACGACGTCGTCGAGAATGCCTTTCTGCTTGGTGGGCAGGACGAGATTGTTGGCTTCGTCGACAGCCAGAGCCAGCTGTGCTTCGTATTCAGAGAGGTCGAGCGGACCGTAGTAGCGCAGCTTGAAGTTGTCGATACAGGTCCATTCGTTGGTGTTGTCCGAGCGATAGCCAATGGTCACGTCGGCATGTTCGGTCAGCACGGCGCTGAGCGTGTTGGGATAGTGACCGGCAGCAAGATAGGTGTTGGCAGCACTGCTTCCGTCGGGCACGTAGAAGCCGCCTCCGCTATCGACACCGCCGAGGCTGTTGTCCTTGACATCCTGCATGTCGAGCAGGTTCCAGACGAGTTGCTCGTCGGAATTGAAGAAGATGTAGCCCTTCACCACGGATGTGCCGGCGGTGTAGTTCGAGTAGGCAGTAGAGAGCGGACTATGGGTGCGCTCGAAGCCATCGGCCGTCAGTTTGTAGGCACCTGCCGGCAGTCGATAGGGCAGTGTCTGACGAAGGTCGAACGAGGTGTTCATGTAGCGCATCACGCCATGGGTCACGCCGACTGTGCCGCCGCTGACGCCGCTTTCCTCCCAGTAGTTCTTGTAACTGGCGTTCGAGAAGTCGGCATCCTGAATCATCCAAGTGAGGTCAATACCAACCTCAGGATTGACGGTCACACCCTCCATCCATTTTAATGTAACAGTCCATGCAGCCTGCAGCGCCATATTCAAGTCGGTAGCACTTTCGGCCTGGTTCACCATGGGTGAATCGTCGATGGCGGCCAACTGGGTGTTCAACTGGTCCGTAGCACCCGATTCGTCGGTGTAGGCACTAGTCTGATCCACCAGATTTTCTTGAATCATCTGCTTCAGGTCGTTGTACTTGGCATAACCTTCGGCAATGGGTTGTGCCGTCTCCTTCGCAGTCGTGATGGCATCGATGGCGGCTGTATAGTCCGCAGCCGTCGTGTATTCCTTGTTATACTCTGTGATGACTGCGTCGAGGGTTTCCTTGGCCTTCGTTGGCAGTACAAGATTGTTGGCCTCGTTCACTACCTGTGCCAGTGCTTCCTCATAGGTGGTGAGGTCTTCCGGCATACCGAGGTACCAGAGTTCGAAGTTGTCGTAGGCCATCCATGAGTTGGTGGTCAATTCCTTGATTTTCGCGCCGATGGTCAGTTCGCCGTCCATCACAGTCACCTTCACCTCGTTGCCAAAGTACAGACTATGGTCGAAAGCGATGCAGGCGTCGGTCGATGCCTTGCTGCCACCATTTTCGAAGTAAGGAATGTAACCAGCGTCGCCGTAGGCACGTCCGTTACCGCCGTTGGCGCTGTAGATGTTCGTGGCCTGCAGGGCTCCCGACCAGAGAATCGGGTGAACGAAGGTCTCCTGGTCGTTGGCATAGATGACGCCCTGACGCGGCATGCTTTCCTCGGTCTGCGCCATCACCTCGGTGTTCGAACCGTGGCGGTAGAAGGCCTGGGCTGTCAGCAAATAGGTACCGTTGGGCACACCTGTCAGTTTCTGCCAGCAGGCGTTCGTCACGTTGAACACCCATCCCGAATTGTTGCAGAGGAAGCCCGTGTTGTTACCCGTCGAGTTGCCGCTCCAAGCCGAGAGGCCCGAGTGGTGACGGTCGAAGTTCGGGCACGTGATGAGGAACGTAGCATCCACGGGATTCTCCTCCGAAGCCTCGCTGAAACGTGCCAGCAGCTCATCCTTCGTCAGCAACTGCCAGTGCGTTCCGAGGTCATCGGGGTTGGTCATATCCATGGCAATCTTCGTCTGGCTCAGGCGCTCGGCCTTGGTGCCGCTGTATCCCATCAGACCGACTTCCGAACGGAAGGTGTAGGTGCCGTCTGGGTTATACGTATAAGTAAAATAGGTAGCACCCGTGCTGCGTGCATTCTCCGTCGCAGCCGATGCATTAAGGTAGCGCGAGTCGAGTGCAGTTCCGAAGCCGACCGTGTTTTCATAGACAAACACGCGGAGAGGTTCGCCATGTTGTTTCAGCACAGCCGTGTAGTCATCGTCGCCGCCATAGTTGAACCACAGGTCGGCACTGGGATTATAAAGATAGTACGTTCCCTCGACGATGGGTTTCTCAGCTACGGGCGCATCGTAGCGTGTCAAGCGCACGTTGTTGAAGCATATCCAGTTGGGATATTCGCTGGCACTGTAACTCGGAACGGAGATGGTCAGGTTCAACAGGCCATTTTCGCCTACAGTGGTGTAGAGCGTGTTGGTGTATTTGCTACCTTCGTTAAACTCGTCCTTGATATGACTGCGGCTGTTGGGCTTCGTATAGTCCTCGAACGCAATCGAGTACCAGTCGATCACCTGTACCCTTTCGTTATTGGCTTCGATGTAGGCATTGGTGAAGTAGAACCCTTCGTCGCCAAAGGTCTTGCAGCGGTCCATCGCCGTAGCACGGTAGAATGCCTGCACCTCGACCTTGTAGATACCGGGTTGCAGACCTTCGACCACCTGGCTGCAAGTGGCCTGTGTGCCCGCAGCATTCTGAATCTGATACGAACCGTTGCTGATGGCCGTACCCTGGATGTTGTTCACCGTCCATCCGTCCAGATTCTCATAGAGCGTAGGATTGGTAATCGACGACGTCACATCGACAGGCGTATAGTCGGCCAGCGCAGCCTCCAGTTCGCTCACGTTCGCGGCCGTAATGTCCATCAGTGTAGCCATGGCTGACACGCGTTCATTGTAAGCATTCTGGACGAGGGTTCTCTGCTGCTCACCTGTGACGAATATCCACTGGGCAGCATTGTCCAAACCGTCGACCAGCACCAGGCAGTCGTTTTCGTCGATGGCCACATAGTAGCCCTTTGTGGCGTAGGCCACCTGCGACGACTGGTAGATGCAGCGCAGGACGAACACACCATCCTCAACTTCTGTCACCGCCCACTTGTGGTAACTCGAGCCGGCGCAGTCAAGGCCCCCAGCCACGATGCGCAGGTAGCGACCGTAGTAGTCGCACAACTGCAGACGCAGATAGGTGTGGCCGGCAAATTCCGTTGCCGCACCCTCGTTTTTGATTTCTACGGGGATGCCATAGTCATCGACCAGAGCCCCAGAGTTGCTCACAGAGGTCACTCCCGATGAGAAAAACTTCCCTGTCGCTGCGTTATACAGGTAACCCGTGTCACCCGTCGCAGGCAGTTCAGCCCATGCCGTCAGTGCAAACAGACTGAGCATGAGCCACAAAAAACTCTTCTTTCTCATAATTTTCATATTTTTAGTTAGAACAAAAATGGTGTTTGCGCAGAATATCAACCGCGAAGATACGGCGAACAGAGCAAAAATGCAAAAAAAATGTAATAAAAATGATTCAGTGTACAAAAATCCTCATCTCTCAAAAGGAGCGATACTTACTTGTAGGTATTTTTGACGTTTTTTCGGAGGATAATGTCGAAAAGATGGGAAAAAGACCGTAACTTTGCACATTTCCAAGAGCCATGCGACTTCGGCGCATGTGTTTTGTTTCTAATCTTTATAGCTGATTGATCGTGCGACTATCGGAACTGCAAACAGGTGAGAAGGGTGTGATTGTGAAGGTGCTGGGACACGGCAGCTTCCGCAAACGCATTGTCGAAATGGGTTTTATCCGCGGCCAGCAGGTGGAGGTGCTACTCAACGCTCCACTGCAAGACCCCGTGAAATACCGCTTGATGAACTATGAAGTGTCGCTCAGACATGAAGAGGCGGCACTGGTGGAGGTGGAGAGCGGACCCCTCCCCGACCACACGGCCCCAGACCCCTCCCCTGGCCCTTCCCAAGGGACGGAAGTAGTTACTACTCCTTCTGAGGAAAAAGTATATACTTCCTCCCCTTGGGAAGGGCCAGGGAAGGCGTCAGTCGCCTTGGTGGGCAATCCCAACTGTGGTAAGACTTCGCTGTTCAACTACGCCAGCGGAGCCCATGCCCGTGTGGGCAACTACTCCGGCGTGACCGTCGATGCCTCGGAGGCACGAGCCCGATTCGACGGCTACGACTTCCACCTCATCGACCTGCCTGGCACCTATTCGCTCTCGGCCTACAGCCCCGAGGAACTCTACGTGCGCCGCTACATTGTTGACCGCACACCCGATGTCGTAATCAACGTCATCGATGCCTCGAACCTCGAGCGCAACCTCTACCTCACTACACAGCTCATCGACATGAACGTGCGTGTGGTCTGTGCGCTCAACATGTACGACGAGTTTGAGAAACGTGGCGACCTTGTTGACCTGGACACCCTATCGACCTTGCTCGGTGTGCCCTTCGTGCCTACGTCGTTCAAGACGGGTAGGGGAGTGAAGGAACTGTTCCGGAAAGTGATTGAGGTGATGGAGAACGACGATGCCATCCGCCACATACACATCCACCACGGGCACGAGGTGGAGGACGGCATTGCCAACATGCAGGAGTTTCTGAAGCGCGACGAACACGTGCGTACCCGCTACTCAACCCGTTACCTCGCCATCAAGCTTTTGGAGAACGACAAGAGTGTCGAGGACTATGTGCGCACGTTGCCCAACGCCACCGACATCTTTGCGGCCCGTGACCACGCTGCACAGCGCATCATGGAGGAGACTGCACAGGACAGCGAGACTGCCATCATGGACGCCAAGTACGGATTCATCCATGGTGCACTCGAGGAAGCCGGCTACCACACCGGCACCAAGCACAACACCTATCGCCTCACACACACCATCGACAAGGTGTTGTCCAACCGCTGGGTGGGCTTTCCCATCTTCTTCCTCATCCTCTTCGTCATGTTTGAAGTGACGTTCGTCGTCGGGCAGTATCCCATGGACTGGATCGAGGCTGGGGTCGAATGGCTGAGCGACTGGGTGAGCCGTGTCATGCCCGACGGCATGCTCAAGGATATGCTCGTCGATGGATGTATCGCCGGTGTGGGGTCGGTCATCGTCTTCCTGCCGCAGATTCTCATTCTCTACTTATTTATATCGTTCATGGAAGACTCGGGCTACATGGCTCGTGCTGCCTTCATCATGGATAAACTCATGCACCGCATGGGGCTGCACGGCAAGTCGTTCATCCCGCTGGTCATGGGCTTCGGTTGCAACGTGCCGGCCATCATGGCCACGCGAACCATCGAGAGCCGACGCTCGCGACTCATCACCATGCTCATCCTGCCCTTCATGTCCTGTTCGGCACGACTGCCCATCTACATCATGATCACCGGCATCTTCTTCCCGTCCCAGTGGCAAGCCCTCGTCATGATTTCGCTCTACGTCGTCGGTATCATCGTCAGTGTCATCGTCAGCAATATCCTGTCCCGTTGCGTGCTTCGCGGCGAGGACACGCCCTTCGTCATGGAGCTGCCGCCCTACCGCATGCCTACGGCGAAAGCCATCGGACGCCACACCTGGGAGAAGGGTAAGGAATACCTGAAGAAGATGGGTGGCATCATCCTCGTGGCAAGCATCATCGTATGGGCACTCGGCTACTTCGGTGCGCACGGTGTGGCAGCGTCGATGGACCAAAGCTTCATCGCCTATATCGGACGGGTCATCGAACCCGTCTTCAGCCTGCAGGGCTTCAACTGGCAACTGGATGTCAGCCTGCTCGCCGGACTCGGTGCCAAGGAAATCGTCGCCTCCACCATCGGCGTGCTTGGTGGATTGGACGGACTCACACCGCTCACGGCCTACTGCTACCTGCTCTTCGTCCTGCTCTACTTCCCCTGCATCGCCACTATCGTTGCCATCAAGCACGAGACGAATTCTTGGCGCTGGGCACTGACGGCAGCCCTCTACACCACCTGCGTGGCGTGGATCGTCTCGGCGTGCGTCAAGCAAATCGGACTCCTGTTCTAACCCTGATAGAAATGTTAGCATTGTTAGCCCAAACATCCTACATACAATGAAAGCACCACTTCTCATCCTGCTCTGCCTCCTGATCACCGCCTGTTCGGGTACAGGCACGACTCATGGCCCAGGCGAAGGCGATACGCTCCAGCTTGAGCATGCTCAGCGGCTCACGATTGTCCGTTGTGACGGCTATACGCAGGTCACGCTGGCCGACCCCTGGAACGAGGGCCGCGTGCTGCACACCTATCTGCTCGTGCCGGCCGACGGCGACGTTCCGCCACATTTGCCCAAAGGCACCATCGTGCGCACTCCGCTACGTCGCAGCGTCATAGCCACCAGTGTCCACTGTGGTCTGCTCCAGTCGTTTGGCAAAGAAAAAAGCATCGGCGGCGTGTGCGACGTGCAGTACATCCACCTGCCCTTCGTCGAGCAGGGCTGCAAGGACGGCAGCATCGCCGACTGCGGTTCGGCCCTCGCACCAGCCGTCGAGAAAGTGCTCGACCTCCAGCCCGACGCCATCTTCCTCTCGCCGTTCCAGAACAGCGGAGGCTACGGCCGTGTGGAGGAAATCGGCATTCCCATCATCGAGATGGCGGAATATATGGAGTCCTCGCCGCTCGGGCGTGCCGAATGGATGCGCTTCTACGGTCTGCTCTTCGGAGCCGAGGCCCAGGCTGACAGCATCTTCCGCCAGGTCGAATCCGACTACGCAGCCCTGCGCGACCAAGCTGCCAAGGCCACGTCGCAGTGTACGGTGCTGATGGACAAGATGACGGGTTCTGTTTGGTACGTGCCTGGCGGCAACAGCACCATCGGCCATGTGATAGCCGATGCCCACTGCGGCTATGCCTGGGCCGACGACACCCACAGCGGCAGCCTCTCGCTCCCCTTCGAGACGGTGTTGGAGAAGGCTGCGCAGGCCGACGTTTGGCTCTTCCGCTTCAATGCCGACCATCCCATCTCGCCCACAGAACTGCTGAGCGAACATCGTGGCTACGACCAGTTCCGTGCCTTCCAGACGGGACAGCTCTATGGTTGCAACACCGCCACATCGACGTTCTACGAGGAAACACCCTTCCATCCCGAACGTCTGCTCCGCGACTTTGTCACCATCGCCCATCCCGAACTGGGACTCGGCGAACCGAAATACTTCCTGCGGCTGAAGGAGCAATGATGTGTTTCTACCACGAATTCCACGAATGGCACGAATTAATTTAATAAGTAGGATATGAAAAAGATGATAGCAATCTGGGTCATGATGGGCATCGCCATCGTCGTGCTCTTTGCCCTCAACCTGCTGGTTGGGGCGGTTGATATTCCAGCCATCGACGTGTGGAGCATCCTCACCGGCCACGAAGCGGCACGCCCGTCGTGGCAGTACATCGTGATGGAGAGCCGACTGCCAGGGGCCATCACCGCCCTGCTCTGCGGTGCAGCCCTTGCTGCCAGCGGTCTTCTGCTCCAGACGGCCTTCCGCAACCCCCTGGCGGGTCCCTCGGTGTTCGGTATCAACAGCGGAGCTTCGCTCGGCGTGGCCCTCGTCATGCTCCTCATGGGGGGCAGTGTGGGTGCCGGAGCCTTCACGCTGACAGGCTTCGTCGCCATCCTCGTCGCAGCCTTTGCCGGAGCCATGCTGGTCATGCTGCTCATCCTCGGGGCAGCAACCATGGTGCACAACAACGTCATGCTGCTCATCGTGGGCATCATGATAGGCTACATCTCGTCGTCTGCCATCTCCCTGCTCAATTTCTTTGCCACCGAACAGGGTGTGCAGTCCTACATGGTGTGGGGACTGGGCAACTTCGGAGGCGTCAGTTCGCAACAGATGCCCTGGTTTGCCGGAGTGACCCTGCTCGCTCTCGTTGCCTCGCTCCTCTATATCAAACCGCTCAACGCCCTCCTGCTCGGCGAACAGTATGCCGAAAACCTTGGCTTCAACACCCTGCGAGTACGCAACGGACTGCTCCTCGTCACCGGCATCCTCACCGCGGTCACTACTGCCTTCTGCGGCCCTGTGTCGTTCATCGGACTGGCTGTGCCACATATCGCCCGCCTCATTCTCGGCACCGACAACCACCAGACGCTGCTCCCCATGACCATGCTCACAGGATCGGCCATCGCCCTGCTCTGCAATATCATCTGCGTGCTCCCTGGCGATGCTGGCATCATCCCCCTCAATGCCGTCACGCCCCTCATCGGGGCACCCGTCATCATCTACGTCATTGCACGTGGAGGCAGGGGAGTTTAGCCCTGATAGACTTGCTATCCGTGCTATCTCATGTCCGGCAAAAACATTGCGGGCTGCAAACAGCGAATGTTTGCAGCCCGCAATGCGTTGAGTGGAGCCTTCAATCCCTCACTGCGCGAACGGAGAACCCATAGGCTCGGCTGGCCGACCACGGGGCGTCGTAGCCTCGGAAGTTGATGTTGTAGGCTGAGGACCGCATATCGGGATTGAGCGAAGCCGACCAGTAGTAGCCCTGTGTGCCGACTTCCAGACGTTCCTCACCAGGCTGGTAACCGGCAGCGGGCAGGAAGATGCTGTTGCCATTTTTGCCTGTCACACGGTAACCTTTCACGCCGTTCAGGGTTTCGGGCGTCCACGTACAGCTCATCAGTTGGTTGATTTCGTGGAGGGAGGGCATTCGCCACGGCTCGCCCCACTGCGCGGTGGCGGCGTCGTACTTGGCTACGCCCGTGATGTTGTAGCCGATGTGCTCGTAGCTGTAGTTGACGAAGTAGCTGTAGTTCGCCTCCGAATAGTCTGTCTTCGGCGCTGTCTCCGCCCAAGAGAAAAGGTCGCCCAGGCCCTCAGGCGTATCAGCACCGATGTTGCAGGCAGCCCACTTGACCGACAGACCGAGATCGACTGCCTGACGCGGGTCGAATACCTCCTCGGTCTCGAAGGTGATGCAGTTCACGTCATCGACAGCGATGCGCTGGACGGAGCCGTCGGTCATTTCCACTCGCATGACATAGCACACCTGCTGGGCGTGAAGCAGGACGGCCGGTATCATGAAACTGAAACATATCCACAGAAATCGTTTCATCGGATTGCGTGTTTTTTGTAACAAAGTGTGGGGCAAACCATCCTGTGTGCCCCACACTTCGTTCCTATTATCTGTCTCTCTCTTAGCGCTGCTTGGCAAATACCTCGCTGTCGTCGGCATATTCGTCACCGGCTACATCAACACCCGTGTCGGTGCCACCAGCAGCCGCGGTGTTGCGGGTACGATTCTTATAGACGTACTTGTAGTTGTGCTGGATGATGGCTTTCAGCAGCGCAGCACCGCCATTTGAAGTGCTGCCGATGAAGTCAGCATAGATCAAGCCCAGACGGTCAGCCTGTGCATTGTTGACATAATTCGTCAGCCAAGGATTCATGGTTGCTGCCCAGTCGGATGGATTGCCAGACAAAAGACTGTAGGCCATATTGTTCCAGGTAAAGTAGAAGCGGGTGGAATTGTCGTTGGCTGCCTTGCCCAACATCGTGCTGACCAGCGATTGTTTGTTGCTTGTGCTCGTGATGTCGTAGGTGTCTTCTACGCTGGCTGAGGCGACGTTCGATCCACCTGCCTTATATATATAGGCACCTTCGGTAGAGGTGTTGTCCCCCCAGTTTTGTATAATACCACCATAAACAATATCATTATAGACACCTTCTGTACCGTAAGGATTCTTGCTGATGACTACAACCTTTCCGCGTGCTGCCCCAAAGTTCTGGTATTCTTCTAATGAAGGCAGCAGATAGTCGGCTTGTCCTTGGAAAATTGTTCTGACGGCAGTTCTCCATTCTGCAGAACGGTCTGTACCAGAAGTTTTTTCTTTCTGCATATTGATGAAGATTACTTCGGAAGGATTTGCCTTGACAAAGTTGACCAAATCTGCTACGGCATCCTTGAACAGAACATCTGTTGTAGTTAAGCCATGACAAATAAGTAAGTTGTCGGCCGTAATGCCAGAACTACTTGTATATCGTGGACGCAAGTCAAATCCGCGTACGCCATTGGCTAATAGTCCGGAAATGGTTTCGCTCTGGCACTTGCTTGCACTACTGCTAACACCGCTTGTAGCTGCATTGTGTGCTCCAGGCACGGTCAGCTGGCGGAGGCGCAGGTTGTTAGGAATGGTTGCCATCCAGAGGTTCTTCGTGGCGGTTGAGGTGTTGCCAAACTTATACTTTTTGTAGAAAGGCAGGCAAAGCGAACCCGACTGGTTCGACATTGAAGCAAGATAGTCTGCATTGGCAGCCGTATTGCCGACCTTAGTGGTTGACCTCTTGGTGAAGAAGTTGCCATCGGTGGTACGGACAGTAATGGTGAAGCCGCTTTCTTGCGTGATGGGAAGGACGTAGAAGCGCACAGTGGCTGTGGCAGCATTCACGTTGCTCACGGTGACAAGGTTGCTGATGCAGTTTTGTGCAGCATAGCCACCTCCGTCATTGTTGACCAGAGAGGCAGCCTTTGTCGAGCAGTTATATAGCATACGTCCTGCCAGGCTGGCTCCAGAGTTGGAGAGAAGCGAGACAGACTGAATGGTTCCTCCATCGAAACTGCTCAGGTCCACATCAATCACCGAGCAGATGTGTCCGAAGTCGAACGAGGCGTTGGCACCGCCGCCGGTGGTGGTGGCGCTGGCTGCGATGTAGGGGCCGAGGATGCCGCTCTGTTCTGCGTTCTCGCTGTAGAGTTGTTCTGTCCAGATCATGGTGGTGACGGTCGGACCGTTCCAGCTCAGCACAGCCTCCTGCGGATAGAAGGCGTAGAAGGTGCCTTCATCGCCAGTGCCGTCGGTGACAAAGCTATTGCCGCTGGTCGAGAACGAGCAGGCAGGGCCTTCTTTGTCTTCCGAAGGACTGAATGTGTAGTTGAGCGTTCCGTCGCTGATGCTGATTTTGTCGTTGATGTACCAGTGCGAGATGCTGAAGTCGCTGGGGCTGACGCCTATCTTGCGGGGTTTGGCGGCAGAGCTTTGGCCGTCGAGGTCTTCCTCGCCCAGATATTCCATGCCGTCAACCGTTTTGGCTGCAAAGGTCATGGCTTCGCCTTCCTGCGGAACCACCTTGCCGATGGCTTCGTCCAGCTGGTCCTTGTCGCTGCTGCATGCACTGGCTGTCAGTGCTGCAGCGGCTAAGAGATAGAAATATTTATTTGCTTTCATTGTTGTTGCTGTATTTTTGAAATGATTACCACAGACTTCCCCATGAGTCGTCTTCAAATTCACTCTTGCGGCGTTTGCCCATTTCTTCTTCACCTTCGCCGGTGCCGCTACCGCCGCCGTCGTGTCCGCTGACGTCACAAATCTGATAGTTCATGCCGACAGCGGACTGCTGGAGGCTGGGGATGATATATGCTTTTTTCATAATCGTTGCGTTGTTATGGGTTATTTGACAAAAATCTTCTTGACGGTTCCGTTGCCGTACTTCACGATGTTCAGGCCCTTCTGAGGAGCGCTGAGGCGTGTGCCGCCGGCCGTGTAGTATTCAGCACTGCTGAGGCTGACGTTTCCTTCAGCATCGAGGGTGGCAATGCCATTGGCGTCGCCGCCGAAGTTGATGTAGAGGGCGCGCGACTTCACGCTGCTGCCTTGTGCCTTGATGTAGGCGCGGAAGGGTCCGACGTTGGGCTGAGTGTCAGCCACACGATAGAAGGCGACGCCGTTGGGCGAGCTGCTGTGGTACTGCAGCACATACGAGCTGACAGGAGCCTGCGTGGTGCTATAGACACCGACGAGTTCACCGCTGGTGTAGGTGGCGTCCTTCGCAATCACGGGGATGCTGACGTTGTTGTTAAAGAAGTTTCCCGTGCCAGTGATGAGTACGGGCGAGTTGGCAGGAACTACTGTTGTAATCTCCGTGGCATTCACATTGTCGCCGAGGACATTCACGCCCTGGTCGAGGGTGTAGGCCGTACCGGTCGGCACATAGGCTTCGAACGGAATCATCAGGGTGGCGAACTGGCCGTCTGCCAGGTCTGTAGGCTTGACAGTATATGTCGCATCCGTAGCCGTGAAGGCTTTGGGTACGAAGAACGGCGTGCTGTGTTTGGTGAGTGCGAGTTCTTCGCAAACGCCATTCACAATTACGTTCCTGGTGGAGGAGGTCACCTGATTGGTTGAGTTGGCATAGATGAGCAAGTTCGGGTTGTTGCTATTGTCGAATTGTACGTCATTCAGGTCAACTGCCTGCTCAATGTTCAGCACGGCGATGTCGCTGGTGAGTGCGCGATTGATGTCGGCTTCATTGTTTTTGCCCATAACAGTGACGATGCCATCGGACACATTGATGGTACCAGTACCATAGTAAGTGACGGTGACGGCCTCGGGCGAGTAGATGAACCACTGGGAACTGGCGTTGGCCCATCCCAGGTACTTCACGCCGTAGGTGTATGTGCCTGCTGCGGTAGCGTAGAACCAAACGTCGTTGTGGTACATGTCGGCTTGGAATGCAGCCAGTGATGTGGTGACGTCGTTGGGGTAATAAGCACCATTGTAGGACAGGTTTGTCCAGTCGGTTGCTGTGGTCAATGCCACTGCACTTGACTCGTCGTACACAGACTTAATTTGTGTTTCGCTGTCGCCGAAGAAGAGGACGACGGGCGGGAAGTCGGCTCCTGCTTCGTGCATGGCCTGTGTAGTTGCATTGATGGCAGCACGGTAGAAGGCCTGCATCGAGAAGCGGTAGAGACCTGGAGCAGGAATGTTGAGTGTGCTGGAATAGACCGTCTCGGGTGCGGGATTCGGCTGCGAACCTTGGTACTTTTCCTGTACCGAAGTCGGGGCATTGCCACCCACCACAACAAAGTTGTCCAAACTGCTGACGGCTGTTTCCATCGCTGATACTGAAGTGACGCCGGACAGGCTGCCATAGGCTGTGCTGTTGTCGGCAACGGCTGCCGAAGCGGCAGCAGCGGCTTGTGCGTCCTTATGTCCTGCCATGGCGATGGCGTGGTCGGCAGGTGATTCAAGTTCCCAGAGGATGATGGGACCTGCCGTGGGGCCGTCGTCATACATCGCAACAATTTCATTGCTTCCTTCGTTCGTGTTGTACTTGAAGTAGTGCTTATTATCTTTGTAATAGAAGGGGCAGATGGTCAGATATCCAAGTTGCTTGTCGATGATGAATATCTCGTTGTCGGCTGTTCCACCTGTACCATCGGCCCAGCACTGGTACGTACCATCATGGAAGTAGAAACGCTGGGTGTCGAATACCTTGAGGACGGAGTAGTTGTTGTCGTCGGTGCTGATTTGAAGGGCCAATCCATATTTGTCGAGGGTGGCATGTGTGCCCCATGCACCACCGCGCGACAGGTACTTGCCTGCGGCATCCGACGTGCTGGCTGTCTGCAAATCTGTCGTAGCCTTGGCTACCTTCAGGAAGTAAGTTCCGTTGAACACGGCGGGGGTCTTCAGGGTGATGCTCTGTGCCTCGTTGAAGGTATTACCGTTTGTATAGCCCACTGCTCCGGCGGGGATGCTGAGAGTATAGTCGGTTGCCGTGGTCAGTCCAGCGGGAATCTCAAACGTGAAGCCATTGGCTGTTGCAGTAGCATTGGTCAGGGCTGCGCCGTTGAACTGTATGTTGCTGGTGTTGATGGTCAGCGCCTCACCCGAGTTGGTCACAGCATCGGGATAGGCAATCGTCACTGTCTGGCCAGGTTGTATGTAGGTCTTGTCAGCTGTAGCAGGGCCGACGGTGTAGGTGTAGGCCTGAGCGTTCACGGTCAGTGTCTGTGCAGACGAACTCTTGACGTAGTAACGGCCGGCAGCCAATGTTTGGTTTGCGCTGCTCCAACTGTCGGTGGGTGTTGCTGTGATCAGTGTATGACCATCCGCGGTATATTTGATAGCAGAAAGGTCTGTTGCTGTGAGCGTATAGTCGCCTGCAACAGCAATATCGAAATAGTACCATGTGTCGGCAGTCATACCTCCGGCAGGCAGTGCCTGGGCATAGTCCATCACGCATTGACCGAGATACAGGAGTGTGAAGTTATCCCAGATGACCCATTGTGAGCCAGAAGTGATGTTTATACCCACTTTAAGAGACCCATCATTGACAAAAGTCTCAACGCTGTTAATGTATTTTCCTTCGGTGAAAGCAGTAGATGCGCCATCCATGTTGGCTACAGTACCCTCTCCGTTTGCATTGAAACCAGCCAGAGTCTGGGTATCGTTATTTGCATAGAGCACAGCGCCTGCATCGTTGCCATCCTGACGCCAAAATGCTTGGGCGTAGAGGCGATAACGACCTTCTGGAACAGGTTTGGCAATGGTTTGTGTAAGGTCAAATACTGTATGATATTTCTCGCCGCAGCGATTCGTGGCAAGTCCACCTGTTGAAAATTTGTCATTTGTTCCGGTCGATCCACTCCATACAGCTCTTTCCCATGGACGGTTGAAGTCTGTGTTCATGAGATAGTAAGTGTAGTCATTCTTTTCATCGCGTGCAGTTTTTGGTACAAGTATCCAATAGGCATAATTGTTGTTGGGACTTTCACCAACATTGACGCGTGAATCGTTCGCATTGAAGTACAGATACTGCGTCTCGCTGTTTTTGATTGTGTAGGCATTTGTATAACCGGAAACATTTACCGGCGTGAACTCCCAATTGGCATCGTTGCTTCCTGTGTCCAGGTAGCTGTTAGTTGTCATGTATCCTGCCTTGGCTGTAGCACCGTTGTTCAAAGAGTAGGATTGGGTGTAGATACTGTACTTGCCGTTATTTAAGGAGGCAAGTGTAATTAAGCGACCAGCATGGTCTGCCGTAGCGTGTGTTCCCCAATCCATACCATCGGTCAGGAACATTCCACTGCCAATGTTGTACAGGAAATAGTCGCTTCCTGCGGCAACCGTCGCACCTTGCGTGTACGAAAAGTTGTAGGAAGCTTGCGCCGATGCATTGACGACACCGACTGTCGAGACGACGAAGGCCGCCAAGACATTTCTTAGAAGTCTTTTCATTTTGTTAGCTTAGATTAGTGATATTGATTGATGTTAGTTGTGTGCAGTTAGTTAGACTCAGCTTGCAAAAATACAGAAAAGGATGAAAAGTTGAATAACATTTTAGTAAAAAAGTGCAGTTTAGGAACGAAAAATTAATGTTTTGGCGGAAAATAGGTGGAAATGAGAGCATTGAAGCGAGATTTTTGTAACTTTGTGGACGGAAAGGGGAAACTTATCCATGCTTGAATTGCTAGCCCTGCTAGGAACGCCATACCTGTTAGAGCTGCTAGCCGTGCTAGGAACGCTAGCCCTGCTAGCACATCTAGCCCTGCTAGGAAAAAACTACGTCTTACTAAAATCAATCAAAAAACTATGAGAAAGAAGGACTACGAGTCGGACATCCTGCGCAAGCAGTCCAACTGGGAGAACTTGTACTTCTACCAAAAGGCTGTGACCTTGTATCACTTGACCTTCCGCTTCACCGAACGTTTTTTACATCGCGGCGACCGCACCATCGACCAGATGATTCAGGCGGCACGCTCCGGCAAACAAAACATCGTGGAGGGAGCGACAGACGGGGTGACATCGACGGAAATGGAAATCACGCTGCTGAACGCGGCGAGGGGCAGTGTCAAGGAACTGCTGGAGGACTACCGTGACTTCCTTTCTCTTCGTGGCCTGCCTGTATGGAAGGCAGGGCATTCTCGCTACGACGCCATGCTGACGTTTTGCCGCGAGCATAACAGGGTGGAGGACTATCAACCGTTCTTCGACCAATGGTCGGCCGAGGAGATGGCAAACACAGGATTGACGCTGTGTCACATGGTGGGCACGATGCAAACACGCTATCTTCAACAATTGGAGGAGAAGTTTGTGAAAGTGGGTGGAGTAAAGGAGCGAATGTATGCTGCCCGCACGGGCTACCGGCAGGCTGAAATGGCTGAACTGGAGCGACTCAGGAATGAGAATACGGAATTGAAAGCAAGGATTGCTGCACTGGAAAAGAAACTGAAAGAGAGGACCTAGCACGGCTAGATGTGCTAGCACGGTTAGAATTGCTGGCCCTGTTAGAACTGCTAGCACGGATATAATTGCTAGCACGGCTAGTACCTCTAGCCCTGCTAAAATAACTAAAGACAATGGAAAAGACTTGGAGATGGTTCGGGCCGAAGGACCCGATTACGCTCTCGATGCTGCGACAGATTGGCGTCGAAGGCATTGTGACTGCGCTGCACGACGTCGCTAACGGCGAGGTGTGGACCGTAGAGGCTATCACGGCAATGAAGAACTATATCGAGCAGGGCGGGCTGCACTGGTCGGTAGTCGAGAGCCTGCCCGTGAGCGAAGCGATTAAGTATGGCGGGCAGGAGCGCGACCTGCTGATTGAGAACTACAAGCTGAGCCTGGAGAACCTCGGCCGCTGCGGCATCCACACCGTGTGCTACAACTTCATGCCTGTGCTCGACTGGGCGCGGACGGAGCTGGACCACGCCTGGGCTGACGGTTCGACGTCGCTCTACTTCAGCCGTGCTGAGTTTGCGCTGTTCGACTGTTTCATCCTGCAGCGCGAGGATGCGGCGCAGGACTACGACGAGGCAACGATGGCGGAGGCTCGCCGCATGGCCGTGACTCTGACCGACGAGCAGCGGCACCGCCTCGTCGATACCATCATCGTGAAGACGCAGGGCTTTGTGAATGGCAACATCACGGAGGACGACGCAGAGCCGCTGGAGCGTTTCCGCGAATTGCTCTCCCTATATAAAGGTATCACGCACGCGAGGCTGCGGGAAAACCTGCAGTATTTTCTGGAGCAGGTGATGCCTGTGTGCCGCGAGTGGGACATGCGCCTGTGCATCCACCCCGACGACCCGCCGATGCCGTTGCTCGGACTTCCGCGCATCGTCTGCAACGAAGCCGACATCGACTGGCTGCTGTCCTGCGTCGATGACTGGCACAACGGCCTCACGCTTTGCTGCGGTTCGCTCTCGGCCAACGTTCAGAACGATGTGCCGCGAATGGCGCGACGCTTTGCCCGTCGCACGCACTTCGTGCATCTGCGTTCGACCGACGTGCTGCCGAACGGCGACTTCATCGAGGCCGACCACCTGAAGGGGCGTGCCCATCTGGTCGAGGTGTGCCGAATCTTTGAAGAACTGAATCCCGACGTCCCGATGCGGGTCGATCATGGCCGCACGATGCTGGGCGATGAGGACAAGGGCTACAACGCCGGCTATTCGTTCCACGGCCGCATGATGGGCCTGGCACAGATGGACGGTGTGATGGCTGCGGTCAAAAGTCAAAAGTGAAAAGTGAAAAGTGAAAAGTGAAAAATAAAAAGTGAAGAATTAAAAATTAAAAGCCTGCCGGTCCGAACTCCCCTCCTTGGGAGGGGGGCGGGGGAGGTCAATAATTAATAGTTAGAATATGAAGTATCTTCCTGGTCAAGTGGCTGTCGTGACAGGCGGCAGCGGTGTACTCGGCAGCAATGTGGCTGCGGGTCTGCTCCGTGCAGGAGCGAATGTGGCTATCATCGGTCGTCACGACGAGAAGGTGCAGGCGGCGCTCCAGCAGCTGGCGCCTGCTGCCGAGGCTGGCGAATCCGAAGTGTTGGGCTATGTGTGCGACGTGCTGAACCGTGCCGAACTCGTCGAGACGCGCGACCGTATCCTTGCGGCGTTCGGACGGGTCGATATTCTGGTCAACTGTGCCGGTGGCAACGTGAAGGGTGCCACGGTGATGGACGACCAGAATGTGTTCGACTTGTTGGACGAGGACCTGCGTGCAGTGATCGACCTCAACCTCTACGGCACGATTTATCCCTGTCTGGTGTTTGGACAGTTGATGGCGGAGCAGAAGAGCGGGTCCATCATCAATATTTCGTCGATGGCTGCCAACACCGCGCTGACCCGTGTGATGGGCTACGGTATCGCGAAGGAAGGTGTGAACGCGCTGACGAAATGGTTGGCGCAGGAAATGGCGATCAAGTACAGTCCGAAGATTCGTGTGAACGCCATCGCCCCAGGTTTCTTCATCGGGGAGCAGAACCGCAGTGCCCTGCTCAACCCCGACGGTTCGCTCACCGAGCGCAGCCATAAGGTGCTGGCCAAGACGCCGATGCGCCGCTTCGGACACATCAGCGAACTGAATGGGCTGGTGGGTTATCTGTGCAGCGAAGCCGCCTCGTTCGTCACGGGCACGGTGATACCTGTGGATGGCGGATTCAGCAGCTTTAGCGGGGTGTAAAAGCCTCCCCCCCCAGCCCCCTCCGAAGGAGGGGGAGAGCTGAGCACATATAGCATCGCCCTGCAATATTCTTTCGCTTCAAGCGGTAGTCTATTGCAGGGCGGTGTTTTTTTGCACAACCCTTCTCCCCCTCCTTCGGAGGGGGCAGAGGGGAGGCTTTTAATTTTATTTCTTCGCCAAATTATAGTTATAGTATTCCTCGCTGCCAGTAATGTCCTTGATGACATTGAGGAAGGGCGGGAACTTGACGGGTTCTCCCTCGACGATGCCTTTGGTTTCGAGGATGACGAGTCCGTCGAGGCGTCCCTGGTAGGTATCGACTTCGAAGTATTGTCCTTTCCAGATGAAGCTGTTGCGTTGTTTCTGGATGGTGTGGCGGGTGGGGTCGGCCAGGTTGAGCATCATCTCGTAGAGGCTGTTGTTGATCTGGCGTTCGGTCACGAGTTCTTCGCTGTCCGATATCTTCTTTTTCGTGGTGTGGACATAGACCTGTTTCTGGTCCCATCCACGTTTGCGCAGTCGCACTTCGGTGCCAGGCTCGGCCTGCAGGTAGGTCTGTGTGATTTCGCTGAGGATGCTGTCTTCGGGCAGCGGGCCGGTGAGTTCGACGATGTATTTTCGTTCTTCGACGATGGGCTGGGGCAGTCCGAGCACGTTGGAGATTTCCTTCACGACGCGGTTCATCTTGGCGTCGAAGTCGTCGTGGTTGTTGATGACTCGCAGGTGGGGGTGTCCGGTCCATGCACGAATCACCTTTTTGTCCAGGCTGCGTGCAATGCGCAGGCCCTCTTCGTCCATCTGCTCGTAGCGTTGGGCGTTGTTGGCCGTGGTGTAGTATTGCTCGGCACCGTCAGCTGCCGACACGAGGTGGAGCACAGCGTCGTAGCGTTCGCGCAGTTCGGGGGTCGAGGTGCCGACGGCGCGGGTCAGTTCGTTCCAGGTTTTGCTCGACACGTAGGCCGAGATGTCCATGGCGCCGCGGTCGCAGACGATGAGGCAGGGCTGCTCACACTCCTGGGCCATGCGCTGGAATTTGTCTTCCAGTGCGAGCTGGATTTCGAGTGTAGCCTTCTCGCCCTCGTAGAAGAAGCCTGGGTTCTTCGTCAGGTAGTTCATGCCGGCCTGTGTGAAGAGCGTGGGCACCTCGGGGATGGTGAACACCTTGAAGCCGTGGCTTGAGAAGTGTTCGATGATGCGCACGAGTGCGGTGGTCTTTCCGGCGCACGGTCCGCCCGTGAGCACGATTTTGGTGATGTGGTCCATGTGGGGGAAACTTGATTTCTGTTGCAAAGTTAAAAAAAATAATGGCAGATGTGCGCACAAAGTGACGAAAAAGTGTGTTTCCATAAGAAAAACGGTGCGTCTTTTTGCTGAAACCAACTATTTTTGTTTACTTTGCATGCGATACTGTTTTCATAAACAAACGTTTCATACTTAACGACAATACTAACAACATCGAAATGAAAGCAAAACAGTTTCTATTTGCTGCGGGTGCCATGCTGATGCTGGCAGCGCAAAGTTCGGAGGCTCAGGAGGTGGCAGAGCGTCTGCCGCACGCGAGTCAGTGGCTTGTGGCACCTGTCGGAGCAGCCACCCAAGTCAGCTTCGGTTTCGACGACCCTGGCACGCCCTACCGTGTGCGCTGGGGCATGGACACAGCTTGGAACGACGGCAACAACGTGCGCCGCGGCGTTTACCACATCGGTGCGGAGAACCTCGGCTACGGCCGTCTCTCGTTCCAACCGACCGACTCGGTGGGCGACGACCTGAAGCTGTCGACGGCACAGCAGCGGGCACTGAACAGCCGCATCAACAACATGAAGCGCACCGGCGTCACCACCGTCCTGCTCAACAGCGACCCCTACGACCCCGACAAGCTCGCCCTGTACTACTATGGCAAGCCGAAAAACTGGTACAACGTTATCAAGGCCACCGTCGTGGCGGCACAGGCTCAGGGCATGACCATCGAGGCCATCGCACCGATGAACGAGCCTGACTTCACCCTCAACGGCCAGGGCACGAAGCAGCACTTTCTCGAAGTGGTCAAGCTGCTGCGTGCCGACCCCTTCTTCGACGACATCCGTATCTCGGCTGGCAACACGCTCAACACCGACCCTGCCCTCGAATGGTACAACTACATGAAGCCCTATGTCGATGAGGGCAACACCCACCAGCTGGCAGGCTCGTTCGACAACTACGCTCGGTTCTTCGAGACGGTCCGCGCCGACGGCAAGATTGCTACGGCCGACGAGCTGCACAACGTGATGGAAGCTTTCGTCGCCGTGGAATACGGCTTGCAGAATGGCATCTGGTGGGGATTCGACGGCGTCATGCGTGGCCGCTACTGCAAGGCCACCAGTGGCGGACAGCGGCTGGGCTACGGCGAGAACCGCACGAAGTGGACTGCCGGTGCCGTCTATCGTCTGCCCAACGGCGAGGTCGATGCCTTCCTCGGTTCGAGCGAACGCCAGGCCAACACCACCGACTTCGAAATCGTCAGCCGTGGCAAGGACGTCTTCTTCGACGGCTACGGCCCCGTGCGCGCCTATGGTATGCAGGTGCCTGGCGGTACGGGCTACCAGATCGGACAGACCAATGCCGAACGCCTCATCCGCATCACCTCGGGCGACGACGTGCCGCTCGGCCCCATCGCCACGGGCGACTACATCATTATGAACGTCGGTTCGCGTCTGCTCATGTCCACGGGTGGCAACACCAACAACGGAGCCTCCATCCTGCAGACCCGACGCCACAACAGCCGACGTGACGAATTTTGGACGGTCGAACCCGTGCCCGACCGTGTGGGCGGCGACTTTAGCGGACATTTCGTCACCAACCAGCAGGGCAGCCGTCTGCTCGATGTCTATAACTCCAACCTCAACAATGGCGGAACCATCTGCGCCTACCCTGGTGGCAAGGGCGAGATCGAGCAATGGTACTTCTCCTATGCCGGCAACGGCGACTACTACATCCAGTCGCGCTTCTCCGGCCTGTATCTGTGCGTAGATAACACGCGTGATGGCACCGCCGTCGTGCAGCGCGCTCTGAACAGCGAGAACGACAACTTCCGTTGGCGGCTCATCCCCACCGATGCCAAGCTCGAGGCCGAGGCACCGGCCGCCCCCACAGGGCTGAGCGCGACGCCACACGGTGCCAGTATGCTGCTCGAATGGACGCCGAACGCCGACGCCGACATCGCCTCCTACATCGTGCTGCGCCGCGAAGTGAAGGACGACGACAGTGAGGTCGAATGGCAAACCCTCTGCAACTCGACCTCCGAAACCCGTCTGCTCGACAATATGTGTCTGCCTGGCAAGACTTACGCCTACAAGATCCGTGCCGTCGATCGGACCGGAAACCGCTCCGAAGCCAGCGAACCGGTCGTTGTCGATGTGGCACCCGAGCGCGGCCTCATTGCCCGTTACGCCTTCGACAAGTCGGTGGCCGACAGCACTGCCAACCAGTACGACGGCGTAGGTCCCACCGACTTCAAGTACGGCACGCTCTCATCCGTCACCAAGGAGGGCACGTCGTCGCTCAACCTCAATTCGAGCGGCCGCGAATACATCGCCATCCCCTACGCCGTGGGCAACCAACGCGAGATGACCGTAGCCGTATGGCTGCGCTGGCGTGGCGGCACGAAGGAGCAGCACATATTCGACTTCGGCAACGGCACCGACCAGTGCGTCTATCTCACGCCCGAAAACCCCGACGGCAAGATTGCACTCGTGCTCCGCAACGGCGACGAGGTGCAGACCCTCTGCAGCCCCTCCGCCATGAATAAGGCGTCGTGGCGTCACCTCGTCGTCACGATGTCCGCCACCGAGGTCAAGATGTACCTCAACGGTGAAGAAATCGCCTCGACCGAGGACATCACCCTGCGCCCAGCCGACCTCAACCCGGGCCTCTGCTACATCGGCCGTAGTCAGGACCCCATCGCTCCTGGCTACTACGGCTACATGGACGACTTCCGCGTGTATAACTACGCGCTGTCGGCCGATGAGGTCGCCGTGCTCTACGACCCGCTCTACACCGCTATCAGCTCGCCCGCGACCCAGCCTACGACATCGCCCGTCGTGCGCCGCGACTACTTCAGCCTCGACGGCCGCCGTCAGCACACACCTGTGCACGGCATCAGCGTGGTGAAGGAGCACCATGCCGACGGCAGCGTCACGACCCGCAAGCAGGTGCGATAGACTTTGAACCGAGTCGGAACACGGACGTCCGTGCTCCGACTGCTTTTAACATTTTCCCTGATTTCGGCAGAGATAGTTGCAGTTTTGACAACTATCTCTGCTTGTGTTTAGCGTCTGAGAATCGCGTAGAGGGAACGAAGCACCCATGTGCTCGGAAAAACGGCAGGATTTTGGCACAGCGTTTTTCGCCCCTCTGCACTCAAAATCTCGGCCGTCGGCGGACTGCCGACAGCCAGACGGCGGATTACGCACGCTGAAAGGGTATTTTTTAGCACACAGAAATCACAGAAATACACAGAAATCGGGATGATGGCACAATTCATCGGCGGATTCACCCCGCGGATAAGGCATATAGAAATGCTTTCTGTGTATTTCTGTGATTTCTGTGTGCTGAAAAAAATGCTATTTCATCGAAAATTCTCCCACAAAAAACAGCCCCCGAACTGTTAAAAATCTTGCTTTTTTAACACTTCGGGGGCGATGGCATGACCGGCCGTGCGCAGCTATCGTTTCCAGAAACTGCGGGTGAAGAGCACGAGGACGGGGAAAATCTCGAGACGGCCGATGAGCATGAGCGCCGAGCAAGTCCACTTGGCCACGGGGCTGAGGATGGCCCACGAGTGGGCAGGGCCGTAGTAGCCCATGCCTGGACCGACGTTCGAAAGCGACGCCATGGCCAGTCCGAGCGCATCCTCGTAGTCGAACACCTCGGGCGACACGCCGAAGAGGGCCAGGAGGAAGGCGCCGAGGAACAGACTGCCGGTGAACAGGGCGACGAAGGCGAAGAGGGTGTGGATGATTTGCGGCGAGATGACCTGCCCGTTCATCTTCACAGGCAGCACGGCGCGGGGATGGAGAATGCGCTGCAGTTCGCTGCGAACAAGGCGGAAGATGATGGACCAGCGCACGCACTTGAATCCACCGCTGGTCGAACCCGAGCAGGCTCCTGCGAACATGACGAAGAGCAGGGGCGGCATGAGCGTGATGGGCCAGGTGGTATAGTCGCAGGTAGCCAGCCCCGTGGTGGTCTGCAGCGAAAGGACGGTGAACAGGCTTTCGCGGAAACAGAGCTCGAGGACGGACCATTGGCCGTTGGCCAGCGACCATTGTGACCAGTCAACACGCTGATAGACGAGCGAGGCAGTGCACACCAGCGTCACGCTCACGAAGATGGCGATGAAGCAGCGCAACTCTGCATCGTGGAAGAAACGGCGGATGTGGCCGCGCAGGATGGTGTAGTAGATGAGGGTGTAGTTGACACCCGAGATGAACATGAAGAACGACAGGACATACTCGATGGCGGGCGAGTTGAACGCCTCGTGCAGCATGGCGCTGTGGGTGCCGAAGCCACCCGTGGCGGTGGTGACGAACGAGTAGTTGACAGCGTCGAAGGGATTCATGCCGCACACGAGCAACGAGGCGATGCAGAGGGCTGTGAGCAGGAGATAGACGGTGCCGATCCACTTCGCCGTGACCGAAATGCGAGGGTGCACCTTGTTGTGCATCGGTCCCGTAGCTTCGGCGGCAAAGAGCTTCACCTCGCCCACACCGAAGGCCGGCAGGATGGCGATGGTGAAAAAGATGATGCCGATACCGCCGATCCACTGCGACAGGCTGCGCCACATGAGGATGCTGTGCGGCTGTGCGTCGCAGTCGTCGATGACGGTGGCACCCGTCGATGTGAAGCCCGACATGGTTTCGAAGAAGGCACTGGCAACGTCGGGCAGGGCGCCGCTGAGCAGGAAGGGGAACATGCCGACGAACGAGAAGGCAATCCACGAAAGCGAAACGACGAGATAGCCCTCCTTACGTCCCATCGTGGCTGAGGCTCCGCGGCTGATGAAGCCGAACAGCATGCTCACGGCACAGGCTGCCAGCGTGGGACAGACGAAGGGGTAGATGCTCTCGCCGTAGAAATAGCCCAGCACCATGCACACCGCCATCAGCCCTGCCTCGATGGACAGCAGGACACCGATGATGCGTATGACAAGTTTCCAGTTCATTCCGTCTTACTTGAAATAGCGGTCCAGTCGTTTCAGCATTCCTGTCATGCAGAAGACGACGACGCGGTCGCCTTCCTGCAGCTGCGTCTGACCTTCGATCAGTTGGGCACGCCCGTTGCGGATCATGCCGCCGAGGTTGACGCCGCGCGGCAGTCCGAGTTCCATGACGGGATGGCGCGTGATGCGCGAACCCTTGGTCACGACAAACTCGGCGACGTCGGCATCGGCCACCGTCAGCATCTTCACGCCGGCGATGCTCGACTTGAGCAGCATCTGGTAGATGTGGCTGGCTGCAATCTGTTTCTTGTTGATGATGGTGCCCACGTCGAGGTCCTCCGCCATGTCGAAGTAGTCGAGGTTCTCGACCTGGGCTATGGTTTTGCGCACACCCTTTCGGCGGGCTGCCACACAGGCGAGGATGTTCTCCTCGTCGTTGGGGGTGAGGGCGATGAAGGCTTCGAGGTAGCCGTAGCCCTCGTCGTTGAGCAAGTCCATGTCGTGGCTCTCGCCATTGATGACGAGGGTGCGGGACTTGGTCATCTTGCCAAGCTGCTCGCAGCGCTCGTACGACGGCTCGATCATCTTGAGCGACATCGAGTCGGGCAGTGCCCAGTCGGCACGCACCGAGAGCTTGCCGCCACCGATGATGAGCGCGTGTTTCACACTCGGGTAGTCGTCCTTGCCCGAGAGATGGCGGATGTTGTTCACATTGTCGCGGGTGGTCATGAAGAAGACGAGGTCGCGCGCCAGGATGCGGTCGTCGCCGGTCGGCATCACGGTCTCGCCGTTGCGCTTGATGGCGACGACATGGAAGGCGTGTCCGTGCAGCCGGCCGATTTCTCGGAGCGTGTGGCCGACGAGTTGGTTGTCGTGGTTGGCAATCTCTTTGTCCTCGATGGGGTGGTTGTCGTGCATCTTCACGCTGAGTAGCAGGAGGTCGTTCTGCTCACCGAATTCCCACAGCTGGCGCACCCACGAGAACTGGGCGCTCTCGGCAATCTCGCGCGCCGCCAGCAGCTCGGGATAGATGAGCGACGAAATGCCCATCTGCTCGAAGTAGTGGCGGTTCTCCGGCTTCATGTATTCGAAGTTATCGACCCGAGCCACCGTGCGTCGTGCGCCCAGCTGCTTGGCCAGCATGCAGCAGGTGATGTTCTCGCTCTCGTGTGGCGTGACAGCGATGAAGAGGTCGGCATCGGCCACGCCTGCATCGCCTAAACCGGTGAGCGAGGTAGGCGAGACAGCAAGTGTCATAATGTCCATCTCGCCCGACAGCTTACTGAGCTTGTCCTCATCGGCGTCGATGAGCACCACGTTCAGGTTTTCCTTCGAAAGCAGGCGTGCCAGGTGTGTGCCCACGGCGCCTGCGCCGGCAATGATGATCTTCATAACAGTTTGAGTATGATGCGCTGGATGTTCGGTGCATCCATCTTGCAGATTTCACGAAGTTGGGTCACGGTGCCATGCTCGACGAACGTGTCGGGAATGCCGATGCGGTGGAGGGTGGGGGTGTAGCCGTGGTCGGCCATGAACTCGAGCACGGCACTGCCCAGTCCGCCCGTCACGACCCCGTCCTCGACGGTGATGACGCGGCTGAATCGTTGTCCCACTTCGTGCAGGATTTCCTCGTCCAACGGCTTGAGGAAGCGCATGTCGTAGTGGGCAACGTGGGGTTGAATCTCGTCGGACAGGCCGTCGATGGCCTTTGCCACTTCGGTGCCGATGGGACCGAGCGAAAGGACAGCCACACGGTCGCCGTCGCGCAACAGCCGGCCCTTGCCCACGGGTACGGCTTCGAGCGGGCAGCGCCAATCGACCACACTGCCGCGGCCGCGCGGATAACGGATGACGAAAGTGCCCATGTCGGGCTGCTGGGCCGTGAACATAAGGCGGCGCAACTCGGGCTCGTCGTAGGGCGAAGCGATGGTCAGGTTGGGAATAGGACGCAGGAAGGCGAGGTCGAAGGCACCGTGGTGGGTGGGTCCGTCTTCGCCGACAAGGCCTGCACGGTCGAGACACAGCACCATGTTGAGGCGCATGATGGCTGCGTCGTGGATGATATTGTCGTAGGCACGCTGCATGAACGACGAATAGATGTTGCAGAAAGGCAGCAGCCCGTCCTTCGCCATTCCACCCGAGAAGGTCACTGCATGCCCCTCGGCAATGCCGACGTCGAAGGTGCGGTCGGGCAGCGCGTGCATCATGATGTTCATCGAACAGCCCGTGGGCATGGCGGGTGTGACGCCCACGATCTGGGGATTCTGCTGTGCCAGTTCGAGCAGTGTCTCGCCAAACACATCCTGGAACCGAGGCGGGCACTTCGTCGCGGGCTTACCCACGTCGAGACGTTCGCCCGTGTCTTCGTCAAACTTGCCAGGTGCGTGCCAGACAGTCGCATTCTCCTCGGCTGGCTTGTAGCCTTTACCCTTCACCGTGTGGACGTGTAGTAGTTTCGGACCCTTCATGTCCTTGATGGCACGGAGCACACGTACGAGCTCGATAACGTCGTGCCCGTCGGTCGGGCCGAAATAGCGGATGTCCATACCCTCGAACATGTTCTGCTGGTGGGTGAGCAACGACTTCATGCTGTTGTTGAAGCGGATGATGCTCTTGCGACGTTTCTCGTTCAGGATGCCCCAGTCGAAGAGTTTGCGCGAGGCGCGATACCTTAAATTATTGTACGTCGTGTTTGTGGTCAGACGCAGCAGGTATTGGTTCATGCCTCCCACGCTGTCGTCGATCGACTTGTTGTTGTCGTTCAGGATGACGAGCATGTCGTTGGGCGTCGAGGCCGCGTTGTTGATTCCTTCGAACGACAGGCCGCCACTCATGGCTCCGTCGCCAATCACGGCCACCACCTGCCGCTGCTCGCCATGCAGACGAGCCGCTACAGCCATGCCGAGCGCAGCCGAGATGGAGTTGGAGGCATGTCCGCAGCAGAACGCATCGTACTCGCTCTCGGTGGGGAAGGGGAAGGGACGCAGACCGCCCAACTTCCGGTTGGTGCAGAACCTGTCGCGACGCCCAGTCAGGATTTTGTGGCCGTAGGCCTGATGTCCGACGTCCCACACGATGCGGTCGTAGGGCGTGTCGAACACATAGTGCAACGCCACAGTCAGCTCCACCACACCGAGGCTCGAAGCCAAATGCCCAGGGTTGACCGACAGCTCATGAATGATGTCATGGCGCAGTTCGTCGCACACCTGTGGCAACTCCTCCACACGCAGCCGACGCAGGTCGGCCGGCGAATTGATGTTTGGTAAATATTGATGTTTGGTTGGTTCTTCAGTCATTCTTCATACCTTAACAACTGCAAAGTTAGTAATTTTTAGGTGAATAGTGAGAAAAAGATGGCGAATAATTTCCCGTCGGTAAGTTTTTCCGTAACTTTGCACTGAAAAATGATTATCAACAAATAAATTCTATTTGCTCAAAACCGACAAGACATACGGACGTGTCCAGCCCACAGTCGCCACCATCGGATTCTTCGACGGCGTACACTGTGGTCATCGTTTCCTCATTCAGCAAGTGAAGGAGGAAGCCCTGCGACGTGGACTGCGGTCGATGCTGGTGACCTTTTCCACCCATCCAGCCCGCGTCCTGCGTCCCGATGCCCCCATCCGCCTGCTCACCACGTCACACGAGAAGGCGCAGCTCTTGGGCGACACCCAGGTCGATGAGGTGGCTATGCTGCCCTTCACCCCCGAACTTGCAGCCCTGTCAGCCCGTCAGTTCATGGAGGATGTGCTGCTGAAGCAGTTCCATGTCCGTGTGCTCGTCATCGGCTACGACCACCGTTTCGGTCACGACCGCACGGAAGGTTTCGGCGACTACGTGCGCATAGGCCGCGACATCGGCATCGACGTCGTTCAGGCAAACGAGCTGCAGGGCCTGGGCCATGTGTCCAGCTCTGCCATCCGACGCGCACTGACCGAGGGACGAGTCGAGGATGCAACGACGATGCTCGGGCGTCCCTACACCCTCGGCGGCACCGTGGTCCGTGGCCATCACGTCGGCACCACCCTCGGTTTTCCGACGGCCAATCTCCGTCCCGACGACCCCGACAAGCTGATACCCATGAATGGCGTCTATGCCGTCCAGACCGAGCAAGGCCCGGGTATGCTCAACATCGGCACCCGTCCCACCCTCGACAACGGCTCCGACCGCAGCATCGAGGTCCACCTCTTCGACTTCGACGGCGACCTCTACGACCAGCACATCACCCTTCGTTTCCTCCGCTTTGTCCGAAACGAAAAGAAGTTCGCCACGGTGGACGAACTTCAGAAGCAGTTGCAACACGACGAACGTGCGTGCCGTCAACTTATTTCATGTTCATGTTCTTGATGAAATAGATTTCGTTTTTTTTGAAGATTAATGTTGGGGATTCATAATTTTATCTTAACTTTGCAACCGAAGAAATGCATAATGATATGGAACAGAGAACATTGTTAAATGAAGCCCAACTGAGTGTTTTGCGACTCTTAGGACGCATGAAGACCGTGGAGCAAGTGAACGAACTCCGTCAGCTCATCTCCAACTATTATGCTCAAAAGGCAACCGAGGAGATGGACCGTCTTTGGGTGGCTGGCGAATGGAGTGAAGAAAAGAACGATTCTGTTCTGAACGAACATTTGAGAACTCCCTACAGGTATGCACGGCAATAACCGAATCGTGCTCGACACAAATTGCTTGCTCGCTTCTTTGTCTTCCAAGAGTGAGAACTATCGAGTGTGGCGCGACTTTCAGTTGGGCCGCTTTACATTATGTGTTTCAAATGAGATATTGGAGGAGTATCAGGAAATCATAGCACAAAAGACCACACCTGTCATCGCGGACAATGTCGTTAATGCCATTGTTGAAAGTGAGTTTGTGGAGTTTGTTGACCCCCAGTTCCATCTCGGACTCATCACTTCCGATCACGATGATGACAAGTTCGTCGATTGTGCTTTTGCAGCCAATGCAGCCTACATTGTTTCCGACGACACCCATTTCGACATCCTCAAGCAGATATCTTTCCCTCGCTTATTGGTTCTTAAACTAAGGGCCTTTGTCGAAATGCTGGAAAAGCGAGTGTCATTTTGATTGAAACGAAAAGAAGTTCGCCACGGTGGACGAACTTCAGAAGCAGTTGCAAGCTGATGCTATGAGCGTGAAGAGAATGGCAAAGGACGAAGTACCAGGCACGGCGTAGGTGCCGAAAGCCGTTTTCCTTTGTGGCTCATCTGGGTACTTCGTACTTAGATCAACTCTTTTCCCTTCCTTTCTTAACTAAACGTGTGTACTGATGGTTACTTCGCAATCACCAGGAAGTACTTTTTCTTGCCTTGCTGCACGAGCAGGTACTTGCCGTCGAGCAGGTCGGCGGTGGTGAGTGCGGCGTTGGGGTCGGTGAGCTTTTCCTTGTTGACAGAGACGCCGCCGCCCTGCGTCAGCTTGCGCATCTCGCCCTTCGAGGGGAAGATGGGTGCGTGGTCGGTGGTGAGTTGGATGGCCGGTGTGCCTTCACCCTCGAATAGGGCACGGGGGACTTCGTAGTGGGGAACGCCGTCGAACACGTCGAGGAGCGTCTGCTCATCCAGCTTCAGCAGGGCTTCCTTGGTCGATTTTCCGAACAGGATTTGCGAAGCTTCGAGCGCCATGTCGTAGTCGGCTTCGGAGTGCACCATGACGGTCACTTCCTTGGCCAGCCGCTTTTGCAGCAGACGTTGACCTGGGTCCTGACGGTGCTCGGCGATGAGGTTGTCGATTTCTTCCTTCGTGAGCGAGGTGAATATCTTGATGTAACGCTCCGCATCCTCGTCGGCCACGTTGAGCCAGAACTGGTAGAACTGGTAGGGGCTGGTGCGGTTGCGGTCGAGCCAGATGTTCCCTTTCTCCGTCTTGCCGAACTTGCGTCCGTCGCTCTTGGTGACGAGGGGGCAGGTCAGTGCGAAGCATTCCTTGCCCGACATGCGTCGGATGAGTTCGGAACCCGTGGTGATGTTGCCCCACTGGTCGGCACCGCCGAGCTGCAGTCGGCAGTTCTTGTGCTCGCTGAGCCAGTAGAAGTCGTAGGCTTGCAGGAGCTGATAGGTAAATTCAGTGAACGACAGACCGTCGCGTGCCTCACCGTTCAGGCGCTTCTGCACCGACTCCTTGGCCATCATGTAGTTGACAGTGATATGTTTGCCGACGTCGCGTGCGAAGGCGAGGAAGGTGAAGTCCTTCATCCAGTCGTAGTTGTTGACCAGTTCGGCGCGGTTGGGTGCGTCGCTTTCGAAGTCGAGGAAGTGGGCGAGCTGAGCCTTGATGCACTTCACGTTGTGTGCCAGTGTCTGCTCGTCGAGCAGGTTGCGTTCCTGGCTCTTGCCCGAGGGGTCGCCAATCATGCCGGTGGCTCCGCCGATGAGGGCGAAGGGTTTGCCGCCGCAGCGCTGGTAGTGCCGCAGCATCATCACGCCGCACAGGTGTCCGATGTGCAGTGAGTCGGCTGTGGGGTCGATGCCCAGGTAGGCACTGACGTTCTGTTCTTTCTCCAACAATTCTTCGGTGCCTGGCATCATCTGGTGGATCATGCCGCGCCATTTGAGTTCTTGTACAAAGTTCATCTTATTATTATGATTTACTGATTGCGGCTGCAAAGGTACGACAATTAAATTAAAAATTAAAAATTAAAAATTAAAAAAATGCGGGAAGCGTGAGCGTCTTGCCCGCATCATGCGGATGAGGACGCCCTCAACTCCACCGGCAACCTCACCGTCAGCGGCGGTTATCTCTACGCCCGTGCCACGGGCAACGACGCCATCGACGCCAATGCGAACCTCTATTTCAATGGTGGAGTCACCGTTGCCGAGGGCGGAAACGGCGCAGAATGCGGCATCGACGCGGCCGAAGGCTATACCTGCTACGTCAATGGCGGCACCCTCATTGCCGTGGGTGGAAATGTGCAGGAGGTCGCTTCGTCGTCGAAGCAAGCCAGCATCGTCGCCAGCGTTTCGTCCGGCACCACGATCGGCATCCTCAGCGGCGCGCAGGCCATCCTCGGCTACACCATGCCCAGCAGCAACAGCGGCACCGCGCTGATGGTGTCCTCGCCTGCCTTCTCGGCGGGCAGCAGCTACACCCTCCGCGGCGGCTGCACCCTCACGGGTGGCACACAGTTCTACTCGCTGCGCACCGGCTGCACCGTCTCGACTGGCTCCTCATCGACCGACCTCACCGCCTCGACCTCCGTCAGTGGCTCGATGGGTGGCGGCGGAGGCATGCCTGGCGGTGGCGGCGGCCCTGGCGGCGGAATGCATGGATGGTAATGATTATATAAGAAAGAGGACACAGGGCGCCACGGTGGGCGGCTCTGTGTCCTCTGACTTCTTAGCAAGCTGTGCGCTTGGCTTATGCAATCTCGACCTTGCGACCGACCTTCGGTGCTTCCTTCGGTGCGAGCTTCGGGAGGTCGATGGTCAGGACGCCGTTATCGACATGGGCGGCAATCTTCTCCTTCTCCACGTCGTCGGGCAGGATCAAGGTCTGTTCGAACTTCGTGTAGGAGAACTCGCGGCGCAGGTAGTGCGACTTCTTGTCCTCGTCCTTGTGGTCCGTCTTCGATTCGAGTTTGATGTGCAGATTTCCTTCGTCGTTAACCTGGACGTCGAAATCCTCCTTCTTGGTACCCGGAGCGGCAAGCTCTACTTTATATTCGGTGTCGCTCTCGATGACATTGATAGCCGGAGCGGTTGCATTGGTACGCGGCATGAATTCAGTGTCGAACAAGTCGTTAAATACGCTGGGCAGCCAGCTGTTTCTCATCATTGGTAACATAATTCTTTCCTCCTATTGGTTAAAGGTTAAACAATATTTTAATTTTGAGGGTTGAACTTCGAGGCTTCAAGCTGTGCTTTTCGCGTCGCCGTTCGCTGAGATAAGTGCAACGAGCGTGCCAACTCCGTTTTTGGGAAAAAAGAGCGGCGAAGTCTGTCAATTTGACAAATTAACCGCCGTTTTGGCAGATGTGCGCCCTGCTATTGCCCGAAACTCCGTCCTGCGTCGCCTGTTCTGCGCACCAAGTTCAGCCACTGCGCGCCACAAACTTGCCCATTGTTTGCACTCAACTCGGTTGCTGTGCGGATAAAACTCAAAATATCACTGATATTTTCAAGAATACCATTGATATTTTTACAAATACCATTGATATTTCTACAAATTTCAATGATATTTTGAGTTTCTTCCGCACATCGGCTGAGTCCTTTCTGCGCATCGACCGATTTTCCTCTGCGCATCGACCGACTTTCCTCTGCCCATCGGCTGTGTTTCTGGCCTGCTGTCGGGGTGTCTGCGCTGCGCGACGGCTGGCGCGGCGGGGTGGCTGGCTTATAACAGGATTGCAATGTTTGTTTCATTGACGTTATATTTTGGGGCTGTAACGGCATTGTATCTGCCGAGGTTTGGGGCGGAAGGCAAATCGGCGTACTTTTGCACAGAATTCAAATGTGTTTGACGAACTAAACCCCTATCTCTCAATGAATCAAGACTATTGGATGATTGGCCTGAAGTTGGCCGGAGCACTGGCACTGCTCATCTATGGCATGAAGACGATGAGCGACGCGCTGCAGCGACTGGCCGGTCCGCAGCTGCGCCACATCCTGGCCCGCATGACCACCAACCGACTGACCGGTATGCTGACCGGCACGCTGGTCACCTGCGCCGTGCAGTCGTCGTCGGCCACGACGGTGATGACCGTGTCGTTCGTGTCGGCCGGCCTGCTGACGCTCTCGCAGGCCATCTCGGTGATCATGGGTGCGAACATCGGTACGACGCTCACCGCGTGGATCATGTCGCTGGGCTACAATGTCGATCTGACCAACTTTGTCTTTCCTGCCTTTCTGGTGGGCATGATCCTGATTCACAAGAAGAAGCACCGGCTCTTCGGCGACTTCCTCTTCGGCATCGCGTTCATGTTCTTCTCGCTCGTGATGCTCAGTTCGGCAGGCAAGGAACTGGACCTGGAGCACAACGAGTCGGTGGTCGCATTCTTTGCCTCGTTCGACACGGGCAGCTACTGGACCATCCTCGCGTTTCTGGCCATCGGCACGGTGATCACCTGCATTGTGCAGTCGTCGGCCGCCGTGATGGCTATCACGATTCTGCTGTGCTCGACGGGCGTGCTGCCCATCTACCTCGGCATTGCGCTGGTGATGGGCGAGAACATCGGTACGACGGCCACCGCCAACCTCGCAGCCCTGGGCGCCAACACGCCGGCGCGCCGCGCAGCCCTGGCCCACCTGCTGTTCAACGTGTTCGGCGTGGTGTGGGTGCTGTGCGTGTTCTATCCCTTTGTCGATCTGGTTTGCTCGATCGTCGGCTACGACCCTGCCGCTGGCGGACAGACTGAGCTCCTGCCCGTGGTGCTGGCGACGTTCCACACCTGTTTCAACGTGGCGAACACCGCCATCCTCATCGGCCTCATTCCGCAGATGGAACGGGTGGTGTGCCGCCTGCTGCCCATGAAGGAAGAGGAGAAGAAGGAAGGCGACGACTTCCGACTCATCTACATCCAGGCCAACCTGATGCCGACGCCCGAAATCTCGGTGCTGCAGGCGCAGAAGGAAACCGCCCGTTTTGCCCGCCACGTGCAGCTGATGTTCGGCATGGTGCGCCTGCTCCATGTGGAGAAAGACAAGGACAAGGCCCAGAGCCTGTTCGAGGAAATCGAACGCCAGGAGTACGTCACCGACCAGATGGAACTGGGCATTGCGCAATTCCTCGAGCAGGTGAGCGACAATCACCTGAGCGACGTGACGAAGGCGAAGGTGCGCCAGATGATGCGCGAAATCAGCGAGTTGGAGTCCATCGGCGACTCTTGCCGCAACCTGGCCCGCACGCTGCAACGCCGCAACGAGGCAGGCAACAAGTTCACGCCCGAGCTCCACGTCAAGCTGCGCGAACTGTTCAAGTTGCTCGACAGCGCCCTTGCCCAGATGAACCGCACGATGACCGGCCATGCCCGCGACCACAACATCGAGGACAGTTACCGCATCGAGGAGGCGATCAACGAACGCTGCGAGGAATTGCAGGACTACAACCTGCACGCCATCAACGCCCACGAATACGACTACGCCACGGGCACGCTGCTTTCCGACCTCGTCACTGCGAGCGAAAAACTGGGCGACTACGTCGTCAACGTCGTGCAGGCACGACTGGGACAGTAGCTGCCTGCCTTATTCCCAGTACTGACGCAGCCGGTTGGCCTCCCACTCGGTGATGGGGATGACGGCTCCGTGTTTGGGTTTAAGGAAGTCTGCCGTCATCGGGCCGTTGTGGTTGAAACGGCCGATGGGTGTGAAGTGGAGGAAGTCGGTGGTCTCTGCAAACCCGAAACTGCCCCCCTCTGCTCCGAACACGTCGTACATAAGCACATACTTGTCGGTGCCTTCGCGCTTCCACACTGTGGGGGCCTCGCACGAGACGGCTTCGCCGTCCACCTGTCCTGCGCGGTATTCGTAGGGTCCGCATATCCGGTCGCTCACGGCTACCTTCACGCCGCTGATGGGGTCCTGGCAGCAATAAGTCATGATGAACTTGCCTTGGAAGGGTAGGATGTCGGCATCGAGCACTTGGGTGTGGGCGTCGGGATATTGGAACAGCCGCCGAGGTGCCATAAGGATGGTGTCGAACGCATCGTTCACGTAGGAGTAGTAGAGTTCGGTCCGACCGCCGGCGTGACGGAAGGTGAAATAGAGCATGAGTTGGTGTGTGGCCTCGTCGTATATGGTCTGAGGCGCCCACACGCAGGCCTCGTCCTCGAAGCCCGGGAAGTGGTCGAAGGTGACGTTGGTGTGTGTCCAGTGAATCAAGTCGAACGAACGAGCCAACACAAGCCCGCGGTTGTTGCCCCAGTCATAAATCTTCTCGTCGCGTTCCCATGTTGTCGGCCGTAGTCCCAGTTCCTTTGCGCGGCAATGCAGGTCGGTCATGGCCAGGAGAAAGCTACCGTCGGGCGCACGATAAATGTGTGGGTCGCGGATACCTCGTTCACGGGCAATGCTATCGCCGGCCATCACAGGCTCGTCGTGGTTGAGTGCATGGAATTGGTAGCCGTCGTCGCTCAGCGCCATGTGCAGGCTGTGGTCGCGGTCTTCGTGATAGACCATGAGGTAGTGGTCGAGCGGCTGGCTTGGGGTTTGAGCCGAAAGGGGTGGTTTAACGTCCCAATAGACGACGTAGTGCTGGTGGTGCATCTGGTAAAAGGGAATGAGGGAATAGTCGCGTGGGCCAAGGCCTTTGGTGCGGAAGTGTAGCAAGGTGTCGGGCACACGTTCCAGCCATTGCGCCGTGGGCAGACCGTCGCAGATCAGTACGGGCGTACCCATCGCGGGATCAGGCTGCTGAGTGCCGAGTTCGCCCGCCAGCAGAGCAGGTCCGTAGAAGATGGCCACGCGCTGTGGATTGTCGGGCATCGCCACCGTGTAGGTATTCATGTCGAACGAAACCTCCATCCGGTCGCCGTCTTTCCAAGTTCGTTTGAAAGATAGGTACGTGCCGGGCTTGCCTTTTACCTTGATGGCGTGTCCGTTGATCTTTATCGACATTTTGCCCGCCCATTCCGGCCATCGCAGTCGGACGACGAGTGACTGTTTCTTGGGTGTGGCGAACGTCAGCGTCGTGTTGTTTCCGAAGGGGATGTCGGAGTCTTGTGTGACGACGAGGCCTCGCTCTTTCCAGTCGAGTCTCGACGGAATGAACAGATTGACGAAGAGGCTGTTATCCTCGCCTTGTGCATAGATGAAGTCGGCGTACTTGATGTGGTTTTCCATGCCGGTTCCGCTGCAGCAGACGAACGCATCGGGCGCCAGGTAGTTCTTCTTGCCACCGGGACACAACGGGGTGTAGTACAGGCACATGCCGTCGTCAGGATTCTGCGAACCGAGGATTTGATTGTACAGTGCACGTTCGTAGTATGCGATGTATTCCTGCCGAGTGTTCCAACTGAAGAGGTGCGTGGTGAGTTTCAGCATGTTGTACGTGTTGCACGTCTCCGTTGTGTTGGTGCCCAGGCGGTTGGACAGCATGCCCGGAGCGCCGAAGTGCTCCCCGTCGCTGTTGCCGCCGTTGGCATAGGTGTGGAAGGCCGTGACAGTGTGCCAGAAGAAGTCGGCGATGGTCGAGTCGCGTCTGCTGCCGGTCAGTTCGTACAGGCGTGCGGCACCCACTATTTTAGGTATCTGCGTGTTGGCATGCTTACCCTCCAGACTGTCGGTCTGTGCCGCCAGCGGGTCCATGATGGCCTGATGGTTGTCGAAGCGTTTGGCGAGGTCGAGGAAGTGCTGATTCTTCGTAAAGGCATAGAGGTTGGCCAGCGCCTCATTCATACCGCCAAATTCGCAGGCCAGCACCTTTTGCATCTGGGCTTCGGTGAGGTGGTAGAAGGTTCCGTACATCCATTCGCCTAAACGGGTTGCCACCTTCAGCGCACGTTCGTTGCCGGCAAACTGATAGGCGTCAATGAGGCCTGCCAACACCTTGTGCATCACATAGATGGGTACCCACCCACCATTCAGGTCGAAGGGCTTCGTCGAGATGTTCCCGGCAGCGACCTCGGCAAAAATGCGTTTGCCGTCGGGCGTGGCAGCCAGATAGCCATTGCCGTTGGCCTGTTGGCAACTGTCCAGTTGTTCGACCATGTAGTCGACGATGTGGCGGAAGCGTTCGTCACCCGTCGTGCCGTAGTACTGCGCACAGGCCGACAGGTAGTGGCCAGGTGTCTGACCCGCTACACCTTCGCTTTCCCAACCGCCGTATTTAGGTGCTTTGGGCTTCAGTCCCGCCTCCAAAAGGAAACCGCTGAGAAAACGGTCGGGGTCGAGGCTGAGCAGGAAACGGACATCCCGTTGCTCTGCCTCCCAGAACAGTCCGTGGGTGACTCTTACTTCGTTCTTGGAAAACATCTTCGCAGACATCGTCGGTGTGTCTACCTGTTTCACCTGTGCCAGACTGACGGTGGCTGTGAACGACAGCGTTGCGAAAAGTATGGTTTTGATATGATTCATCTGAAAAAGAGATGGTTAGATGCTGAAATCCAACGTGTGTAAAATCTCGTTGAAATTGGATTTTAGTCGCACCGCAGTGTAAAAAAATTTGCACCACAGTGTGGTTATAGACGCACCGCAGTGTAAATTTAGTTGCACTGCGGTGCAATTTTTAGGGGTTTGGAGGCAAGATTTTGGAGTTGAGAGGCTCTAGACTCCAGACTCTTGCCTCTCGACATTATTTTTTCAAAATGCGGACGGTACGATTGGTGCAGCCGTCGTTGAGGCGCAGCATGTACATACCTGCGGGCAGACCTGCCACAGGCACCGTGATGACGCCGTCGACCGAGTGCTGATGGCCCAGGTTCTTGACGACCTGCCCACTCATGTTCAGCAACTGGCAGCTACCTTCCACATTCTCACCGAACTGCACGTAGGCCGTCACTTTGGCGGGAACGGGGTAGGAAAACACCTTCTTCGTCGTCACCGACTCGACACCAACCGGCTCGATTTCGCGGACGAAGATGACCGACTGACGGTCGGGAATGACATCGACGACGACCTCGTTGCTTTCGGGGTCACAGGCGATTTCCTCGACCTGCATTTCACCTTCCATCACCAGACAGCGCACATCCGTCCAGCCTTCAGGAACCTGCAGGCTAAGGGTCAGTGGCTCGTCGTAGATGGTCGGGTCGAGACGCGTGCTGAAGTCGTAGCACAACGTGTCTTCAGTCGCATTGAGCGTACGTTTTACGCTGAGGTTGTCACGTTCGCGGGCATACTTCGTGATGTGCGACAGGGTGGTCGGCCAGATTTCACCAGCCTCACGTTTCTCCGAGAGGAACTGGCACACATTCTCCAGCCATTCCGTCGTGGCCACCTCGTAGGTGTCGCTCTCGCCCAGTTTGTCGAAAGGCAGCACCTCGTGGATGCAGACCACGCCGAATCCACCTTCGGGAATCAGGTCTTCCTCGGTCATCACCTTCAACGCGTTGAAACTGGTGGTCTCGTTGGCCAGCGAACGTGGGTAGAGCCAGGTGACCATGTGCGAATTGACGCCCATCCTTCCCGCGTCGGTCAACGAGGCAGGGTTGGTCAGTCCGCCGCAAGCTCGCGCCACTTCGTAATGTTGGGCGGTGAGAATATCGACGTCGCTGTCGTGGTTGCAGTAGGGATAAGCCAGCGAGAAACAGCGTTGACCGATGTTCTCCTCGATGGCAGCACGACTGTCGGCCAGTTCCTGCTCCATCGCCTCGACCGACATGCCGATCAGGTTGGGATGGCTCACTGTGTGCGAGGCAATCTCGTGTCCTTGGTCGGCCATTTCGCGGAAGTCTTCCCAGATGCCATAGCGCGCCTTGGGTGTCTGTCCCTGATGGACGATTTCCTGCGTGATGAGGAAGAAGGTGGAAGGTATGTCATAATTGTTCAGAACGGGAACGGCATAGTCGTGGTGGGCCTTGAAGCCGTCGTCGAAGGTCAGTGCCATGGCCGACTGTGCGCCGCCATGCCACTTCTTTACCTCGACGGCACCTTTCAGTTCGTCCGGGTTTTCGTAACGGAAATTGCGGAAACGGTGGAACGTCAGGTAGTTGGCGTTGTGAGGACTGTCGGCATTGCCCGATTCGTCGGGCCAAGCCGTGCGAACCACTGCAAGGATGTCGTCGCCATCGATGAGCCAGTCAGCATATTGGAAGCCACGAATGCCAATCTCGTCGGTATGCAAGAGGATGTCTTTGATGGTCCAGTGTATCAGGTCGTCCGACCACGACAGGGCCAGCGTGTTGCGCGTCGAACCTGTGTCGTTGTTGCGGAACTGAGGCAGCACATAGTTGCTGATGGTCCAGTAGCGGTTGCTCACACTGTCGAAGTTGATGGTGAACTTCTTGCAGGCACCGGGCAGATAGGCGATGTCGTTCTGCGGGTCGAACGTGAACTGACGTCCGTCTTCGCTCACATGGGCGATGGCAGCACGGTCGTCGGGCAGGTAGTGCAGACGCAGCACATCGACCATCTCGCCTTCGCGAGTCACGACGGCATTGCCTTCAAGCCATGTGAACGCATCGACTGCACCGGCTGTGTATTGCAGTTCGTTCGTGAATCGCCAGTTCAACGAACGGAGCAGGTTGACGGAGTCGGGAACCGACATTATGAAGGCTCCAAAAGGTCCCCAACCACCGTCTTGTCCCTGGTTCTCCATGCCTCGCCACAGACGTCCGTTGTGGTGAACCACCGGCGTCGGTGCGCAGTGGTAGTAACCCACACGCAGCAGACCATGTTCGGTGTCGAACGGCTTTGTCCAAGTCTCACCTCCGTCGTTCGAACGCAAGATGACGATGTCGCCGTAGCCGATGGGAACACGTGGGGCAACACCCAGCAGGTAGAGTTCGTCGCCGCGGGTGAAGAGTTTCGACCAGTTCAGACGTTCTATCTCGGCAATCTGTTCCCATGTCTCACCGCCATCGGTCGAGCGCGACACGAAGGTGTTCGAGATGAAACTGCTGCCGAAGTGGTCGTTGGATGCTATCAGTGTGCCGTCGTTCAGTTTGACGATGCTGGGCGAACCGACGAACTGCTTCGAACTGGCAATCGAGTGGTGTACTACGACGCCTGGTACGGGCGGTATGATGGGCGAAAGCAGGTTGTAGGTGATGGCGCTCGACGAGAGAACCAGAATGCCCTGCCATGCCGTCGTGTGGATGATGACGACTTCGCCCTCGGTCACTGTACGCTTATAGACCGTGAAGCCCGTGTTTGTGCCGTCATTGTAGTGGAACGTATAGTCGGGCACCAAGGTCCAACCCTCGGCCACGACGTCGTAAGAGTTGTCGCCGTCGGCCTGTGCGATGTAGAGGTCACCGTCGGCCTGAGCCGTAACCAGCAGGCTGGGCGCATCGCCACCGTTATATCTCGTGACGTAGAGTCCCGACAGTTCCTTACGAACGGAATTGTAGGTGTAACTGCGGTTGCCAAAGGCCGTGTTGCCGTTCGCCAGCGTCGTCACCTCCATCCAGCCGCGTGCCTCGATGCTCACAGCCACGGCGTCAACCTGTTCGACAGGGTCTTCCGACTCTGTGATGGAAGGTGCAATGAGGATGCAGCGCGAGAACGTGGCAGGTTCGACGATGCTGATTTTTTCGTCGGCCACGCAAGGCTTGCGATAGACGTAGAACTTCTGGTTGGCATTGGCACCGTATGCAATTTCGAGGTCATCGACGCGTGTCCATCCATTAGCCGCAGCCCATGGCACGACTACCTCGTTCTGCTTCTCAATATCGACGATGCAGTAGATGTAGCCGTCGGATTTCGGCGTTGCCACCAGTTGGGGACTGGGACCGCCGTTATACGACGAGTAAGCATAAATCTTGGTGTATTTCCAACCCTCGAACTGTTCGGGAATCGCGCCGAACGTAAAGGTGCGGTTCATGAAAACTACGCTTCCCTGGGCAAAGTCGCCAATGATGTAGTTTCCTTCGGTGCCGCTGATAACTATATCTGAGGGAGTATCATCGGGAATGACGATTTCGCTTTCCATCGGCACGAAATTATCTGTCCCTTCAGGGAAGGTCAGGAAGCACTGACCAGCCGCCAGCGTGCCTGTGGTCTGCTTGTACCAGCCCAGTTCGCTGTCGCGGTAGTCCAGCACGTACTGCGTGCCGTCAGCCTCCGTTTCTGCCGTCACAGCCTGCAGTTCCGTCTCCAGAACTTCAGGAGCATTATAAGAATAAGGAATGGTGTAGGAACCCGCCTCGCCTTGAATCAGAAGGGGAGTACCTGCAGGAACGACGCCCGTGGTTTCGGTGTAGGTCGGCTGTCCTGTCTCATCGACGGAAACAGCGTAGGCGGTGATGCCTGCGTCTGTGTTCCAGGTTTCCAAGTCAACCGTATAAGGAGTCACCATCGTGGCGTATTGTGTGGCAGAGACTGTCACGTCGGTAAGGATGCGGTAGGTAATCTCCTCGGACGAGAAGACGAGAATGCCTGCCCACGACGTTGAATGAATCTGAATCGTCTCGCCCGACGTGACGGCACGCTTGTAGAGTTTGAACGGTGTGTTGGTCCCGTCGTTGTAGCGGAGGTCGACGTCATCTTCGGTGACGGCAGTCCATCCGTTAGCAGCGACGTCGTACGTATCGGTCAGCGTGGTGCATTGTGCGATGTACATGTCGCCGTCGGCCTGAGCCCTGATGGTAAGTTGCGGGGCTGCACCACCATTGTAGCGAATCACGTACAGCCCATTCAGTCCAGCCTTGGCGCTGTGATAAACGAATGCGCGGTTACCAAAGACGGTGGCACCGTTTTCAAACACCTGTGTCTCCATCCAACCCTTCGAACAGATGTCGATGGCCACGGCATTGTAGGTCACCACAGGCTCTGCCTCTGTCATCTCTGGTGCGATGATGATGCATCGCGAGAACGTGGCAGGTTCGACGATGGTGATTTCTTCGTCTGCCACGCATTCCTTTCGGTAGGCATAGAACTTCTGATTAGCGTTGGCACCGTAAGAGATTTCAATGCCGTTGATGCGGGCCCATCCGTTATCCGTTGCCCAAGGATCGACGATGCTTTCTTGCAGCGAAATGTCAACGAGGCAGTAGAGGTAACCGTCCTCTTTTGGCTTGACGACCAGTTCGGGGCTCGGACCTCCGTTATAGGTTGAGTAAGCATTGATTTTGGTGTACTTCCATCCCTGGAACTGCTCGGGAATTGCTCCGAACGTCGTCGTGCGGTTGAGGAACACCGTGCTACCCTGTGCAAAGTCGCCGATGACGTAGTTGCCTTCAGCGCCGCTGACGGTCAGGTCAGGAGCGAGGTAGGTAGGCTCTGGCTCTGCTTTGGTCAATTCAGGTGCAATGAGTATGCAGCGCGAGAACGTGGCAGGTTCGACGATGGTGATTTCTTCGTTGGCCACACACGCTTTTCGGTAGGCATAGAACTTCTGGTTGGCGTTGGTTCCGTAGGAGATTTCGATGCCGTCAATCTTGGTCCATCCGTTGGCCTCGGCCCAAGGATCGACGATGTCGGTCTGTAGGGAGATGTCGACAATACAATACATGTAGCCGTCGGCTGAAGGTTTAGCCACCAGTTCGGGACTCGGACCGCCGTTCCAGGTGGAGTAGGCGTTGATTTGGGTGAATTGCCACCCATCAAACTGTTCGGGAATGTCGCCGAACGTCATGGTTCGGTTGAGGAA
>ONOG01000024.1 GCA_900319385.1 uncultured Prevotellaceae bacterium | reverse complement strand
TCTCGGTCGTTGTGCCTGATTTGGAGATGTTGATGACGCCAAACTTCTTGCCGTGGAGGTAGTCGATGAGTTCGGCGAGGTAGTCTTCGCTGATGTTGTTTCCAGCAAAGAGGATGCGGGGGCTATCGCTGGGCTTGAGCCACGAGAAGCTGTCGCCAAGGGCTTCGAGCACTGCGCGTGCTCCGAGGTAGCTTCCGCCGATGCCGGCTACGACTACGGCTTCGCAGTTTTCGCGGAGCACTTGTGCTGACTTTTTGATTTCGTTGAGGAATGCCGGCGTTGTCTCGCTGGGCAGGTGAAGCCAGCCGAGGAAGTCGTTGCCAGGGCATGTACCTTGTTCGAGTGCTTGTTGAGCCTGGTTGACAGCTGGCTCAAAGCTGGCTACTTTTCCTGCGGGAAGGAACTGGGTAGCACGTGAAATGTCGAGTTGCATCTTTTATAAGTTTAATTTTTTTTGTTTTAATTATCTAAAGCTGTCGCTGAGCACCTTAATCTCGACAGAGGGTGTGATGCGCTCGTAGAGGATGTTGTAAACGGCATCGAGGATGGGCATGTTGACACGCTGGTGCCGGTTGATTTCCTTCATGCATTTGGTGCCGTAGTATCCTTCGGCTATCATCTCCATCTCGAGTTGGGCGGTCTTGACGCTGTATCCTTGTCCGATCATCGTTCCGAACACGCGGTTGCGGCTGAAGTTGGAGTACATCGTGACGAGCAGGTCGCCCAGATAGACGGAGTCGCTGACGTGGCGGTCTGGCGACGGTTCGATGGTTTGGAGGAAGCGCTTCATCTCTTGGAGGGCATTGCTGACGAGTACAGCCTGAAAGTTGTCACCGAGTTTGAGTCCGTGGCAGATGCCAGCTGCGATGGCATAGACATTCTTGAGGACTGAACTATATTCGATACCTTCAATGTCGGTGCTTACGGTGGCTTTCACCGTCTTGCAGGCCAACAGGTCGGCAATGACTTGTGCATTGTCGATGCTGCGGCATCCGACGGTGAGGTAACAAAGACGGTCAAGTGCCACTTCTTCGGCATGCGACGGGCCGCCGATGCTGGCAATCTGGTCTTCGGGCACATTATACGTCTTCTGAAAGTATCGAGAGACTGTGACATTTTCTTCGGGAACAATGCCTTTGATGGCTGTGACGACCATCTTGTCACGCAAGTTTGTCTTCAACTTCTTCAGATGACTCTTTATGTAGGGAGATGGTGTGACGAAGATGAGTGTGTCAGAACGCTTTACCACATCGTTGATGTCGCTGGAGAAGTTGATGCGATTGGTGTCGAAGTGAAGTCCTGTCAGATAGGCGGGATTGTGCCCCAATCGCTTGAATTCTTCGATTCGGTCGTCGCGGCGTATGTACCAGTTAATGGTGTCTTCGTGGGCCAGCACAATCTTGGCGATGGCTGTTGCCCAACTGCCACCTCCCATAATTGCTACTCGTCCACAAGATTTGAATTGCATGTCTTATCCGATTTTAGCAATGATCTGCGACAATTCATCCACCGAAGGCTTCTGGATGTCCAGTTTATACTTCTTGAGGATTTCGCCAATCTGCTGCTGAATCTTCTGAGCATTTCCGTCCTTTAGGTCACTGACAAGATTATAGCCGGCTTTTTGTAGCACAGGCACGATGTCAGAGTTGAATCCGAGGGCAGTGAATTTCTCGACGCTGTCCTTCGGCATCTTCTTCTCGGGTTTCATCTGTGGGAAGAAGAGCACTTCCTGAATGGCTGTCTGTCCGGTCATGAGCATGACAAGACGATCGATGCCAATGCCGATGCCGCTGGTAGGAGGCATACCGTACTGAAGGGCTCGCAGGAAGTCTTGGTCGATGATCATGGCTTCGTCGTCGCCCTTGTCTGCTAGTCGCATCTGTTCTTGGAAACGTTCTTCCTGGTCGATGGGGTCGTTGAGCTCGGAGTAAGCGTTGGCCAGCTCCTTTCCGTTAACCATCAGTTCAAAACGCTCAGTCAGTCCAGCCTTGGAGCGGTGCATCTTGGTCAGCGGTGACATTTCGACGGGATAGTCGGTGATGAATGTAGGCTGGATAAAGGTGCCTTCACAGGTTTCGCCAAAGATTTCATCGATGAGCTTACCTTTGCCCATCGTGTCGTCCACCTCGATACCCAGTTTCTTGGCCACGTCGTGGATTTCGTCTTCCGACTTTCCGTCCAGGTCGTAGCCCGTCTGTTCCTTGATGGCATCGAGGATGGGCAGACGGCGGTAGGGTGCCTTGAACGAGATGGTCTTGCCGTCGATTACTGTTTCTGTTGAGCCATTCACGGCAATGCAAATCTTCTCTAGCAACTGCTCAGTGAACGACATCATCCAGTTGTAGTCCTTGTACTGCACATACAGCTCCATGCAGGTGAATTCGGGATTGTGTGTGCGGTCCATGCCTTCGTTGCGGAAGTTCTTGCCGATTTCGTACACACCCTCAAAACCGCCCACAATCAGACGCTTGAGATACAACTCGGTGGCGATGCGCATATACATATCGACGTTCAGCGCGTTGAAGTGGGTGATGAACGGACGTGCCGAGGCGCCACCGGCGATGTTCTGCAGGGTCGGAGTCTCGACTTCTGTGTATCCAGCATCGTCAAGCACCTGGCGCAAGGTACGGAGCACGGTGGCACGCTTGAGGAATGTATCCTTGACACCATTATTGACGATAAGGTCTACATAGCGTTGGCGGTAGCGCAGTTCTGGGTCTTCGAAGGCGTCGAACACCTGTCCGTCTTTTTCCTTCACCACGGGCAGTGGCTTAAGACTCTTAGCCAGCACGGTGAGTTCCTTGGCATGAACTGAGATTTCGCCCGTCTGTGTACGGAATACATAGCCTTTTACACCGATAAAGTCGCCAAGATCGAGCAACTTCTTGAACACCGTGTTATACAGTTCCTTGTTGTCGTCTGGGCAGATATCGTCGCGGGTGACATACACTTGTATGCGTCCTTTGGAGTCTTGAAGCTCGGCAAACGAAGCCTTACCCATCACACGGCGGCTCATCATGCGTCCTGCGATGCATACCTCACGCTGTGGGGCATCGTCATTGAACAGTGCGACAATGTCGTCGGAGAATGCATTTGTAGGATATTCGGCGGCGGGATAGGGATCGATGCCCAAATCGCGCAATGTCTGCAGATTATTTCTGCGGATGATTTCCTGTTCGGAAAGTTCGAGAATGTTCACGTTTGAAAATTTCTTTTATTGGTAAAATGTAAAGGAACAGACAGGATTATTCTGCTGTTGAGGAAGATTCTGTTGGCTCTGCCTTTCCTTCTTCCTCTTCTTTCTTTTCTACACCTTCTTCCTCCAGTAATTTGTATTCGAAATTGCTGCTTTTGGCCGAAGGGAACTGGCTTCGGGGATCGACATCCTGACGATTCTGCAGATGCTCAACAATGCGATTGTAGCAGTCCATAGCGCTTTGCGCTTTCAGTCGTACTCGGAAAATGGTGTCCACATACTGACACTTCCCGCTCTCAGGGTTCATGACAACGCGTTTGAATTGCAAACTTGCCTCATACCAGCCCTCATGTCGTTCGTTCAGCTGTTCCATTTGAGTGCGTTTGCGTTCTGCCATCGTCATGTGTTGTTCGGCACGTTGTTCCTTTCGTAGTTGCTCCAGGTACTTGAACTCTTCCATGTCTTTCGCCTCTGTCTTGAGGAAAAGCACGTAGTTGCTATAACTAACCTTTAGGCGGAAAGGATAGACATTGTCCGACTCCACAAAATTCATAATGCGCTCGTAGTCGTGATCATCAACTTTGATTTCATCGATCGACTGTAAAAAAGCTACAACATCATCCATGTTGTAAGCCATTGTTTCGTGGTCGAAATACCTTACGTACAAATTCATACCTTAATAAAATTAAAAATAAAAACTATGAGTTCAAAATTCATCGTTTACCGTCTGACATCACGATACCGAGGCAAGCGTTGAACGTTGAACTGCTTCTTTCTGACCGCAAAGTTACGAATAAGTGTGTGAAAAAACAAATTTACAGAAAAAAACCTTATTTCTTTTGGTAGCATTCAATGTTTTTTTATAACTTTGCATCACAAATAGAGGTGTGTATAACACGACTAATAGTCAGATAATATCTTTTTTATTGTTTAATTCATTTTTAACGCGTTCAAATTATGAAGAATCTGAAATTTAGTGCTATTGCACTGAGTGCATTACTCGTTTTCTCGAGCTGCAACATGAACAACACCACCAAGGGCGGTCTCATTGGCGGCGGTGGCGGTGCTGTGCTCGGCGGTATCGTCGGTAATCTGATTGGTAAGAATGCCGGTGGCACATTGATTGGTGCAGCCATTGGCGGTGCGATCGGTACAGGTGCCGGTGTCCTGATTGGTAAGAAGATGGACAAAGCCAAGGCAGCTGCTCAGGCTGTAGCCAATGCTCAGGTTGAGAGCATCACTGATGCCAACGGATTGCAGGCTGTGAAAGTTACGTTCGACTCTGGTATCCTGTTCGCTTCGGGCAGCAGCACACTGAACCAGACAGCCAAGAACTCACTCACTCAGTTTGCCAACAACGTACTTAAACCCAACACCGACATGGACGTTGCTATTCAGGGCCATACCGACAACACTGGCTTCAAGGGTGTAACATCGGCCGAAGAAAACGCCAGCCGCAACCAAGTTCTCTCTCTGCAGCGTGCTCAATCGGTTCAGAGCTACCTTACGTCTATGGGTGTTAGCCCCACACAGATTCGTTCGGTCGAAGGTCTGGGTCAGATGGCTCCTATTGCTGACAACAGCACAGCAGCTGGCAAGCAGCAGAACCGCCGCGTGGAAGTGTATCTCTATGCTTCTGAAGCCATGATCAACGCTGCCAACAACGGCACACTGCAGTAAACAATTTGTTTCTATTGACGTGTTGCTGATTCTTTTGGCAACACTACAAAGTTGGCAGTCAGCTGTGGCTGCCAACTTTCTTTTCACTGTGCAAAGAAATCTCTCTATGCAATGAAAAAGGTTTTAAGATTTTTCAAGTGGACAATCATCCTATTCTTCGGAACCTCGATAGCAGCTGTTGTTGCTTATCGCTGGCTGCCAGTACCCTGTTCTCCATTGATGTTCATCCGTTTGGTGCAGCAAGTGAAGGATGGAAAACAACTGAAGATGGTGCATCGGTGGGTGCCGCTTGATAGCATTTCACCCAGTCTTTCGCAGGCTGTATGGGCTTGTGAAGACCAAAATTTTTTGAAGCACAACGGTTTTGACTTTGAGCAAATCAAAGCAGCATACGAAGAAGCACAAAAAGGCGGTCGAGAACGTGGAGCAAGCACCATCTCTCAACAAACGGCAAAGAATGTGTTCCTTTGGCCAGCTCACTCTTGGTTTAGGAAGGGACTGGAAACGTATTTCACTATTCTCATTGAAGTGTTCTGGTCGAAACAACGCATCATGGAAGTCTATTTGAACACGATTGAGATGGGGGATGGAATCTATGGAGCCGAGGCAGTGGCACATGAGCATTTTGGATGTGCAGCTGCTCAACTGAGCAAGCAACAGTGTGCATTGATTGCTGTGTCCTTGCCTAATCCTCGTCAGATGAACAGCGGAAATCCGTCGCGCTACATGCTCCGCCGACAGACATGGGCTCTTCGTCAGATGCGCTTCATTGGTGAGTTTCCAGAGCAGTAGAATCCACCTCCCCTAAATCCTTATTCTCCTTTAATACGTACCTCTTATAATAGGAGATGAGCAGGGTGGTGAGAGGTAGGGCGATGATCAGGCCGATGAAACCAAGCAAGGCGCCCCAAATGGAGAGGGAGAGGAGAATGACTGCTGCGTTCAGCCCCGTCACATGTCCCATCACCTTCGGCGTGATGACCGAGTCTTGCAGCAACTGGACAATCAGCACGGCAGCCGTAAACGCCAGCATGATAAGCCAGAAGTTTCCACCCGTGTCGTGTGCTTCGAGCAGAGCCAGAACGATGGCTGGTATGAACCCCAAAATCTGCATGTAGGGCACCAGATTCAGAAATCCCATGAACAGCCCCAGCGGGATGGCCATAGGAAAATCGATAATCGTAAATGCGATGGAAAACCCGATACCCACAAGCAAGGCGACAATACTCTGACCTCGGAAATAACTGTTCATACCTTTCTCTACATCCGAAATCATGCCACGGACAAAACTTCGCTGCCCTTTGGGAATCATCTTGGTGAAGCCGCTTGTCATGTTTTCGTAGTCCATCAAAATGAAAAACATATACAAGATGGCAATCAGCGAGGCAATCAGTCCAATCAAGGCATTGATAGACCCAGACACAAACGACACAATCTGAGGCACATACTCTTCGAGCACCGACGTGACATCCTTCAGTGTAAACATCTTCGAGATGTCCTCCATGTCGATATATTGAGTAATGTAGTCCTGAGCCAGCACCAGCAGGTTTGCACCTTGCGTCTGAGTCTGAACATAATCGACGACAATCGTTTGCAAACGATTGTACTCAGCCACGACCGGCGGCATGATGAGTAGTCCGATGCCGTACAAAGTTCCCAAAATCACCAGCAACGTGACAATGATAGACAGAAGCCTATTCCTGAGCCTGCACTTATACTGGAAAAAGCACACGATGGGGTAGAGCAGATAGGCAGCCAGCCACGCAACGGCAAATGGAATGAGCACACTGCTCAGCTTCTTTAGGAGCAGATAGACTAAAAAAATGATAGCCAAGCCCAACAATCCGCGTACAAATCTGTCGAACGTAATTTCCTGTTTCATATTCATCGGTTTACAAATTTTCTGCGAAGATACAGAAAATCTTGCGAATATAACGCTCCAGTAGCAAATTTTTTAATTTTAAGTTTATGAGTTTTTAAGTTTTTCGTGTAATTCGTTGTTAGTTTTCAATTTTCTATTATATTTGGACCAAATTTGTGATTTTTCCACGCGAAGTGTGGCCAAAAAGCAAATTTTCAATTTTCAATTTTCAATTTTCAATTATATGTTGTACCTTTGTCGCGGCTATGGGCATATTGTATGTAGTTCCGACACCCGTCGGCAATATGGAGGACATCACCCTCCGTGCCATACGAGTGCTGCGCGAGTCCGACCTCATTTTGGCCGAAGACACACGCACCTCCAGTGTGCTACTACGTCACTACGACATCCATACCCCCATGCAGTCGCACCACAAATTCAACGAACACCAGACCACACAATCCGTTATTCAGAGGCTGCTCGCAGGACAGACCCTCGCTCTCATTAGTGATGCAGGCACACCTGCCATCAGCGATCCTGGATTCCTCCTCGTTCGTGAGTGTGTGCGTCAAGGCATCGAAGTGCAGACCCTTCCTGGTCCCACAGCATTCGTCCCTGCACTCGTCAGCAGCGGCCTGCCCGATGAACGTTTCTGCTTCGAAGGATTCCTCCCACAGAAGAAAGGCCGCCAGACACGCCTCGAAGCCCTTCACGACGAGACCCGCACCATGATCTTCTACGAGTCACCCTATCGGCTGCTGCGCACACTCCAACAGTTTGCCGACCACTTTGGCCCCGACCGCCAAGCCTGCGTCTGCCGCGAAATATCAAAAGTTCACGAAGAGAGCACACGAGGCACCCTCCAGCAACTCATTCAGCACTTCACCGACACCGAGCCTCGAGGCGAAATTGTTGTCATCGTAGCGGGTGTATCCGATGCAACGAAAGCTGAAAAACCGCACAATCAATCCAAAAACAAATATAAAACGACCTAGTTAACAATTAACAATTAATCATCAATTAGTCAACCCGATAACACCCCTCACCACCATTCTCAAGGGAGGCTTGGAAGTGCTTGTCGGTAGGCTAATTCAAAAAAGTCAATCGAAATGAAAAAACTAATTTTAACCTGCATGTCCGCAGCCCTGCTCACTGCCTGCGTCGGCACAGGGGGACAACAGCAGCAAGACAACGCAACCATCGATTCGCTGCAGAACATCCTCGACCAAAAAGACCAGGACCTCAACGAACTCATGACCACCCTCAACGAAATCCAGGAAGGATTCGACCAGATTAACCAGGCCGAAGGCCGCGTCAATGTTCTCAACCAAGACCTTGAGAACGGCAGCGCACGCGCCAACATCGCCGACAACATGGAGTTCATTCAGCAGACTCTGCTCGACAACCGAAAGAAACTCGAGGAGCTGCAAGGCAAACTCAAACAGAGCAACATCAATTCTGGACAACTCAAGCAGATGGTCGATAAGATGACCGAACAGCTTGAACAGAAGACCCAGGAAATCGAACAGCTTCGCCAGCAACTCGAAGAGAAGGACGTTCGTATTGCTCAACTCGACGAAACCGTCACGCAGCTCCAAGACGAGAACGCACGCGTCACCGAAGAGCGCAATGTCAACGAACAGATTGCACGCAACCAGGACGCACAGCTCAACACAGCCTACTTTGTCTATGGCACCAGCCGCGAGCTGAAAGACCATCGCATCCTCGTCAGCGGTGACGTCCTCGAGTCCGAAGACTTCGATCGCGACTATTTCACCAAAATCGACATTCGCAAGACCACCGTCATCCCGCTGTTGTCGAAGTCGGCCAAGCTGCTCACCACCCATCCCGAAGGCTCCTACACCCTCTTGAAGGACTCGCAAGGGCAGTACACCCTACGCATCACCGACGCCTACCGATTCTGGAGCGTATCGAAATATCTGGTCATCAAAGTGAAATAAAGACCGATTCACACCTCACTCTCTGTGTTTAAGTCCTGACGGATTGAGCGGCACAGAGATAATAAAAACACTGCGGAGCAAATTTTTTTGCTCCGCAGTGTTTTTATATTTATATTGCGGTCTTGAGAAAGACTCACTGAGTTGTGAGTCCTTTCTTGTGCCGGCCGGTCAGTCTTTCAGCTGTGCCTTCAGCTGCTCGCATTGGCGGAGCCATTCGTCGGCGGAGGCGTCGCTGGGCATTCGCCAGTCGCCTCGTGGACTGAGACTCACGCTGCCGACTTTCGGGCCGTCAGGCAAACAGGAGCGTTTGAACTGCTGGGAGAAGAAACGGCGATAGAACACGGTCAGCCAATGAAGTAGGGTCGCAGGGGTGTATTGCCCTACGGGTTCGTTGAGCTGCGGGACGTCGTCGTACTGCTGCTGACCGGTGAAGGCTTGGCAGGCAAGGTGGTAGATGCGCTCTGGATTGCTGCCATGGCGAAGGGTGTGGTAGAGGAAGAAGTCGTGGAGCTCGTAGGGACCGACGAGGTCTTCTGTCTTCTGCTGGATGTTGCCGTGGTCGTCGGCTGGTGTGAGCTCGGGACTGATGGGGGTGTCGATGATGTCGAGGAGGGTGTCGCGTGTCGCAGGGTCTTGCTGTGCCACCCATCGGACGAGATGGCGGACAAGGGTCTTAGGGATGGAGCCGTTGACGTTATACATGGACATGTGGTCGGCATTGTAGGTGCACCAGCCGAGGGCGAGTTCGCTGAGGTCGCCTGTGCCGACGACGAGTCCGCTAAGCTGGTTGGCTACGTCCATGAGTATCTGGGTGCGTTCACGTGCCTGAGCGTTTTCGTAGGTGACGTCGTGGTTGGCGGGGTCGTGTCCGATGTCGGCAAAGTGCTGGAGGCAGGCTTCGCGGATGGAAATTTCGCGACGGGTTATTCCGAGTTGCAGCATGAGAGCCTGGGCGTTGTGGTATGTGCGGTCTGTGGTGCCGAAACCAGGCATGGTGATGCCGACGATGTTGCTGCGGCTGCGATTGAGCCGGTCCATAGTTCGGACACAGACGAGGAGTGCGAGTGTGGAGTCGAGCCCGCCGCTGATACCAATGACGAGGGTGCGTGCATGGGTGTGTACGAGTCGCTGTGTGAGTGCGGCTACTTGGATGTTGAAGATTTCATGGCAACGCTGGTCGAGTGCTGTTCCAGTGGGGATGAAAGGGTGGGGGTCTATGGTTCGGTGAAGGTTGAACGTGGAGGTTTGACTTCTTCCTGTTGAACGTGTACCACTCGCCAATGTGGATTGAATTTTGATTACTTCTGGTCGGATATCTGCTTGTGGTGTATGGAAGGTGGTGTTGACACGACGTTCGTGGCGCAGGTTCTCAATGTCGATGTCGGCGACGACGAGTTGGGGACCGAGGCTGAAGCGCTCAGAGGTAGCGAGGGCGTGTCCGTTTTCGTAGATGAGGGCATTGCCACCATATACGAGGTCTTGGGTGGATTCGCCAAAGCCGCTGGAGGCATAGACGTAGCCGCAGAGGCAGCGGGCTGACTGCTGAGCGAGGAGGCTGAGGAGGTAGTCGTGTTTGGCGATGAGTTCGTCGGTAGCAGAGAGGTTGAAGATGAGTTCGGCTCCGGAGAGTGTGAGCTGGCTGCTGGGGGGGATGGGTGCCCAGAGGTCTTCGCAGAGTTCGATGCCAAAACGTATGCCATCGACTTCAAAGAGCTGATGACGACTGAGGGGTACGGTCTGTCCACAAAGTGTGAGTTGGGTGTCGGGAACTCCATTGGCAGGGGTAAACCAGCGTTGCTCGTAGAATTCTTTATAGTTGGGCAGGTGTTGTTTAGGGACGATGCCGTGGATGTGTCCGCCTTGGATAACGACGGCTGCGTTGAGTAATGCACTGCCGACGGCGATGGGCATGCCGACAATGGCTACGATGGGGGTAGAGGCTGTGTCGTGGAGTAGCTGTTCGAGTGCTGCCTGTGCACTGTCGAGCAGTTGTTGCTGGGCAAACAGGTCGGCACAGGTGTAGCCGGTGATGCTGAGCTCGGGAAAGCAGACGATAGCTGCTCCCTGCTCTGCGGCTTGGTCGATGAGCTGTCGGATGTACCCGACATTGTGGCTGCAGTTGGCTACTCCGGTGGTGGGGATGGCGGAGGCCACTTTGATAAATCCGTTGTTCATTTTTTTATTGATGAGTTAACGTGTTGACGGCTTAATTGAAAATTGAAGGTTGAAAATTAAAACTCAAAAACTTATTTACTTGTTACCTTGCGGAATAGGTCGCGCCAGTGTTCGAAATCGCGTTGGTAGCTGATGCCGACGCCTTGTGTGTTGAGGGTGGCTTTTGTGAAGTAGCGGTCGTTGGTCTTGTTATAGGCTTTGAGGTAGGTATTGCCGCCTTCGCGGATGCGCCACTTGACATCGAAGTCGCCGATGAAGGTAGAGTTTTGTGTTAGTGTGTTGTCGCGATAGCCGAAGTTGCCGTTGATAAGCAGACGGTCGTCGAGCAGGCGTCCTGAGAGCATACCCTCGACATCGAGGTCGTTCCATCCCTGCTCGCCGGTGGTGAGACCTGTGCCGAAGTTCCATTTGCTGTCGGCGGGGATGACATTTGAGAGCATCTGGTTGATTTGTCCGCTGATGGTGGAGGAAAGCAGGGTGTTGACGGCTCCGCCTCCGCTTGTATTGCTGCCTTGACGTGCATATTCGTTGGTGTAGAATCGACCGAGGCCGAGGAGATAGATCATCTGCATATTCATATCTTCTTCGGTGGTGATGTAGGAGCGTACGAGTTGGCGTACCTCGTCGTTGACATTGGGTAGGTTGAGGTCGAAGCGGAAATTCATGTTACCGAGTTGACCAGTGATGTCGAGGATGCATACCACTTTGATTTTGTTGCTTCCTGTGGTTGTCATACCGGCGGTGAGGTCGGTAAGGGGAACACTGTTGATGGTGTGGTGGCAGATGAGGTGGAGGTTGGCATCGAAGGGATTTCCGTTGAATACAACGCTTGAACCGTCTTGCAACACAAGGTCGCGATAGATGATGTCCTGGAGATAGAGTCGATAGTTGCCGTTCTGAATGTTGTAGATGCCGGCCAGGGTAAAGGCTCCCTTGTTGTAGTAGGAGGCTTGGAGACGTCCGGTTCCGTAGGTGGTGATGTAGCCATCGTCGGCATTGTCCATCCGCAGCTTGATGGCGCAATCGGGATTGAGGTGGATGGCTACGTTCATGAAGATGTCGCCCTCGTACTCGTAGTCATTGGCATCAGCAGTGTGAAGTGTGTCGGGACGTTCGGCTGCATCGTGGAATGTAAGGAATGTGGAAGATGTGATGGCGTCGGGGGTAGCTGCGTCATAGGCAAAAAAGCTGCCTCGGGTAGGGGTGACGTCTGCTGTGATGTTGAGGGGGCTTCCGTCTGCTCCACGGACATCCATCGTGCCGCTGGCATAGATGAGTCCCATAAACTTGTCGGAGTTGAATTGATCTTCGCGGTAAGCCAGCAGGTGCTGCATATTGATGTGAAATTCGTAGGCGAAGTCCTTGACGTTGTGATGCGATACAAAGCCGTTGACTGTACCCTGGTTGCCGTCGTCGTCGTGGATGTGTATGTTTTCGAATCCGAAGCGATAGGGACGGAAGCGGATGGTGTCTTGGGGCGAGACGTGATAGGTGACGTTGGTGGCACGTAGCGTCATGCCGACGTTGGCACAAAGGTCGCCAACGAGGCCGATATCGTTGAGCGGTCCGACCACATTCAGCACTCCATTGGCACTACCGTGGATGTCGCGGAACACGCCTCCGAGGAAGTCGTTGAGGAAGTAGGCGTTGGTATTGTTAGCGGTGATGCTGAGGTTGATTTTATTGTCGGAAGGGGAAATGTAGCCCGTACAGTCAGTAATACGGTCCTGCCCCTCGGGGTCGGTATCGGTGATATGGCCATTGACACGGATGCCGTCCACGCTGTCGTCCCAGTGTGCAGTGATGTTGCCGAGCCCCAGCACACCGTTGCCGATAGCCATATCTTCCACTCGTAGGGCTGCAAGAAACTTGGGTTGCTTATAGACATTGCTGACATAGGCTGTGCCGAAGGCTCGTCCACGAAAATCGACCGCTGTGAAATCGACGAGGGACAGCACATAATCAACCTCGACATTGTTGAGTTGTACAATAAGCGAATCGGATGGTGACTCGCTCACTATGCCGTTCACCTTGACAAAGCGGTCGCGGCTGCTCACTTCGAGGTTATGGCACTCGATCTGTTTGCCGTAGATGCGGATATCGGCAGGTTTCACTAACCAAGTCGTGTCATTAAACGTGAGTTCAGAGGGCTGAACGTGGATATGTGTGTCCAGCATTCCGTCCTGTCGAGAAAAAAAGGTCTTAGCCGAGACATTTCCCTGCATCGGATAATCGTGCATCTGGTCGAGGCTGAGATGTGTGGTCAGGACATCGTTTTGAGCCAAGGCATTGACACTGACGTGTGTATCGCCTTCGTCGAGACATCGTAGCAGTTCGGCATTGAGTTTGAAATTATACGACGAACCATTGTAGGTAGCTTTGACGTTGTCGTAGCGAGTACCTTCGTATTCGATACTTGGCACATCAATCATTACAAACGAGGTGTTGCTGCTTGCATTCAGCCGTCCGGTGATTCGGGCCGGAGTGAGCAGTTGGTAGTCGGCGTGGAGAAAGTGGTGGACAAGAGGAGTTTCTGTCAGTTCCATCTCGAAGTCGAACGCCGTATCCATCTTCCGCTCAGTCTTTGTGTGTGGAATGAGCGACGGCAGATGGTTGGCAAGCTGATTCTGAAAACTGGGGATGATGTCGCTGTAGTTGATATTGCCGACGAAGGTGGCATTCAGAAAATCGCTGCTGACGAGGATCTGCTTCTGTTCGTTGTCCAACAATTCTGAACTCAGCGTGATGGCTTGGGGCAGGTAAATCTGCTCGGGTGTGGAGATGCGGATAGAGTCAAGCACCACCTCGCCGACAGCAGTGGCAAGGCTACGTCCTTTGGCTTTGGCAACAGCCGTAAAGCAGAACTCTTCGCCTTCGTAATCCTTTGTCAGATGTAAGGCATGAGGCTCAAACAGGGGAACAGACATCACCATATTGGCTGCGACCATACCGTCGTCGTGCGTTGTAAGGCTTCCGTTGAACGATAGTTTCAGGTGTTCATCATCGATGTCGAGTATGCCCTCGTAACTTTTAGCCGCTGCCATGCCATCGACAAAGATATTGTGATAAGTATAACCTTGATAGTCGAAAGCCGAGATATCACCGTAGATTTTTCCATGCAGATGCTCAAGGTCTGCCATCTCGCCATCCACATCGAGGCTGAAGGCGGTGTGACCGAGCAACTCATTCTGAATCAGAGTGCCAAGGTCGAAATCCTGCGTCTCGACGTGAGCCGAAAGCAGATGCCGGTCATCCAACTGATAGTCACCCACCACTGCTACGTCGCCGATGTCTGAAATCGCATCCAGTTTGGCCGTGAGAGTGTGCCCTTCCTTGGTAATCGTACCCGTCAATCCCAGCTGCCCCAGTTGTGTCATAGTCTGTTGAGTTACCTGGTCAACACCACAGGCAGCCAGCACTGCACTTAGCCCACCGGACGAAAATTGCAAGCGTTGGATGTCGGCTTGAACATCTTTTTTTCCCTGCCAGTCAAGCACTCGTGCCCTCGTTGTCAGTGCAATGCTATGATCGTCGCTATTGAGGTTGAAGTTGTCGATTCTGAGTTGATGCTCATCAGCATCGATGCTGCCTTCAAGTTGCAAGGGAAAGTCGAGCAAAGCCAGTTGTGGCAGCAGCGGTTTCCATTCAGAGGGTAGGATGAAGGAGGGTAGGAGAGAGGCTGTGAGCGAATGTAGTTTCAACTGCTCCTTTTGTTCGTATCGTGCATTCACAGTTCCGATACGCACCAACGATTTCGGTGTTTCTAACACAAGGCTGTCCATCGTGGCCGAGTGGCGATTGCCAGCCACCGAGGTAGCGAGATTCTTGAGCGTCAACCCTGAATGTTTTTCCGTAAAATTCAAGCGACGCACCGATACATTGAGAGAATCTTCAGTAAAAGCTCTGATGGAAGCGGTTAAGCCTATGTTGCTTAGATGCAAGTGGTTGACATCGAGTGTGTCAGTCTTCTGCCGTTCCGAAAGAACATCGTAAGTCACATCAACGTGGCGAAGAATGAGTGAACTAACTTTGAGGTTGATGGGAGTAGACGGTTCTTCCTCATCGGCAGCAAAGGCATCGATGATGTACTGAATATTGAGGGGTGAACTCTGTGTTTTTCGGTATAGTCTGGCCTTCACGCCAAACAACTGGGCAGTAGTAATGTTGATGTTGCCCTTCAGGATGTCGGGCAGTTCAATAGTAACAGCGGTGCGAGCCGCCTTCAGGATGTTTTCTCCGTCCGGACTCTTTACTTCCAAATCGTCGATGATGATGTGGTTGAGGAAGCCCAGGTCCACACGTCCAACCTTCACCTCCGATCCAATCTTCCGGCTCAGCGCATCAGCCACCCAATCTCCTAACCCTTTCTGTACGAAAGGGGTGTGCAGCAGCAGAATCAAACCCACATATAGAATCAGAATGCTGCTAATGAGTGGCCTGATGAGTTTACGGAGTTTCTTCAAAAGAGTATCATCTTATTCAAAAGAATACCATCTTAATAGCGGTGACGGCACATTCATCGCCTTTATTGCCATGTTTTCCGCCGCAGCGGTCGAGTGCCTGCTGCATATCGTTTGTGGTGATGAGTCCGTAGATGACAGGAATGGGCTGAGTGGCATTCAGTCGTGCCAAGCCATAGGTTGTTCCTTCGCAGATGTAATCGAAGTGTGGCGTATCTCCACGGATGACGCAGCCGATGGCAATCACAGCATCCACACCGCTCTTCACCATCTGGCTTGCACCATAAATCAGTTCGAAGCTGCCTGGCACGGTCTTCACCTTTATATCTTCTTCGCGTACGCCATGCTTGAGCAACGTTTCCCGTGCACCGGCCAGCAGTGCAGCCGTCACGTTTTCGTTCCATTCACTCACGACAATGCCAAACTTCTTTCCTTCGGCATTCGGCACACTCTGGATGTCGTAAGCTGACAGGTTGTGGTTCTTTGTTGCCATAAACAGTGAAAATTGAAAAATTGATAATTGTAAGTAAAAAAATAAAAGTTAAAAGTTAAAATGCCTGCGGAATGATGCATACCGCCAGCCATTTTAACTTTTAACTTTGAACTTTTACCTTTTATTTTACTCGTTCGATATACTTGTCGATGTCGTTAGCCAGGGCAGAACGGAAATATTTGTCCTTAATCTGCTGATACAGTTCCAGAGCCTTATCCTTCTGACCCAGTGACTCATAGACTTCGCCAGCCTGAAACAGCGCCAGCGGACTGATTGCGTCGTTGTCGGCATCCTTGGCAGCCTCGATTAGCAGGCCGGCACCCTTTTCCTTGTCACCCTTCTGTATGTAGCAGTTGCCCAGGGCAGCTTTTGCTGCTGGTGAAACCATCTGGTCGCCTTTGCTGTCGAACTTTTCGAACATAGCGATGGCGTCGTCAGTCTTGCCAAGTTTGGCGTAGCTGATGGCTGCATAGAGACGTGCCAGGTTGGCTGTCTTTGTTCCGCCAAATTCATCGATCACTTTCAGGAAGCCCATCGAACCGGTGCTGTCACCATTGAGGGCGACCTCAAACTGCTCGGCCGAGAAGGCTTGCTGACTCTTGGCAATAGCGTTCTGGGCATCGGCCTCCACACCGGCCATATAGCGGCGGTAGATGAAGATACCGGCAACCACCACAATCACAGCCAGCAGCACTGCGACAATAGCCTTCCAATGTTTCTCGATAAATGCTTCCGACTTGGTCAGTTGGACGTCAAGTCCGATAGCCTCTTCTGTCTTTTTTTGTTTCTTAGCCATTTTTTTGATTATGAGTTTTAGAGTTGTTATTTCCGAGTTTTACAAAAATCGTGCAAATTTACTAAAAATATTGATACCGCCCAAATAAAATTAACAATTAAAAATTAACAATTAAAAATTAAAAAATAAAAAATTATAAGCCGGCTGGTCTGAACTCCTCTCCTGGGGAGGGGCGGGGAGTTCGTTGCACAGCAAAAAAAAGAACCGACTCTCACGAGCCAGCTCTCCGAAAAATCTATTACTATGAAAAACACATTTTAATCGCTGCAAAGTTAATTATTTTGAAGATTACCACCAAAAAAAATTAAGATTTTTTCGTGTAATGCGGAAAAATAAATGAATTTATAAGTTTTCCGTGGCGATAATGTACATTTTTACTGAAATTGATAACATCCTGCATCCGGCTTCTCGCTGGGGCGTTCCTTCGCCTTGCGGTCGGTGGGGAGTTCTGTGCTGAATGCAGCGTTGCCGATGCCGCGAGCATTCGACATTTCTGAAAGTTGGTAGTTGTACAGACGGTTGTACGTATCGACGCAGAGGAAATTGTCCTTGCCATAGATTTCCATCTTTTCGTGATCTTGTTCGTTTACACATTCGGCGAAGCGTGCCAGCGTCTCTTCGTCCTCACGTCCCGACATCTTGATGTTAATCAGCGAATTGAGGAAACGATACTCGAAGGCCACTTCCTTGTTGTCCGAGCTGCTTCCCATAATCACGTCCGTGTTCATTCCACTGACGATGCAGTTGCGAAAGTCGGCCTTCAGAAGCGGCCAGGTCTGGTCCTCCTCCTCGCCCAGGTTCGTGAACATCAGTGCATCGCTGCCGTAGGTCTGGAATATCGTCGTGTGGAGGAAGTCGTAGCTTCCGCCGACGAGCACTACGTTCTGCTGCTCACAATTCGTCAGTTCACAATTCCAGACGGTAGCCGTGCAGTTTGTCAGGTGCAGGTTGTTCGTTCCGTTGGTATGGAGCGTGGAGTTGAGCAAGGTCAGTTTTGTGCGGTCCGTGGTGGCAGCTGGGCAGTTGATGCCTATTTCAGCGCTGTGGATGTCGGTATATTCCAGTCGGTTGTCGTAGCTTTCCGGATAGAGCGTCACGCCCTTCCAGAGGTTTTCGAGGCGGTCGTAAGGCAGGTAGCTGAAGATGCGGTCGGTGCGGTGTCCGCGCAGGGTGACGGGGTGTTCGGCCGTACCTTCGCACGTCAGTTGGCCGTGCACGCCCAGATAGGAATCGGTATAGAAGTGTAGGGTAGTTCCGGCAGGCAGTGTCAGCCTTGCACCTTCCTTCACGACGAGGCTGTCATATATAAGGTACGGGCGCGCGGGCGAGAGCGTCTGGTCGGCAGCGATTTCGACGGCTCGGAGCACTTCCACGTCCTGTCCCCATGCCTCGAGTACGATGTATTGCTGCTGTCCGTTTTCCAGGGTGAACACGATGCGGTCGCGCACCAGCACGGGCTTATCGCTGTTTTGCTTGGGCAGTGTGACTTCGGCGAAGAGAAAGAGGCTGTCTTTGCCCAGGATTTCGATGTCCGACAGCATGGCCCCCGAGTGTCCGTCCACATTGATGCGGAACCCGCTCTCGCCTCCGCTTTCCAATGCCACGCTTGCCATCCGTATTCCTTTGTCGTTGTGGTTGAAGAGTTTGAAGCGGTGGGTCGAGCTGCCCATCGTCGTGAATACTGTGTCGAAGCGCACCGTGTCCTGCGCCATCGTGAGCCGTGCCCCTGAGTCGTTGGTGAATTCCTCGTCGTTCATACAGGAGCACAACAAGGCGACCGACATCAGCAGACCTGTGAGTGCGGTCAAATATTTTATTCTACAGTCTTTCATCCGCGTTGTTTTCTTTATCAATAATAACGAGTTAGCCCCTGTTTTATTATATCCGTGCCTGTGGCAAATAGTCACGCCGCACACTCTGTAAATTTGCAGTGCACTGCGACGAAATTGGCAGTGCACTCTTGATTATACTCGCAGTGCACTGTTGTATATGCCCGCAGTGCACAGCCAAGAAATTAGCTGTGCACCGTTTTATACACTTTCACTTCACTGCCGTGAAAACTACTGTAAAGTGGAAATCTACGTGCTCTTCTTTTTAATGAAAATACGTAAAAAAACAAAGGCTCCGGCAGGGTAAGCCTGTAGGAGCCTTTGGGTAGTCATAGGGGTGGGGCATTGTTAGAACATAGCCTTCACCTGCTGATAGACGTTTTCGGCGGTGTAGCCGAGTTTCTCGTCGAGCACCTTGTAGGGGGCGGAGAATCCAAACGACTCGAGTCCCCAAATCTTGCCTTCGGCTGCGGGTACGAGACCGAGGAGGTTGACGGGAAGGCCGGCGGTCATTCCGAACTTCTTGACGGCGGTGGGGAGCACTGCCTGCTGATACTCGACGGGCTGTTCGCGGAACAGGCCTTCGCTGGGCACGCTGACAATGCGAACCTTCATTCCGTCCTTGCGGAGCAGTTCGGCTCCGGCAACGAGGGTGCTGACCTCCGAACCTGTGGCTACGAGGATGACGTCGGGGTTCTCGTCCGAACCTGCTACGACGTAGCCTCCCTTGGCTACCTGGCTGTAGTCGTTGCCAGCTGGCAGGTTCTGGATGTTCTGACGCGAGAGGATGAGTGCTGTCGGCGTCTTGGTGTTCTCCATAGCGAGACACCACGCTGCAGTGGTTTCCTGAGCGTCGGCGGGACGGAGCACCAGGACGGAAGGACGGCCGTGATGGTTGTGCAGTTTCTCCATCAGACGAATCTGGGCTTCCTGCTCAACGGGTTCGTGCGTAGGTCCGTCTTCGCCCACACGGAAGGCGTCGTGTGTCCAAATGAACTTGACGGGCAGTTCCATCAGGGCTGCCATACGGACGGCGGGCTTCATATAGTCGCTGAACACGAAGAAGGTGCCGCAAGCGGGGATGACGCCGCCGTGCAGGGCCATACCGATGCAGCAGCAGGCCATCGTCAGCTCGGCTACACCTGCCTGGAAGAAGGCGCCGGTGAAGTCGCCTTTCTGCAGGGCGTGGGTCTTCTTGAGGAAACCGTCGGTCTTGTCGGAGTTGGAGAGGTCGGCAGAGGCGCAGATCATATTTGGTACCTGCTCGGCGAGCACGCTGAGACAGGCTGCAGAGGCCGAGCGCGTGGCGTCGTTGTCCTTCTGCACACACTTGCTCCAGTCAATCTTCGGTGCCTTGCCAGCAAACCAGTCGGCCACTTGCTGTGCCTTTTCGGGATTGGCATCGGCCCATGCCTTTTCCTCGGCATAGCGGTCAGCGCAAATCTTGGCAAGTTCGTCGGCACGCTTTGCGTAGAGTTCCTTGACTTCGGGGAAGATCTGGAAGGGATTCTCGGGGTCGCCGCCCAGGTGCTTAATGGTGTTGACGTAAGCGTCGCCACCGAGGGGTGCGCCGTGGGTCTTGCAGTTGGCTTCGTAGCTGGTGCCGTCTGCCTTGAGGGCTCCCTTGCCCATGATGCACTTACCGATGATGAGGGTGGGCTTGCCTTCGACTTTCTTGGCTGCGTCGAGTGCAGAGCGAATCTGTGCTGCATCGTTGCCGACGATTTCGATGACTTCCCAACCGAGGGCGCGGTACTTGGCTGCTGTGTCCTCGTTCATCACTTCCTTCGTCTCAGTTGACAACTGGATGTCGTTGGAGTCGTAGAACATAATGAGGTTGTCCAGTCCCAACACGCCGGCGATGCGTGCACCACCCTGCGAGATTTCTTCCTGCACACCGCCATCGGAGATGTAGGCGTAGATGGTTTCTTTCGAGAAGGTAGGGTTGCCAGTGTGGGCGGCGAGGAACTTGGCTGCGATGGCTGCACCGATGGCGAAGACGTGACCCTGTCCGAGCGGACCGGAGGTGTTCTCGATGCCACGGGCTATCTCAAATTCGGGGTGGCCGGTTGTGGGCGAACCCCACTGACGAAGGTTGGCGAGTTCGTCGAGAGTGAACTTACCGATAAGGCAGAGCTGGGAATAGAGCATGGGTGCCATGTGCCCAGGATCGAGGAAGAAGCGGTCGCGACCGATCCATTCTGGATTCTTGGGGTCGTACTGCAGATACTCGGAATAGAGGACATTGATGAAGTCGGCTCCGCCCATCGCACCTCCCGGGTGTCCGGACTTGGCTTTTTCAACAGCAGATGCAGCGAGAATACGAATGTTGTCCGCTGCGCGGTTCAATACTTTGATATCGTTCATTTGTTAGATTTGCTTTTTGAATTTGACAGCAGCTTCTTCGATGGGAAGGGCTGCCTTGTAGTTTTCGATGTAGCGGTTGAAACCCTCGACGTCTTCAGGGTCGGGTTTGATTTCAACTCCTTCGTTGCCGGCAAATACGACTTGGTCAAGATAGTCTGCCAGTGAGAGCTTGTTGGGGTTGTTCACAACATAGGCTGCAAGCAGGGCGATACCCCATGCACCACCTTCACCTGCGGTCTCCATCACTGAGATGGGCGAGTTGAGGGCGGCTGCCAGCATCTTCTGACCGACAACGGGCGTGGTGAAATATCCGCCATGACCCATGATGCGATCGACCTTGACATGCTCCTGGTTGAAGAGGATGTCGTTACCAATCTTCAGCACACCGATGGCTCCATAGAGATGGGCACGCATGAAATTGGCGAGGTTGAACTTGTCGTTGGCTGAACGGACGAAGAGGGGACGTCCGTCCATCAGGCCTGTGACAGGTTCGCCACTGATGTAGTTGTAGCTGATCACACCACCACAGTCGGCATCTCCCTTCAAGGCGATGTTGAACAGACGGGTGTAGAGGTCGTTGGTGGACTGTTCCACACCGAGCAGATCGGCGTATTCCTTCAGAATCTTTACCCAAGCGTTGATGTCGCTGGTACAGTTGTTGCAGTGTACCATGGCAACGAGACTTCCGTCGGGTGTGGTCACCATGTCGAGTTGCTCGTAAGGACGGGAAAGGTCTTTCTCGAGCACAATCATGGAGAAGGAAGAGGTGCCTGCACTGACGTTACCGGTGCGCTGACGTACGGCGTTGGTGGCTACCATACCGGTACCTGCATCGCCTTCTGGAGGACAAACAGGGATGCCTGGCTGGAGGTGTCCGCTCACGTCGAGCTTGAGAGCGCCTTCGGGAGTGAGGAAACCTGCGTTCTCACCGGCATTGAGGGCCTTGGGCAGGATGTCGAGAAGTTTCCAAGAGAAACCACGGGGTGCGATGAGGTTGTCGAAACGGGCTACCATCGTTGCATCGTAGTTCTTGGTCTTGGGATCGACGGGAATCATACCGGATGCGTCACCTACGCCAAGCACTTTCTGACCTGTTACCTGCCAGTGTACGTAGCCGGCGAGGGTAGTGAGGAAGTCGATGTCCTTGACGTGCTCCTCGTTGTCGAGAATGGCTTCGTAGAGGTGGCTGATGCTCCAACGCAGAGGGATGTTGTAGTTGAAGAGCTCCGAGAGTTCGGCGGCTGCCTTGCCGGTGTTGGTGTTACGCCAAGTGCGGAAAGGAACAAGGATGTCGTTCCCCTTGAAAGCCATATAGCCGTGCATCATGGCTGAGAACCCGATGGCTGCGAGCTTTTCAATTTCTACTTCATATTCTGCCAGCACATTCTTGCGGAGGTCGGCGTAGCAATCCTGCAGGCCGTACCAAATGGCTTCGATGCTGTAGGTCCACAGGCCATCGACGAGCTGGTTCTCCCAGGTGTGGCTACCCTGTGCGATGGGCTTGTTCTCGGGGTCGATAAGCACGGCCTTGATACGGGTCGATCCAAACTCGATGCCAAGGATGGCCTTGCCTTCTTGAATGACTTGTTTAGCGTTTAAATTCATAATGAATCATCGTTTTATAAATCGTGAACCACGAATTTCACAAATTTCACGAACCAGACAGTAAGAACGGGTCTAACTTGTATTCGTGTGATTCGTGAAATTCGTGGTAAAATTGTTTAGCGGAGAGCCTTGCTCAGCATGTAGTACATTTCGTTGTTCTGCAGCTGCTGCTTGAATTCGCTGGTCTTCGTGTCCTTGTTAATCTTGACATACTCGATGCCAACTATTTCGGCGAAGTCTTCCCAGTATTCCTCTGTGATGTCGTAGGAGAAGGCGCTGTGGTGTGTACCACCTGCCAGAATCCATGCACCGGCACCAATTTCGAACGAGGGCTGCGGAACCCACAGAGCGCTGGCCACGGGAAGGTGTGGCATGGGCTTGGGCTCGATACACTCGACTTCCTGAGAAATCAGGCGGAAACGGTTGCCAAGGTCAACGACCGTTGCCTTGAGGCCACGACCAACCTTCGACGTGAAGACGAGGCGTGCTGTCTGCTGCTTGCGGATACCGATGCCGAGGAAGTGAACTTCGAGTTTGGGCTTGTCAACTGCGATGAGCGGACAAACTTCGAGCATGTGGCTCTGCAGGCAAGACGAGCGCTCGCCGAAGTTGAGGGTGTAGTCCTCGAGGAACGAGCAACCTGTGGGGAGACCCTGAGAGATAAACCAGAGGGTACGATACAGGCAGGCTGTCTTCCAGTCGCCTTCGGCACCAAATCCGTAGCCTTCTTCCATCAGACGCTGTGAAGCGAGACCAGGAATCTGGTCGAAACCGAGGAAGTTCGGATCGTCGATGTCTGCACCACCGAGGTCGTCAAAGTTGGTTGTAAATGCTGTGGCACCTTCGTCCTTCAGTACGCGACGCAGGGCAATTTCAGCCTTGGCAGCATTCTTCACCTTCTGCCAGTAAACCTCTTCGCCGCTCTCGTCAATCTTGATGGTGTAGAGCTTCTTGTACTCTTCAACGAGTTCGTCGGCTTCCTTGTCGGTCACCTTCTTGAAGTATTCCATCAGAGAGCTGACAGGATAGTAGTCAACGTGGTAGCCCAGACGCTGCTCGAATTCAACGCGGTCACCATCGGTAACGGCTACGTTGTTCATGTTCATACCGAACATCAGGCAGCGCACGTTCTTGGCATCGGCAACACCAGCGGCCACACGTGCCCATACGGCAATCTGCTTCTGAGCCTCTTCGTCTTTCCAGTAACCGCAAACCACCTTGCGAGGAACACGCATACGTGTGCAGATGTGTCCAAATTCGATGTCGCCGTGAGCAGACTGGTTGAGGTTCATGAAGTCCATGTCGATGGCATCCCAGGGGATTTCGGCATTGTACTGAGTGTGGAAGTGGAGCAGGGGTTTCTGCAGATCCTGCAGACCCTTAATCCACATCTTGGCAGGCGAGAAGGTGTGCATCCATGTGATGATACCTACGCACTTGTCCTCGTTGTTGGCTGCCTTCATCACAGCTTCAACCTCGTTCGAAGAGTTGGCAGTGCCTTTGTAAACAATCTTGATGGGGATGATTCCACTGTTATTCAGTCCTTCGACCATTTCCTTTGAGTGAGCATCAACTGCGATGACGGCATCACCTCCGTAGAGCAACTGTGCACCAGTCACCCACCAAATCTCTAAATTCTCAAATGCTTTCATTTGTGTGTGATTTTTTTTAAGTGTTAATAATAAGTTATAGAATAGTTTTTAGTGTTTCTGACCTTTCTGTCCGTAGTAGGCATTAGGACCGTGTTTGCGGTTGTAGTGCTTCTCAACGAGCAGGGGATTCATGGTGAGGTTGGGGTTGACAGAGAAGGCAACGAAGGCCATCTTGGCGCACTGTTCCATCACCTTTGCATTGTAAACGGCATTGTCGGGAGATGTACCCCAAGAGAACGGGCCGTGGTTCTTAACGAGCACGGCTGGCGTGTGGTCGGGGTTGATCTTACGGATGTTGAGAATTTCGTCAACGATGACATTTCCTGTCTCAAGTTCGTATTGTCCCTCCACTTCTTCCTTGGTCATGTCGCGAGTGCAAGGAATGTCCTTATAGAAATAGTCGGCGTGTGTGGTACCGATGTTGGGAATGTCGCGACCTGCCTGTGCAAAGGCTGTGGCATAGGTAGAGTGGGTATGTACGACACCCTGAATGTTGGGGAACGCTTTGTAGAGTACGAGGTGAGTTGGTGTGTCACTCGATGGATTGAGGTCGCCTTCGACCACCTTCCCTGTTTCGAGGTCTACAACCACCATGTCGCTGGCTTTCATTTCGTCGTAGCTTACGCCGCTGGGCTTGATAACAACAAGCCCTTTCTCGCGGTCAATGCCACTGACATTTCCCCATGTGAAAATCACGAGGCCTTGCTTTACAAGGTCAAGATTCGCTTTGAATACTTTTTGTTTTAATTCTTCGAGCATATAGATTCAAATTAAAGGTCTTCGGAGTCGTGAATACTCCGAAGACCTATTATATAATTACCAGAAATACCAGTAGAAGCAAGCGCAGAGACCAACGACAACGAGGGTGCCGACGATGTCCCAAACGCCCCAGCTTTCGCGGATGCTCTTCTTGAAGTCGCTGGTGAAGGTGATGGCTTCAACTTGTTCCTTTGACGGAGCCGGCGTGAAGAACGATACGACAACCATCAGGGCGATGATGAAGACGAGCAGCCAGCACTCGAAGATGAGCCAGTTAGTCTGCCAGAACCATGTTGTGTTCTCCCAGAAAGCGCCTTCCATCACAGCCTTACCAGAGTCGGTCAGCACGTTGGTGAGCAGACGAACCATACCGATGATGAAGCCACCAATCAGACCCCATTCACCAGCCTTCGGCGTAATCTTCTTCGAGAAGATACCCAGTGTGAAGACGGCAACCATGGCAGGTGCAATCAGCGACTGGATGTCCTGCAGGTAGCTGTAGAGGTTGCCCATGTTCATCATAATCGGCATCCAAGCCAGACCCAACAGTACGACAACCACTGTTGCCATACGACCAACGAATACATAGTGTGCCTCGGTCTTACCCTTCTTCATCGGCTTGTAGAAGTCTTCAGTGAAAAGGGTGGCGCAGCTGTTGAAGAAGGCTGCCAGCGATGCTACAAGTGCACATACGAAACCAATCGTCACAATACCCTTGATGCCGACAGGAAGGATGTTCTTCACCATCATAGCAAAGGCACCGTCAGTCGATTCGTGGTTGGTAATATCCATTTCGATACCGCTGCCCGACTTGAGTGACAGGGCATAGGCAATCATACCAGGAATGAGGAACATGAAGCAGGGGAGGATCTTGAAGAAACCGGCTGCAATGGTACCACGACGGGCACGCTTAATCACTTCGGCATTGTCTTCGCCAGGAACCTGACCGAGCACACGCTGAACGATGTGCTGGTCGGTGCACCAGTACCAGAAACCGATGATCGAAGCACCAAGGAAAACAACATAGCCAGGGAACTGAGGATACATCGGGTCGCCTGGATCGGTGTGGAACATGTGCGTTGTGCCGTAGCCTTCGTGAGCTGCATTACAAGCGGCCATCATGTTAGACCAACCTTCCGTGATGCTGCCATCGCCAAGAGCTGCCAGTCCGAGGAAGAGAACGAGGAACGAACCGATGATGAGGATAGGAGTCTGAATCGTTGACAGTGTCATCACGCCCTTCATACCACCAAACACCGTGAATACGGCTGTGATGGCAATCAGGCCGATAGCACCCACCCAGAAGTCGAGTCCGAGCAGGTACTTGAAGAAGATACCGCCAGTGAAAGCTGTCACGCTGACTTTCGTGAGCACGTAGGCCACCAGTGTAATGATGCTGAGCCACGAGCCGGTGCGCTTGGTGTAGCGGAACTTCAGGAAGTCGGGCATCGTGATAATCTTACCCATCTTGTTGATGAGCAACTGATAGAAGGGAACAAAGAGCCAACCGAGGATGAGAATCATCCAGCCCTGCATTTCCCAGTGTGCCATGCCGACACCATCTTTCGCGCCTGTACCTGCCAGACCTACAAGGTGTTCCGAACCGATGTTGGCGGCAAAGATTGCCATACCAATCACGTACCAGGGTTCACCCTTACCGAAGAGGTATGCAGAAGAGTCCTCACCCTTCTGCTTTTTCTTGTCCTTGACGATTGAACGCCACACGGCCCAGATTACTCCTACGAGTCCTACGGCCAGTACGACCCAGTCGAGCCATACAAATTCTTTTGCTGAAAAATCCATAATTAATTTACTGTTGTTATTGTTGATTTATTCTTTTATTGCGAATTACACGGATTCATTGAATAATAGGTTGAATTTGTGAAATTCGCGTTTATATTTGATAATATTACTTCTCAACCGAGAACTTGAAGCGGCAGAAACTCTTGTAAGTCTCGCCGGGGTTGAGCCAGCAGTTCGAACCTTCCCAACCTTCGAGGTTATACTTGTTCGGAGAGTCAGGATACTTCTGAGTTTCCAGACAGATAGCCGTCTGCTTCTGGTAGGCGACATCCTTCTTACCTACGCACGATCCATCGAGGAAGTTACCCGTATAAACCTGAATACCAGGCTCGTCGGTATATACTTCGAGTACGATTCCCGAGCGGGGGTCGGACAGACGAACTGCGACTTCGTCCTTGTTGCCCTTCGTGTTCAGGCACCAGTTATGGTCGTAGCCGCCGCCAGCAGCTTTGATTTCGGGATCTTTATCGCCAAAATCATCACCCAGACGACGTGCCTGGCGGAAGTCAAACACTGTGCCTTCAACGGGACGAATCTCACCCGTTGTCATATAGGTAGTGTCAGTCGGCGTATAGTTGTCAGCATTGACCATCAGTAGCTCGTCGGCCACAGTGTTGTTGGCGTCACCAGAGAGGTTGAAGTAAGAGTGGTTGGTCATGTTGATGACCGTCTGCTTCGTGGTTGTAGCCTCGTAGTTGATGTCAATGGCGTTGTCGTCGGTCAAGGTGTAAGTAACTTTTGCCGTCAGCTCACCTGGGAAGTTGTTGTCACCGTCGGGTGATACCATTGTGAGCACCAGTGTCTTGTCGTCCACCTGCTGAGCGTCGTACACCTGATACTGCCAACCTGTAGGACCACCGTGCAGGCAGTGACCGAAGTTGTTTTGGGGAAGCTGAATCTCTTCACCCTCAACTGTAATCTTGCCCTGGGCAATGCGGTTAGCATAACGGCCGATGGAAGCGCCGAAGTCGCTGGCATTGTTCTGCGGGAAATACTTTTCGGCCTTGTCAAAGCCATGTACCACATCCTGCATCTTGCCGTCCTTGTCGGGCACCATGATGCTGACGATGCGTCCGCCGAAGTTGGTCACGCACACTTCCATGCCGCTGGCATTCTTCAGTGTGTAAAGCGCAACGGGCTTTTCACCCTTCACCTCGTCCACGTAAGTTGTGTCGAAGTCCTCAGGATTCAAGCCCGAAGTCGTCAGATTACTCTCAGCCTGTGGTTGTGAGGTACAGGCACATAGTACAGCCACTGCGGCGGCTGTGCCCATGAGTACGTTTTTGATTGTCTTCATACTGTGAATTGAGTGTTATTAAATAATATAATTAGTTAGATTTCTCTCTTTCAGAAGATACATCACGCAAAGTTAAATATTTTTCGTGAAACAGACGAAACTTTCCACGTTTTTTTTTGTTGTAACACTTTTTTTACGTCATCATTGACATGTTGAAGTGTGTGGAAACGTACACACATGCGCTTCATGTAGTGGAAGTGGTGGAGATGGTGGAGTAAAATCTAAGGATTTCGAAAAAAAAATGCTAATTCTTCTCGTACACTGTTGCAAGACAATTAGTGATTTATTTTTAGTAAAACATAGAAAACATCTCCACCATCTCCACCACTATGGACAAAAATACATATCTGCTATTATCAAAGTGAACATAGAATTATACTTACACCGCACACAGAATTGATTTCATCCGCACTTTCAAGAAATTTGCACCGCACTCAGAATTTCCCAGCAGTGCACACTGAATATTATTTCCAGTGCACACTGAATACTATTTGCTGTGCACTGCTGTTGTCATCCGTGTGCACCACTATTTTCAAGGCATTATAGCAAATTCAATTTCACAGTGTGATGGCTTCAAAACGAAAACGGACTTGACTGCGTGTCAAGTCCGTTTCCTGTGTGATTGTATGTGAAGGATTTTAGCAGAGCTTGCGTGATCCGTCGCCAATGACAACGTCGATTACCTGGCAGTCCTTGCCAAACTTCTCACGATAGCGCTTCTTTGCTTCTGTAACGAAGGTGTTGTAGAGTTCGTCGGCAACGAGGTTAATGGTGCAACCGCCGAAACCGCCACCCATGATACGCGAACCGGCTACACCGCAGTCGTGGGCCACGTCGTTGAGGAAGTCGAGCTCTTCGCAGCTCACCTCGTAGTCCTTGCTCAGACCATTGTGGGTTTCGTACATCATTTCGCCTACCTTCTCGTAGTCACCCTTTTCGAGGGCTTCGCTGACGGCAAGCACACGATCTTTTTCGCCGAGGACGAACTTCGCACGCTTGTAGTCCACATCTCCCACTTCTGCCTTTACCTCTTCCAAATCTTCCCATGTGCAGTCGCGCAGGGTTTCAATCTTACGGTCGGGATGCTTGGCAGCAACGTGCTTGACGACATTTTCGCAGGAGTTGCGGCGGTCGTTGTAGGGTGAGCCGACAAGTTCGTGCTTCACGCAGCTATTGATGAGTACGAGGCGGTAACCTTTGGGGTTCCAGGGGAAGTACTCAAATTCGCCCGAACGGCAGTCCAGACGCATGAGGTTGCCCTTCTTGCCGTGTACGCTGGCAAACTGGTCCATGATGCCGCACTTGAGGCCGAGGTACTTGTGTTCTGTGGCCTGACCAACCTTGGCAAGTGTCATCTTGTCAATCTTATTGTCGCCGAACAGGTCATTGATGGCGAAAGCATAGCAGCTTTCGAGAGCAGCCGATGAAGACATACCTGCTCCGAGGGGCACATCACCAGCAAAGGCGGTGTCGAATCCTTCTACGGGCACACCCAGTGCCATCATCTCACGAGCCACACCAAAGATGTAGCGGAAGTGGCTGGCGCGTGGACCTTTCTCGTCGTCGAGCGAAAATTCGTCGTAGTCCTTGAGGTCAATAGAGTAGGCGCGTATCTTGCGTGTGCCGTTGGGCTTGATTTCGGCAATCATTCCCTGCTGAACGGCGCCTGGGAATACGAAGCCACCGTTGTAGTCGGTGTGCTCGCCGATGAGGTTGATACGACCAGGAGAGGCGTAAACTGTGCCGGTTTCACCGTTGAAGTGCTTGATAAAGCGACTTCTTACATCATCAATTGTCAGTTTCATAATGAGAAATGTGATTTATGGGGTTAAAGAATATTTATTTAAGTCCAATTTTACTGCCTTTCCAGCAGAACCAGATTTCGTAGAGATAATAGACGAACATGAGGCAGAGAGCTACGCCGACGGTGGAGATGTCAACCACCCAACCCATGAGCGGGGTGAGCAGAGCGCCACCAATGACACCGGTGTTGATGATACCTGTAGCAGTCTTGGTGTGGGGGCCGAGTTCTTGCAGACCGAGGTTGAAGATGAGGGGCCACATCACAGAGTGGAACAGACCGGCAGCCAGCAGGCAGTAGGCGCTTGCCATACCATCGAACACGAATGAAAGTCCTACACAGAGGGCACCAAGCAGAAGGCATGCGGTGAGCAGACGACGTGGCTCGAACTTGGCAAGGATGCCTGCGCCAACGAATCGGCCAACCATCATGCCACCCCAGTACATCCAGAGGAAGTCGGTAGCGTTGTCAATCTTGTAGGGAAGCATTGACGGAACACCGATTTCGAGTCCCATGTAGAAGAATATTCCGAGGGCACCGAGCCAAACGTGTGTGTATTTGAACACGCTGCTCTTGTACTGTTTTACTTCGCCTGTTTCGGCAGTCTGCTCTTCTTCCTTAATTTCGGGAAGTTTGAGGAAGAACAGGATGGCGCACAGAATCAGGGTGAAGATACCGATGCCCAGATAGGGAGCGGGAACGGCTTCAGGAGCAGGCTGCTGCTTGCCGATGATGACTGAGGCAATAAAGATTGGTGCAACGGTCGTAGCAACCGAGTTGAGTGCCTGCGACAACGTCATGCGGAAAGCTCCTTTTTCTGGTTTACCGAGCACCATGACGTAGGGGTTGGCAACGTTCTGCAGCATCACAACGCCCATAGCCACGAGGCACATAGTGCCGAGGAAGATGGCGTAGATAGTTGCAGTGTCGGCATCGAGGGCACCTTTGATTCCGAAGGAGTTGATAAGGAATCCGACGCCCGCAACACCCAGACCGAGCAACAGGGTTTTCTTGTAACCAATCTTGCTCATCAGCATGGCGAAAGGAATCGAGAGCAAATAAGCGCCGTAGAAGGCTGTGTTGACATACTGACCCTGCTGGGCGTTCAAGTTGAAGGCCTTGGTACAGAAGTCAATCATGGAGTTGTTCATCGTCGTAATGAATCCAATAAGGAAACATACGATGAACATGACAATGAGTGCGAACGTATAGTTCGGAGTTTGTTTCTGTGACATCTCTTATAAATATTAAAGAAGAATTACAATTAAAAATTACTTTGCGACGCCGAATTTGTAAACCGTCGTCTGTGTATATACCTCACCAGGACAAAGTGTCACGGCTGGGAAGTACGGGCGGTTGGGGCTGTCGGGGAAGTGTTGTGCTTCGAAGCACACGGCTGAACGACGCGGAGCTGTGCAACCGTGCTGGATGGGGTAGCCGTCTGCCCAGTTGTCGGTGTACATCTGCACACCAGGCTCAGTTGTGTAAACTTCCATCGTACGGCCGCTATTCGGATCGGTGATGCGGGCAGCAAAGGTGCATTCGCCAGGGTAGCGCTTGTTCAGCACGAAGCAGTGGTCATAACCTGCACCATTCTTAGTCTGCACATCGTCTGCATCAATATCGCGACCGATGGGTTTTGGAGTACGGAAATCAAAGGGCGTACCTTCTACCTTATCAATAGTACCGAGTGGAATAGATGTGTCGTCGATAGGGATATAGTGGTCTGCATTGATTTCGCAGACGAGGTCGTCAATCGTTGGCGTCGGATTAGCTATACCGGCAATGGCGAAATAGCCGTGGTGCGTCATATTGACAATGGTCTTCTTGTCGGTGGTGCCACGATAGTCGATGACGAGTTCGCAGTCATCGGTCCAAGTGTAATCAACCGTCATTTCCAGACGTCCAGGGAAACCTTCTTCCATGTCCTCTGCTGTGTAGTGGAGCCGCAGCTTGTTAGGAGCCAGCTGCTGTGCGTCCCATACACGGGCATGGAATCCCGTCGGACCGCCGTGCAAGGCGTTCGGACCGTTGTTGATAGCGAGGTTGTATTCCTTGCCGTCGAGCGTGAACTTACCCTTGCAGATGCGGTTACCGTAGCGTCCGATAAGGGTAGAAAGAAATGGTTCAGGACTGTTGATGACGTCATTGATGTTGTCGTGACCATGAATCACGTTGGCAATCTTGCCGTCTTTGTCCGGAACCATGATAGCTACGAGCGCACCAGCATAGTTGGTGGCAGCCACTTCGTAGCCCTTAGCGTTTGTCAGGATGTACAAATCTGTGCGCTTTCCCTGAACGAGCGTTTGGAAATCCGCAGCCTTGAGTCCTGACAAGTTCTTGCTTGTCTCTGTACTCATTGTTTAGTTGGTGTTATTTTAAGTGTTAAAAACATAATTATCGAAAATCATTTGCAAATAAAACGATTTTTTTTGAAACTAACGAAAAACTGATGCTTAAATTTTGTAAAAAATACTAAGAAACATATTTTCAACGTGATTTTTATGAATAATTGCAGACATTACAGATATTTTTCATTTTTTAATTTTCAATTTTCAATTTATTTGTCGTATCTTTGCACCACTTTTACAGAAAACATTATTAAACGCATCGACAGACGAATGGCAAAGCATCTTAAAATTGAAGACTTGACGAAAGGAAATGTCTGGGCAATGACCGAGTCGGACATCAACCAAATGCTTCAGGAAGGAAAGAAGCAAGAGGGGTTCAGCGACATGGAGGCTCATTACATGAATATCATCCGCCCCGTGTTCGATATCGTCTATCTGGATCGCTCCGACGAATCAAAGGTGAAGCAACTTGAGGCTGAGAAATATGATATCTTTTCGGCACCGAGCGAAGGCGAGAACAATGCAATCGCCATTCGTAAACACCGCATTAAGAAGGTGACAGATTTGACTCTGGAAAATGTGGCGCACTTGCTGCCGGAAGAGATTTTGACGCTGATACGTGAAAATCTAGGAACGGGTTGGCAAGGCCTGCCTTTGGCGCTTCAGGACATCATCGAGTCGGCCTTCTACGTTGATTGTGCTGTCATGCCAGCCTCGGCTATGCATCGCACCGGTGGTATCATTGACCGTCGTAAGGCTGATGGATACGAAGTTCTCGAAATAGAGCGCGGTAGTTGGATTGAAGGTATTTTCCTTAAACAGAAGCCAAAGATTGAAAAGGTGCGTTTCTCCTCTGCTATCGACGATGAAGTGAAACGTCGTACAAAAAGCGAGGATGATAGTGACGACGAAGACGACGCTGATGACGACGATTTGGAAGATCTGGATGATGACAATGTTGGAAACGACGAAGACGAAGAGGACGACGTTATCGAAGAAGAAACTCCCAGAATCGAAGACATCGATGCTATCGACGAAGTTGACATTGAAGACGAGGATAATGAATAGCGATTGAGAACTTTGTTAAATTGTACTTTTCTTGGGGCTGACATGGATTTGACAGCAAGCCGAGGTGGTACGTAAGCATGCAGAGCGTTGATGGCTGGCTCTTTAATCTCGGCTCTCACAGAATTATCTGGCAACAACACTTACGCTCTCGCTGCCTAAACCGAAGTACAGTAGGTTGGCTTTATCTCTTCACCAGGTGAGGAGACGAGACATCGCCTTGAAAGCCACGTCCTGAGGCGGTCAGATCAGCGGTGCAGGAAATTCAGGAATAGTTGGCGGTGGCTCCGCATCGTCAATGAAATTTAAGGAGATAAGGCAACAGTGGATGGTCCGGGTTCTGGCTGCTGCACGAAAATCGAAGTCCGGAATAAGCATGTAGAAAGCGTATGGCTTCCTTGTTTGGACGAGGGTTCAATCCCCTCCAGCTCCACCAAACACAGAAATGAAGGGGTCTTTATGTGGATTTATACCTACATAGAGACCTCTTCATTTTGTTTTACACAACGACTTTTGTAGATCCTCTCATTGATTATCAATGAAAATTATCTTTCCTTGTTATTTTACCCGATTTTTGGTCGCCCATTTAAGCCCATTGTGCTTGATACTTTGCCCCGTAGTGTAGCTCTAAATTGATTGTGTAAGGTTCCGCCATGACATGTGCCACGACTTTCTTCGGGACACAATGGGGATGAACAAAACAAGCTGTTCTTAGGTTGTTTCCTGGAACAGCTTGTTTCGATTTGGCATTTTATGATGGTTCAACGTATCAAGATCTTGCGGCCGCCGACGATGTAGAGACCAGGGGGAATTTCGCCCGACGTCAATCGGGAGGCGTCAATCGGGAGACGTCGTCCCTGCAGATCATAAACGGTTTCGTTCTGAGTTTTTTGTTCCTCGTTCAACGTTTCTACGCCGGTAGGGGTGTCGAGGCTAAGAAGGTAAAGGTGGACGTTGTCGAAGATACTCCAGTTGCCGTCGGGGGTGCTGGTTGCAGCCTTCCTGAATCCGATGCGAAGGGTGCTGCCTTCGTTGAGATGGAAGTCGAGGCTGTTGGGATAGTAGCCGGCTGTGAAGGTTGTGCTTGCGGATAACATGTCGTCCGGAATGGTGTAGCCTGCAGACGGGGTTGCCCAGCGTCCTGCTCCATTGGTGGGGAAGCCTGCTTTGGTAGCTTCGCTGAAGATGGAGACGAGGGGTATGCTTGCGGTGTTGGCATAGAGCACCGGACCGTCGGCTTCGGTGTGGCTGGCGAAGGCCTGATAGGCGGGGTCGGGCAGTCCGTGACGGTAGAATCCCTGGGCGGTCAGTCGGTAGTTGCCGGCTGGGAGCGAGTTAAGGGTCTGATAGACGTTGAAGGAGTTGTTGAACCATTCAGCACACATATTTTCCATTGGTCCGTCGATGGTGGGAGTACCGCTCCATGCAGTAGTGTTGCGCTGGTCGTTACGGCTGAAGTTGGGTACGCCGACGAGGGCGGTGATGTCAATGGGCTGGTCAGTGGTTCTGGCTTTCTGGACGAACCAGTCGATGAGTTCGGCACGTTTCAGAACGAGCCACTGTGCTTCAGGGGTGTCGGGGTCGGTGAGACGAGTGTTAAGCACGGTGGGGTTGGCGTCGCTATAGCCGAGGTAGAACACTTTGGCATCGCCTTCGTCGCTGACACCGCGGTAGGAGATGGTGTAGTAGCCGTCGTCGGTGGGGGCGATGGCGTAGTTGAATGTGGGTGCGTCCATGAATACGGCCCCGCCGACGGTCTCGGGTTGTCCCATATAGTTGAGATTGGTGCCGTTAGAAATACGTGTATTGAAAGTATAGAGTCCGTTCTGACGGTAGGCGAGGGTGATGTCGAGTGCGTCGGTTTGGAGCGATGCCTGTGTGCCGAAGGCGCCTGCTGCGGTGAGGAAGGTGCCGGAGGCACGGTTGAGGAAGTAGTATCGTCCGGCACTGATGGAGCGTGAGGCTCCTTCGATGACATTGGGTTCGATGTGGGTGTACTCGGGTACGTATTCCTCGTTCATGCCGTAATAGGTGAGGGTCATGTTGGCAAAGCAGAACCAACCGCCATCGATGTGTTGTGGACTGCCAAAACTGATGTCCAGTCGTCCGTCATCGCCGACGAAGGTATAGACGTCGTTGCGGTAGCGTCCCTCGTCGAAGCAGGCTCGTGCTTCGTTGCGGAAGTTGGGGTATTGTTCTCCGCTGTGCTGACCGGCCCAGTCGGCTATCTGGATGCGTACGCCGTTGGCCTGGAGCCATGCGTTGCTCATCTGTGTGAATCCGTCGTTAGCAAATGCCACGCAGTTGGCTGGCCATCCGTCGCGGTAGAAGGCATGGAGGCGTACGCGGTAGAGGCCTTTGGGCAGTCGGGTGACGGTTTGCGAGAGTTCGGTGCCATTGCCTTGATAGACTTCGAGGGCATTGGCTTCGGCGGTGGCAGGGGTGCCGGTCAGCGTCCAGCCCTGGGTGCCGGTGGCGAGGGCGGCGTTGTTGATGTTGCTGGTCATGTCGGTGGCTGTGAAATCGCTCTCGGCGTGGGATGCGAGCGACTGGGTGCCGAGTCCGATGTTGGCCAGGCGTGCCGTTTCGCTGTCGGACTGTTGCTGTCGGCGTTCCAGGACGGCGTTACGCTGGCTGCTGGTGAGCAGTTGCCACTGGGTGGCGGTGCTCTGTGTGCCTGTGGTCACGACTTGTCCGGTCGTGGCATTGATGGTCAGGTAGCTGCCGCTGGCGGTGCGATAGGCCACCTTGTCGCCGTTCTGCTCGGCATAGAAGCGGGTGAGGGCTGCGACGGTGCTGAGGTTGCCGTTGCCGCCCAGCCAGGCATTGGTGTTGTCCAGCATCTGTATGCCGAGGCCGTCGCCCTGATTGCTGAACAGGACGGGGACGCCGAATGCGTCGGTCGTGGCATTGTCGCCGCTACGGCTGAGGAAGCGGTCGGAATCGGCGTCGTAGAGGTAGTATTTCTGCGAACCTGGGATGCTGGTGCCGGTGAATTTGACTTGGTAGGGCCACTGGTCGTCGTTGGTCATGACTTCGTCCCATTCGTGCATGATGTACTGCGACAGGGCGGGGGAGACGACGAGCCAGAGGCGTGTGACGTCGGCAGGGACGGTGAAGCTGACATCGACAGATGCTTCGCCGGTGCCGGTGCAATAGACTTGGTCTTCGGTCTGATAGACGCGTTCACCATTGCTTTTCAGTGCTACATAACCGAGGCGGAAACCGCGATAGGCTTCGCCGGCGAAATGGTTGTAGGTATCGGTGGCGATGGGTGCCATGAAGGCGCCGTTCCAGAACATACGAGGGTCGCCGTCGGCCAGGGGGCTTCCTGGTGGAAGTGCGGTGAAGTGGG
>ONOG01000049.1 GCA_900319385.1 uncultured Prevotellaceae bacterium | reverse complement strand
ACAACCTCATGGGCATCCGCGTGGGCAAGGACTACAAGGGCATCGTCATCAAGAACGGAAAGAAAGTGCTGCAATAAGTCCGCACCATACATCCACACATCAGAGAACCCCGAAAGTGAGTCAGTCGCTTTCGGGGTTCTCTTTGTATTCCGTGTGGGTAATGTGTCAGAGGGGATTGTTCTCGTCGAACACCGCCATGCGTTCGTCGAGCTGAGCATACTGGTGGTCCTCAATGAACGAGGTGCAGACGCGCAGACCCTGCTGGTGCGAACCCGTCGTGACGAGGCTGATGGCAGAGACTCCATAATACAACAGTTCGCGCGAGAGCTGACCACTGGTCATGCCACGCCGACCGATGGTGAAGTAGAAGCCGTCGGCCACGGGACGGTCGAGGTCGCGGTCGTAAACGATGTGGAAACCGTGGCGCAGGAAGATTTCCTTCAGACGCTTGGCACGCTCGCCATACACCTTCACCTCGTCGCGGAAACGATACTCACCGTCGCACGCGGCACGGAGCATCGCCGCCATGGCGTACTGCGCACTGTGACTCGTTCCGCTCGACAGGGCGTAGAGCATACGGGTGGAGAAGACGAGTCCGAAGGGCAGACCTTCGTAGCGTGCACTGAGGTCGGGGAAATGGCGGTGGAAAAGGCGGTTGCCGATACAGGTCACACCGATGCGCTCGCCGGCATAGGAGAAGGCCTTCGAGCCGCTGATGAGCAGGATGTAGTTGTCGGTGTAGCGGGCCACGGTGGGCTGATAAGGAGGACTGAACGGCGTGCTGAGGTCGGTGCGGAAGTCCATGGCGAAGTAGGCAAGGTCCTCCATGACGATGGTGTCGTACTGGGTGGCAAGCCGACCGATGGCCTGCAGTTCCTGCTCTGTCAGACAAATCCACGCAGGGTTGTTGGGATTGGAATAGACAATGGCGCAGATGTTGCCTTTCTGCAAGTAGGACTCAAGCTTCGGAGCGAGCTTTTCGCCTCGATAGTCATAGACATCGAAGGTTTCGAACTTCACACCCATGACCTGCAGCTGCATTTTCTGCACAGGGAAACCTGGGTCGATGAACAGGACGGTGTCTTTCTCTTTCGATGCCTGCGAACAGGTGAGGAACGAAGCAAACGTTCCCTGCATCGAGCCGCTGACGGGTACGCAGCCTTCGGCTTCGATGTCAACGCCGATGAAGGCTTTGACGAAGCGCGACGCCTGCTTCTTCAGTTCGGGATAACCCTGGATGTCGGGATAGCTGTGGGCGATGCCGTCGTTCAGGGCTTTCACCTGTGCCTCGACGCCGACGCGGGCTGCCGGCAAGCCTGGTATGCCCATCTCCATCTTGATGAACTCCACGCCGCTCTGTGCCTCTGCCTTCGCCGCCACCTGCTTCACCTCGCGGATGGTGGCACGCTCAAAGTCCTTGATGCCCAGGTCGGCAATGAGCTGATCAACGACTGCTTTCTGGATTGGGGTTGGTTTCATGTGATCGAAAAGTTAATGATGTTCTATGATTCATCCTGCACAAAACCGATGCGACGCCAAGTTCGGTAAAGGCAAAAGGTAAATACTTTGGGTGTTGCCCTCTTCCTGTTTTTAAGATGCCAAATTGGCATCTTAAAAACTCATCGTGGGTGAGTTCAAACATAAAGTCTTCGCCCTCGAAGCGCTCTATATTGCGCCGCACTTGGCGCTTCAACTGCGCAGTCTCTACGCCGTAAGCGGCAGCCAAGTCGTAGTCCAGCATCACACGCTGACCACGTATCATGTATATTTTCTGCTGTAAAGCCAGTGCATTCATATCATGATACTCCGCATTTAGCTCCCAATGCCAGTGCCTTGACATTGGCCTCGACGATGGCGTCGCCCTTGCGGGCAAAGACGCGACGGACGGCTGCTTCGAGCTTGTCGTAGTCGATGCCGAGGGCGTGCTGCGCAGCTCCGAGCAGGATGACGTTGGCTGAGCGCGGCACGCCGTTGTCCTTGGCCATCTGCTCGATGTCGATGGCAACGACGTTGGCCACCTGCTTCAATTCAGCCTTCACGGCCTCGAGGTCAGGATAGTTGGGGATGTTGACGAAGGGCACACTGGAGGTGATGATCCAGCCGTCCTTCGACAAGTAGGGCAGGTAGCGCAGGGCCTCCATCGGCTCCATGGAAATGATGACGTCGGCCGAGCCGAGGGCGATGAGGTCGCTGTGGATGGGTTCGGAAGAGATGCGCAGGTTCGACTGCACGTCGCCACCGCGCTGCGACATTCCGTGCACCTCGGCCTGCTTGATATACAGGTTCTCGTTCATGGCTGCTTCGCCGATGATGGTAGCGATGGAGAGGATGCCTTGTCCTCCCACACCGCAAAGTATGATGTCTGTCTTCATTGCTTCAGGAATTTACTTGGCTTTTGCGTGACGTTTGAAAGTCTGAATACATTCGCGGCGCGGGATGATGACGCTCACACCGTCGTACTCGATTTCTTCGCGCAGAATGCGTGTGATTTCGTCCATATTCTTCGGCAGAGGAACGACGACGCGCACATGCTCGGGTTCCACACCGAGTCCGAGGCAGATGGCCTCAAACTTATTGGTACCGGCCGAGTCCTGACCACCCGTCATGGCGGTGGTGAGGTTGTCGCTGATGATGACGGTGATGGGCGAATGGTCGTTCACCGCATCGAGCAGCCCTGTCATGCCGCTGTGGGTGAACGTTGAGTCACCAATCACGGCAATGGCTGGACGCAAACCGGCGTCGGCTGCGCCTTTGGCCATCGTAATCGACGCACCCATATCGACACAGGAGGCAATCGACTGGAACGGAGGCAAAGCACCCAGTGTGTAGCAGCCGATGTCGCCAAAGATACGTGCGCCTGGATATTCGGCTGCCACCTTGTTCAGGGCTGTATAGACATCGCGGTGACCGCAACCAGGGCAGAGCTGCGGCGGACGTGGGGCCAGGTTCTTGGCCGTAGCGTAAGCAGGTTCAACGGCTTTGCCGAAGGCTGCTGCGACGTTGTCGGGCGTCAGTTCACCCATGCGCGGCAGCTGTCCCGTCAGTCGTCCCTTCACGGAATAGTCGCAGCCCAGCATTCCGCGCACATCCTGCTCGACGACAGGCTGTCCGTCTTCCACCACGAGGATTTCACGGCATTGCTCAGCCAGCGCCTTCACCTGCCGTTCGGGCAGCGGATAGTGCGACACTTTCAGCACCAGGGCATTCTCGGGTGCAGCCTCGCAAACGTAGTTGTAGCCGATGCCGCAGGCAATGACGCCAGTCTTAGTGGACGAGTTGACGAGTTGACGAGTTGACGAGTTGAATCTCGACTGCTCGGCAGCCTCCGCAATCTCCTTCTGCTTCTCAACGAGCGAGGCATACTGGCGGCGGGCAATGGCAGGCAGGAGCACCCAGTTTTTCTCCGTAGCGGGTGCAAAGGCATTGACATCGCGCGGATTGTCCTTCACCTCGACCGAGGCACGCGAGTGGGCAAGGCGAGTCACCACACGCATGAGCACGGGCAGCCGCAGCCGTTCCGACAGTTCATAGGCCTCAGCCATCATGTCGTAGGCTTCCTGCTGGGTGGAGGGTTCGAGGATGGGAATCATGGCAAACTTGCCGTAGAAGCGCGAGTCCTGCTCGTTCTGCGACGAGTGCATCGACGGGTCGTCGGCCGCCAGCACCACCAGTCCGCCATTCACACCCGTGATGGCACTGTTGACGAAGGCGTCGGCACAGACGTTCATGCCCACATGCTTCATGCACACAAGCGCTCTCTTTCCGGCGTACGACATGCCCAGCGCAGCCTCCATCGCCGTCTTCTCGTTCGTACACCAGCGGCTGTGCACCTTGCGTTCCTGCGCCAAGGGATTAGCCTGAATGAATTCTGTGATTTCGGTCGAAGGCGTGCCTGGGTAGGCATACACGCCCGACAGTCCGGCATGCAACGCACCCAGCGCAATGGCTTCGTCGCCTAATAAAAGTTGTTTCTTCATATATTATAATAATGTATAGTGATCTCTGTCGTTCAGTACGGGGAACTTCTTGCGGAACGCAGCCAACTGCTCCAGGTCCAGCTCTGCCACAGCCATGCCTTCGCAGCCATCCTGGCAGGACGCCACCGTGCGGCCGTAGGCATCGACGACGACACTTCCGCCGTCGTAGTCGCACTGCGGATCGCTGCCCACACGGTTCACCCCCACCACGTAGCACTGGTTCTCCAAGGCTCGGGCACGGAGCAAAGTGTCCCACACACGGCGCCGCTTCTCGGGCCAGTTTGCCACATAGAGGGCGACATCATAGTCATCTTGATTGCGTGAAAAGACAGGAAAGCGCAGGTCGTAGCACACTTGCAACAGCCAGCGCACTCTGCCCCACCTCACCACGACTCGCTCCTGACCGGCAGCGAAGCTATCTTTCTCGCCGCCAGGACTGAACAGGTGCCGCTTGTCGTAGTGCAGCAAAGTGAAGTCGGGTTGGGCAAAATACAGACGGTTGGCCCAGTAATTGTTCAGTTTGACAGGCAGACTGCCGACGATGGCGACACCGAGTTCTCTGCTCTTCCGAATCATCCACAGCATAGCTTCGATGGGGTCTTCCTGCGGTTTGTCGCCAAAGCCTGTGGCCCACATCTCAGCCAGCACATACATATCTGCCTTCGGAGCCTGGTTTAGCAGCTCATCCATCCGACGAATATTCTCCGTCGGATTTTGCCACACTATGTCGTGCTGGACGATGCAAACTTTCATATTCTTCCTCCTTTGCAGATTACGCTTGCAAAGTTAAAGATTTTTCCGCACATTTTCGGTCAAGCTGTCACAAAAAATCAGCTTCCGGTGTCAAAACCGACGGCGTTCGGCAGAAACCCGCTCGGCCACACATCCTCTCGCGTCCCTCGGTTCGACGGCAGGGAAAGGGTCAAAGCCGGAAACCGACAAACAGACGAGTGCGCCATTTTTCGTTCATGACAGCCAGTTTTTTGGAATCACCGATGTTGGTGTAATTATACACGCCCGAGGCTCCAACAAACCATTTGTTGAACTGGCGGACCACTGCCGCGCGCCCCGTGATGATGACCTGTGGAAAATGGTAGTCGAGCGGAATGCGGTCATCGTTCACATGGAGCGAAGTCTTACTGAAGACAATGAACGTCGGAAGGGCAGAGATATGGAGCAGCCAGCCTTTTCCAGGCACCCAGTTGTAGCCATAGCCGGCACCGATGCCTATGTTGAACACATTCAGTTTCGAAGCATAATCCCCTTCGGTCTCGTCCCATTGCCCCTGACCCGAAAGTCCCAGCAGGAAACTGCCTGCCGACCGGCGCTGAATGTAGCTCTGCGAGAAGGCAGCCGGATAGGAGAAGCGACGGTGGTTGAAGGCATAGTAGGCATTGACATTCAGCGTCTTCATCGAGAGCAACTCGGACGGGAGGTCGAAGCGTGGTTCGATATCTGACTCGTACCAGCCGGTGAAGTTGTGGGCATTCTGGTAAATCACTTCGAAGCCCCAGCGGTTGCCATACGAACAGAAATTCAGTTCAAAATCCTTGTACTTGCCCAGCATCTTGGCAGGGTTCAGTGCCAGATTGAGCGAAACGCCCAGATAGGTGACGCCCACGCTGAGCGTTGATTTCCAGTCGGACTCCATCTGCGACTTGAAGGCGTTGTCGCCATCCTTCCCTTCGACGGCCAAAGTGGAACCAGAAACATTCAGTCGTCCCCTCAGTGTCCACTTGGTTTCGGGGCGAATGATGTACGCCGTGTCGATGTTCGCACGGTTGTATCGGACCGACAGCAGGCTGTCGCCACGCTCGAGCATACGCCTCAGCTTCTGAGCCTGGGCACCGGTTGGGAGCAAAGTGAGCAACAGAACGACTGAAGCCAAGGTCCGGATTCGGAAAAGACGGGATGTATTCATTTCAAACATAACATTTTCTCCAATTTACTGACGGCCGCACTGATGTCGTCCGGAAAACGAAGATGGTCGTGGAGGAAGTCGCTGCGTCCCTCGCCGATCGCATCAAACAGCTCGCGGCTCATGGCGTCGGCAAACGAAGCGATGGCACACTCGATGTCGTCCTTCTGCCAGTCGAGCGACGAATGGATATAGACGTTGCGCTTTTGGTGCAAGAAGCTGTAAGCGGTCTCAATGCTGTCGCGTGTCATCATGCGTCGTAGCCCTCGGGGCGAAATTGTTTTTGGCGTTCACTCCACACAAAGCCGTTCCCGTTCAGATACGCCTTCACCTCCTGCGGCTCACGGCCAAAGGAATAGCAGAGCGCTTCGAGGCTGTCAAATTCCTCGTCGCGCAGCAGCATGTTGACGCTCGAAACCAGTATCGCAGGGTCGTGGGGAAGATAGTCCATCGGCTTAAAAGTGAAAAGCAAAAAGCGAAAAGTGAACAATATAAGTGATTTCACAAAGACGTATCTGAAAATGCGGTTGACAATCAAAGGCTTTGAAAAGAACATGCTGTTTCATTATCAACCACAGTTTGTGCGCCTGACAGGACTCGAACCTGCACGTCTTGCGACACCAGATCCTAAGTCTGGCGCGTCTACCAATTCCGCCACAAGCGCATTGTGCTGCGTTGCAAAGGTACGAAGAAATTTAAAAACTAAAAATTAAAAATTGAAAATTTTACCAGTGAGCCACGGAAAGAGACGGAAAAGGGTGGAAAAGTCGATAATTTCAGTGTTTTTCCGTGGGTTTCCGTGTAGTTCCGAGGTCGGAAATGTGAAAATATTTGGTTAACTCCGACAAAAAATGTAACTTTGTTCCTCGTTTGAGACAAATAACAATGTTCTAACCTAACCCATGAATGATAGATGAAAAAAAAGAACTTAGTTCTTTTGCTCTTTGCAGGCATGACGCTCGCCATGTCGGCACAAGAAACACCCGTTTGGTTGAATCCCGACGTGAACGAAGTGAACCGCCTGGAGGCGCACAATGACTTTACGAACAAAAGCGAACAGCGGCTTTCTCTGCACGGCGTGTGGAACTTCCGATGCGAGGCTTTCCCCGACGTCCGCACCATGCCCGTGCCCGGAATGTGGGAACTGAACGGCGTGGGAGCGCCCATGTATAGCGGCGAGGGATATGAATGGAAGACGTGGTGGAAAAGTAATCCGCCTGCGCTGCCCGACAGCGCGAACTATTGCGGCATCTACACCCGAACGTGGAAGGTGCCAAAGACGTGGAAAAAGCGCGACGTCATTTTACACATCGGCAGTGTGACGAGTTGCGTCAGTGTTTGGCTGAACGGCCACTTCGTCGGCTACGGAGAAGACTCGAAGTTGGAGCAGGAGTTCGACGTGACGCCCTTTGTCCACTTCGGCGGGAACAACGAGGTGCGCATGGAGGTGCGGCGCTGGTGCGACGGGACGTGGGGCGAAGACCA
>ONOG01000026.1 GCA_900319385.1 uncultured Prevotellaceae bacterium | reverse complement strand
TGTCTGCCAGAGAGGTATAGATGCGGAGCATCCACCATTTATGGTTGCCACCATTCATGGTTGAAGGCATGAATTCTAAGTATCCATGAAAAAACTATGCTTTATTTTATTCATGCAATTCATGGTAAAAAAATTAGACATACACGGAATCCAACCCGCCAAACTTGGATGAACATGATTTTATGGGATTGACGACCCTCACCCTCAACTCCACATAACTCGCGCCCAATCTTCACTTTTTATGTTAAAAATATTCGTTGTTTGAAAAAAAATGACGAACTTTGAAGCCCCTAACTCAATGCATTGATTTTTTGACAATGAGACAATTCCGTTCGCTCTGCTACCTGCTGAGCATCCTTTTTGTGGCGTTTGCTGCCTCCCAGACGAAGGCGCAGGAAACGCACGTGCGGCTGACCAACCTGCCCCATCTCTACATCGAAACCGAAAACAGGCAGGGTATCTGGAGCAAGGACAACTATGTGATGTCAACCCTGTGGCTGGTCGACGAGCAGGACGTGGTGACGCAATTCGACCAGACGGAGATTCGCGGACGCGGAAACTCGACCTGGAGTCTGGCCAAGAAGCCCTATAAGATTAAGTTTGCCGTCAAGCAAAAACTCCTGGGCAAGGGCTATGCCAAGGCGAAGAAGTGGACGCTGCTCGCCAATGCCGCCGACAAGACGCTCATGCGCAACGCCGTCACCCGCGAGATGGGGGAGTGGCTCGGCCTGAAAAACAACCCCGCAGCCAAGTTTATCGACCTCACACTCAACGGCACGTACCAGGGTACGTACCAGATCAGCGACCAGGTGGAGGTGAAGGCCCACCGTGTGAACATCGTCGAACAGCAGTACCCGCTGCCCGAAGGGGCTGACATCAGCGGCGGATACCTGCTCGAGGTGGACGGATTTGCCGACGGCAACACGTTCTGGACCTCGCGCGGCGGCGTTCCGGTGCGCATCCACCATCCCGACGAAGACGAGATTGTGGATTCGCAAAACCAGTATATCCGTCAGTATGTCAACGACTTCGAGACGGTGCTCTTCGGACAGGACTTTGCCGATGCCGAGAAGGGCTACCGGCGGTGGGTCGATCCGCAGTCGCTGGTCAACTGGCTGATTGCCGTCGAGGTGTCGGCCAACATCGACGGCTACTACAGCACGTATTTCTACAAAAACCGTCAGGACAGCCTGCTGTATTGGGGCCCGCTGTGGGACTTCGACATCGCCTACGACAACGATAGCCGCATCTGCCACAACGTGCGCCGACTGATGAGCGACGACGGCTACGGAGCAACGAAAAACTGGGTGAACCGCATGTGGCAGGACCCCTGGTTCGGAGGTCTGGTGTGCGACCGTTTCCAGGAAGTCGTCGAGGGCAACATGAAGGGCTATCTGATGGAGAAAATCGACAGCCTCGCCGCACTGCTCGACGAGTCGCAGCAGCTCAACTACCAGAAATGGGGCATCCAGACGCGTATGTACCACGAAGTGGTGCTCTATTCGTCGTACAGCCAATACGTGCAGGACCTGAAGACGTTCATCGACCAGCACATCGACTACCTCGCCACGGCGTTCCCTGCCAAGCGCGTGAAGGCGCCTACCCCACCCTTCGCCCCCGAACTGTATTATTACATCGTGACCAATGCCGGCACCGGAACGCACTTCGACTGCAACGACGGCGCTGTCGTGGCATGGAAGGACGACAGCCAGCGTGAGTCGCAGGAATGGATCATCACGAAGCTGGGCGACTATTTCTTCATCCAAAACCGCGCCGACGGCCTCGCACTCATCGACCCCACCGAGGGCGACTGCACGCCGACCACGAATCTGGGAACGCAGCTTGCGCTTGCCGAACCCGACCCCGAGGATGAACGCCAACTGTGGATCATCACGCCGCAAGGCACTGACAATCTGTATAATCTGACGAACGTGGCGACCCAGCACACCGCCAACATCGAGGGCGGAAACGCCTCGGACGGCACACGCATCCTCTCCTACACGACCGACGAGCGCAATGCACAGAGCAACAATCGCCTCTGGCGTTTCACACCGACCACTCCCCTACCCGACGACGACACGCCTACGGGTATCGACTTGCCGCAGGAGCCCGACGACTATGCCCTGGCCTACAATCCTACGAACCAGACCCTGCATTTCGGCGCAGCCGACCCCACGCAGCTCACGTTCACCGTCCGTCTGTTCACCGCCGGCGGCCAGCTGCTCCGCACGTTCCGCGCCAGCGACCCCTGCAGCGTCTCCGACCTGCCACGGGGCAGCTACGTCGTCAGCTGGCAAGTGCGCGGCACGACCCGCAGCACGAAGTTCGTGCGATGAGCACAGGCTGGATATATTATTTCATCGGCTGCCCACATTCACCTACAAAAAACCTCAACTTCCGGACTGGAAGTTGAGGTTTTCTTGTCCTCAAAACGCGCTTCGCGTTTACTTGACGCTCCACTCATAGACGCCGCATGACTTGTCGGCGGGCTGCACGAGTTCGAGCTTGACGGCTGTGGTGCGCACTGGCGTGAAGTTCACGACGTTAGCGACGCCCTTCGCTGTGCCGTAGCTGGTGGGGTTCTGCACTTCTACCCATTCGCCGGCGTCGTTCTTGTAGTACAGTTTCCACGAATCGGGCACCTTGCAACCCTGCCAGGGCTGGTCGTCGTACCAATAGACGGTGCTGGTAGAGATCGTTGCAGGCTCCTTGAATTCGTAGGCCAGCCATTCGGTCGAGTTGGTCTTCGGCCACCAGTGGGTGTACGGAACGCTGCGGTCGTCCGGTCCTGCGGGCACGAGACGGTCGTTGACAGCCGAAAGGGCGGGCAGACGACGCGACGAAGCCGTCACCTTGCTCTCGCTGGCGAGTGTGGGAGGCAGGGCAGGCGACGTGGCACTCAGGTCGATGGGCAGCCACACGGCCATGTTGCCCGAGCCGCGGTGTGCCCAAGCATAGTAGGGAATGAGGGTGAGGCGCTCGTCCTTGGCGGTGAGGCGGCCCTGCTCGTTGAACGAAAGGGTCTGGGCATCGGTGGTGAGCGTCTGGACGGTGGTGTTCATGATGTCCTTGGTGCCCATCTGGAACTGGGGCTCCTGGTTGAGCAGTACGGAGAGCACGTCGCAGCTGTTGTCGGGCCATTCGGCGCAGTAAACCAGCGGACCACGCTCGATCTCGGCGCGTCCCTTGTCGGCCTCGACGCGGCCGTTGGCACGAACGATGCGCGGCTCCATGTCGAAGTGCAGCTGCACACGGTCGCCGTTCTTCCACTTACGGTCGATCACGAAATAGCCGTCCTTCAGTTCCGACTTCACCTCCTGACCGTTCACCTTGACGCTGTAGCCCAGGTGTTTGCCGTCAACATAGGTGTAGAGATCGCTCGGTACCACCTGTCCGCGTACCCAGCCCGGGATACGAATCATCAGGGCCATCTGGCCGGCAGCCTTCTTCACGGTCATTTCCACGTCGCCGTCCCACGGATAGTTGGTCTTCTGTTCCAGCGTCACTTTCTTTCCACCGACTTTCACCTGAGTCTCGTTTCCTGCAAACAGGTTGACGTACAGGGCTTTGTCCTTGACGGCGTAGATGTACTGCGGGAGTGAGGGAATGAAGCGTGCAGCGTTCGACGGACAGCAGGCACAGCCGAACCATTCCTGACGTTGGTGCTGACCCATCGACTGCAGGGGGTTGGGATAGAAGAAACGGCCACCGTCGATCGAGATGCCGCTGATGACGCCGTTGTAGAGCGTGCGTTCCAGCGCGTCGTAGTATTTACTGTCGCCATGCAGCAGGAAGAGACGGTAGTTGAGATAAACCTGCGCAATGGCGGCACAGGTTTCGCAGTAGGCCGACATGTTGGGCAACTGGTAGTTGCGGCCGAATGCCTCGCCGCTGCTGGTTGCGCCGACGCCACCTGTGATGTAGTATTTCTTCTGTATGATATTGTCCCAGATGCGGTCGATGGCATCGATGTAGCCCTTGTCGCCCGTCAATGCAGCCACGTCGGCCATACCGGCGTACATATAGCCGGCGCGTACGGCGTGACCCACGGCCTCGTCCTGTTCGAGCACGGGACGGTGGCTCTGCGAATAGTCGGTCTTGATGGTGGTCTTTCCGCGATAGTCGAGGAAGAACTTGGCCTGTTCAAGGTATTTCTTGTTGCCCGTAGCGAGGTAGAGCTTGGCCAGACCCATCTCGGCGATCTGGTGGCCAGGCACGACGCAAGCCTGACCAGGGTTCGGTCCGACTTCGCGGCAGACGCAGTCGGCAAACTTGATGGCGATGTCGAGCAGCGAACGCTTGCCCGTAGCGTTGTAGTGAGCAACGGCAGCTTCGCACAGGTGCCCCAGGTTGTAGAACTCGTGACTCAGGTCCTCGACCTTCGACCAACGGCGGTCGCCAGCCCACTGATGCGGATGCTGCGGATTCTGGGTGCGTGCCGTGTAAAGATAGCCGTCGGGCTCCTGAGCCGAGGCAATCACGGCAATCACTGAGTCGCAGTACTTGTCAAGGCTCTTGCCTTTGTACTGTGCATTGGGGTAGGTCTGCAACAGATAGGAAGCACCCTCCAATGTCTTGTACGGGTCGGTGTCGTCGAACGAATAGCCCATTACGCCTTCAACGCGGAACACCTTCGAGGGGTCTTTCAGATGTTCGGCAGCCTGCGAGAAATTGGTGTAGCGACGTTCGCTCTCACACTTGCTGAAGGCCAGGGGAATCGTCACCTCGCGACTGGCCTGCAGACGCTGTCCCCAGAACGTTCCTGGGGTGACTTTCACTGCGGTAAACGGAACGGGCGTAATGGGATAGCCCGACTTGTCGCTCTGTGCATAGGACTGTGTGGACATTCCGACCAGTGCCAGAGCAATAAGTAACACTCTCTTCTTCATACGAAAATGCTGATAATATTTAGTTAGACATTATTCTGTGCAAAATTACAACTAACATGCTGAATATCCAAAAGAAAGGGGAGAAAAAACTTCGGCGTAATGAAAATTTATCCCAAACGAAGCTTAAAAAACTTGATGACGCACTTCTATTTCTGATCGACCGCAGCATATTTTTTCTTAATTTTTACCGAAAAAAATGCATAAGTTCAGATTGGTCAATATTAGATGTTTTGTCCACCCATGTCTATGCCCTACCAGGAGTTGACAAAAAGTTGACACGGGGTGTAACGGGTTCACAAAAAATTAACAAAAAATTTACAGGGGTGGAAAAAATGGGGTAAAAAGTGGACAGGATAGGTGTACGAAATGTAACATTTATGCCTAAATGTAACTAAAACGACCAACGTAGCTGCAGCTGAAGGTCCTCGCGGTGTGAACTCGGGATGAGGTCGAGACCCGTGCCGATGGTCGGATTTTGGAACATGTGGGTGTGGCCAATTTTAGCTGTAATGTCCACCCCCTTCCAAGGGTGTATGGTGGCTAAAAGGGCTGCTCGCAGTCCCTGATCGTAAACGGCAGACATGCCGAAGGTGTAGAGCAATGAGGGCTCGTAGAGATAGATGCGCGAGGAGTAGTCGTCGGTGTGGAAATAGGTGACGGCTAACGAGGTTTGCATCCATGCGAAGGGTTTCCAACTCACGTTCTCGCTCAGCGACCATCCGATGGAGTTTCCTTTGTCGGGTCGGTGCGACAGACTGCCGTTGAGCATCGACTTCAGTCGGAGTTGGGGAAGGACGTCCCAAACGTGCATGAGGCGTGCCGTGTGGGTGGTGTGCAGGATTAGTTCGTCGTGCAGCGTGCCGTCCACCTTCCAGTCGCGCTGTTGGCTCTTCGTGCGGTAGCGCAGGCTCACGAGTTGTCGGGCTGTAGGGGTGTAGCTGAGCTGTGCCATCAGTTCCAGGGCATTGGAGGGTTTGCTGACCTGATACTTGAGCCAGGGGAAGTACATATAGTCGGCGTAGGCTTCGGCACGCAGCACACGCGACAACTGCCGTTGCCAGCCCACGTAGATGCCGCTTTCGTTCTGCGGATGTGAGTTGTTGCCAAAGGTCTTGCCGTTGATGCTCACGAAGTCGGCTGAATAATAGCGTCCGATGAGGGTCAGCTGGTGACCGCTGAGCTCGCTCTGCAGAGCCAGGAGCGAACCGACACCCCCTTGCGCTGTAGAGGCTGTTTCGCCGCTCAGGGTGAATTGTCGGGCTATGTAGCGGTACGCAAGGCTGAAGGCCGTGAAATCGCTGCCAGAGGCGTTGTAGAGGCGATAGAGCGAGGCTGCTGTATCATGGCGCGGCTGGAGCGGTAAACTGTAGCGTGTGTGCACTGCGGTGGCGCTGAGGCGCAGATGTTCGCCCTGCCAGCTGATGTTGCCGCCAAAATCGGTTTTTCGTAGGTTGCCCTTGCGTCGCTGTTCCGACTGGGTGCGGTGCATTCCGTCGGTGCGTACGCTTGTGATGGCTGAGCCGTCCTCTGTGAGGGTGCCATCGGTATTGCGCTGCGAGAAGAAGGCCGAAAACCGCATGCGACTGCCAAGCCGGACGGTCGATGCCACACCGCTCATGTAGCCGCTCTCGGCCATGCCTGAATGGCGACGGATGCCTCGGTCCATCCGACCTATGCTGCTGAGCATCATCGTCTTGCCGAAGCCGCTGGCTGTATTGACCACGAGTCCCATGCCGAAGCTGATGCGGTAGTCGCCCACGGCCAGCACATCGACGGGACCCGTGCGCCGCAGCAGGGCATAGGCTGCCCAGTAGTCTACCCCACTCTCCCCTGCGTCTTTCTCCAGCTGAAAGCCTGCCTCTACACGTCCCATGGCCTCGAGGGTGTAGCGGGCGGAGAGGTAGGGCTGCGAACCCAGATAGACCTTGTTGGGGTTGGCGCTGAGGACACTGGCTGGATAATCGGCAAACCCCATCCGTGTGTAAAGCGGAATGTCGCTGCGGAGGGTGAGCTCGTGGTCGCTGTGGGCCAGCAGATTCTTGAGGGTCAACTTCTTTTGCGGAAGCGGTCCAGCATAGAGAAACAGCTGGAGCAGGCGACGTGTGGTGTAGTCGAGGCTGGTGATTGACATCAGTTCGCCCGTCGAAACGACAGGTTGGTGTCGGTCGGCATAGTCGATCAGGTCTCCAATCTGGAGGCTTGTCAGGAAGGGAAGTTCGGTCAGCTGTTCTTCGTGTAAATCATTGAGGTTCAGCGGATGGCAATACAGTTCGTACAGATCCTCCATCAGCTCACTCCCCCACTCTTCCTCGGCTTCGTCGTCTGCGAGATCGGCCAAGAGTTCGACAAAAGTATCGAAGTCGTCGCGATGTTCTGTCTGTGCCGACAATGTGACGGCTGCCGTCAGCATCACAGAAAGCAGCAAACCAAGCTTTGAAAGATGTAGTATGTTATGTTTCAAGGTATTAGGTGATAGTTCGGAAGGGCAGGGAAGGGGAGGGTCAGTGGGCTTCTAGCCAGTTCGTGCCCCAGCCGCTGTCTGCTACGAGGGGTACGGACATCTGATAGGCTGCCTGCATCTCCTCGATGACGAGCTGCTGAAGGCGGTCGTGCTCCTCGGGTACGACGCTGAAATTGAGTTCGTCGTGCACCTGCAGAATCATCTTCGAGCGCAGTCCCTCTTGCTGCATACGGCGGTCGATGCGCACCATGGCGACCTTGATGATGTCGGCAGCCGTTCCCTGGATGGGGGCATTGATGGCATTGCGCTCGGCATAGCCACGGACGGTGGCGTTGTGGGAGTTGATGTCGGGCAGGTAGCAGCGACGGCCGAAGAGGGTTTCGGTGTAGCCGTGTTCGCGGGCCATGGCAATCGACTGATCCATATACTGCTTCACCTTGGGATAGGTGGCGAAATATTCGTCGATGAGTTCCTTGGCTTCGGTGCGGCTCACCTCCATACGCTCGGCAAGTCCGAAGGCGCTGATGCCGTAGATGATGCCAAAATTGGCGGTCTTGGCCTTGCGACGCTGGTCGGATGTGACGTCTTCCATCTTCTCTTTATATACCTTCGCAGCGGTGGCTCGATGGATGTCGTGCCCCTCGCGGAAGGCTTCAATCATGTTTTCGTCGCCACTCAGATGGGCCATGATGCGCAGCTCGATCTGACTGTAGTCGGCACTGAAAAACTCACAACCTGGGTCGGGAATGAAGGCGCGGCGCACCTCCTTGCCATTGGCATCGCGGATGGGGATGTTCTGCAGGTTGGGATTGGACGACGAAAGGCGCCCCGTGGCCGTAACGGCCTGGTTGTAAGAGGTATGGATGTGTCCTGTCTGCGGGTTGATGAGCTGGGGTAGGGCGTCGATGTAGGTTCCGAGCAGCTTTTTGTAGCCGCGATAGTCGAGAATTTTCTCCACAATCGGGTGCTTCGAACGCAGGTTCTGAAGCACGTCCTCGGAGGTGACATACTGACCGGTTTTCGTCTTCTTGGGCTTATCGACGATGTGCATCTGTCCGAAGAGCACGTCGCCCACCTGACGCGGCGAGTTGATGTTGAAAGGCTGTCCGGCAATCTCGTGGATTTCCTTTTCCAAAGCTTCCATACGAGCGGTGAACTCCGCAGACGTCTGGCGCAGGCTGTCTGTGTCGAGACACACGCCATTGCGCTCCATGCGGCAGAGCACTGGCACGAGCGGCATTTCGACCTCCTGGAACAGCTGAAGCAGGCGTGGCTCACGCTCCAACTCAGCCTTGAGCACGTGGTAGAGACGAAGCGTGACGTCGGCATCTTCGGCAGCATATTCATAGACGTCCTGCGGGCTCAGGTCGCGCATGGACTTCTGATTCTTGCCACGTGCTCCAATCAGTTCGTCGATGTGGATTGTCTGGTAGTTCAGATAGACCTCGGCGAGGTAGTCCATGCCGTGGTGCAACTCGGGGTGGAGGACATAGTGGGCGAGCATGGTGTCGAACATCGGTCCACGCAGCTGGATGTCATAGTTGGCCAACACCGTCATGTCGTACTTCAGATTCTGACCTACCTTATATATATCTTCACTTTCGTAAACAGCACGGAACGCATTCACAATTTTTAACGCTTCGTCACGATTTGATGGCACTGGGATGTAGTAGGCCTCAAATTCCGACGTCGAGAAACTCAAACCGACCAATTCGGCCTCCATCGGCTCGGTTGAAGTGGTTTCTGTATCTAGACTGAGAATTTTTTCTGACAAGAATTTTTGGGAAAGTTTCGCGATTTCCTCCTCATTGTCAACGAGTTTGTAAGTGTGTGGAGTGGATTTTAGGCTCGTGAGAATCGATTTTTTTGAGTCGTCCGTCCCCACGGTCGAAAATAAATCATTCTCGCGGGCCAAAAAATCGTCTTTCCTCTCAGAATTTTCATGTTCGGCTGTCGAAACGCTCGGAGTGGGTCCGCCGAACAGGTCGCCCATCATCGTCTCGGATTTTTTCTTCGACGCGGAGGGTGGGGGAGTGCTCTCCTTTTTCACCGGCTCCGAATTCAGGACACGAGCTGTGAGGTTTCGAAATTCAAGTTCGTCGAACAGTTGACGCAAGGCATCTGCATCTTTCTCTTCACGACGCAGGTCATCCAACTTGATGTCAACGGGGACGTCTGTCTTGATGGTCACCAGAAATCTCGAGAACAGGATCTGCTCTCGATTCTCTTCAACCTTCTTTCGAAGAGCACCTTTCAGTTCATCAGTTCTCTGTAGAAGTTGCTCAATATCCCCGAATTCACCGATCAGTTTCACAGCCGTTTTCTCTCCGACACCAGGACAGCCTGGCACGTTGTCTGAGGCATCGCCCATCAGTCCCAACAGGTCGATGACTTGGCTGGTTTTCTCTATGCCATACTTGTCACAGATCTCCTTTTCACCGATGACTTCGAAGTCTTTGTCGCCCGAATGCGGTCTGTACATCCACACGCCAGGACGGACCAACTGACCATAATCTTTGTCGGGTGTCATCATAAAAACCCCGATTTCATCGGAAGAAAATCGCCATGCAAGTGTACCAATCACGTCGTCGGCTTCGTATCCAGACACCTCAATCACAGGAATGCGGTAGGCTTCGAGAATTTTCTTGATGTACGGCACGGCAAAGCGAATGCCCTCTGGGGTCTCTTCGCGCTGTGCCTTGTATTCGGGATAAGCTTCGTGACGGAATGTGCCGCCTTTGGGATCGAATGCGACACCGATGTATTCGGGATTCTCCTTGCGCAGTACCTCTTCAAGTGTGTTGACGAAACCGAGAACGGCCGACGTGTTTTCACCGCGACTGTTCATCCGTGGCGACTTGATGAAAGCGTAGTACGCCCGATATATCAGTGCGTATGCGTCTAAAAGAAACAGTTTTTTCATGGCCAAAATACGGTGATTGGTCCTTTTTTCATGTTTATTTTGCGTAAAGTTAGTTAAAATATTCCAAGTCACAAGTTTATTTTGTAATTTTGTAGCCGATTTAGGTAAAAATAGTTTGAAGAGCAGGGTAGATAACCTCAATTCTGAGTCAAATGGTGGATATTAAGGCCATAACAAAGCCCGTAGAAGCAGAGATGAACGAGTGTCGTGAGCGTTTTGATACGTTTATGACGCACTCTAACGTGCTACTCAACGAGGTGCTACAGCGAGTGGCGAGCAGAAAGGGGAAGATGATGCGACCCCTGCTCACCTTCCTCAGTGCGAAACTCTTCGATGAAATCGCCGAAAACACCCATTTGACAGCCCTGACTTTCGAGTTTTTCCACACCGCCAGCCTGATTCACGACGACATCGTTGACGAAAGTGGATTGCGCCGTGGCGATGCCTCAGTCCACAGTGCTTATAATAATAAAGTGGCGGTGTTGGTAGGGGATTATATCCTTGCCAATGCGCTCGATACAGCTTCGCAGACACATGATGCTTACTTGGTTCATATTCTCAGCGAAACGGCGAAGCATCTGGCAGACGGCGAACTGCTCCAACTTCATAACATCCAGAATCAGGAGATGTCGGAAGAGGTCTATTTCGACATCATCCGACGTAAGACGGCAGCGCTTTTTGCAGCCTGTGCCGAGGCTGGTGCACGATCGGTCAACGCCGCTGAAAAAGACTGCGAAGTGCTGCGTCGTTTTGGTGAAATCGTAGGTCTCTGTTTCCAGATACGCGACGACATTTTTGACTACCTTTCGGGCAGCGAAATTGGAAAGCCAACGGGCAATGATATGCGGGAAGGAAAGATAACTTTGCCCTTAATTCATGCCTTAAATGTTACCAAAGATGCACAAATGTTACATTTGGCACAGTTAGTGAAGCAGGGTGAGGCTTCGGAACGTGACATCCAGGCATTGGTACATTTTACGGTCGAGAACGGCGGAATTAACTATGCCTTTGAGCGTATGTCACAGCTCGCACAGCAGGCTCATGATCTGCTCTCTGCCTATCCCGACTCACCCGTTCATCGCGCCCTCAACGACTATGTTCTCTATGTTGTGGCACGCAATTTCTAAACTTCTTTTATACCTTAAAAATAAAAAAAGCCGCAACCAAGTTGCGGCTTTTTCTTTTAGAAGAATTTCACTTCCTCTCCCGTGATTTCGCTCAGCAGTTTATTGGCCAGCGAACTGGTGCCCAGACGCAACCACTGGTTCGTCAGCCAGCGTTCGCCCAGCACTTCTTTCACAATCGTGTAGTAGGTCAGCGCATCCTTCACCGTCTTCATGCCACCGGCCGGCTTAAATCCAATCTGAATGCCTGTTTTCTCCCAATACTCCTTGATGGCTTTGCACATCACGTAGGCAGCAAACGGCGTGGCAGCAGGTTCCAGCTTGCCGGTCGATGTCTTGATGTAGTCGCCGCCGGCATACATGCTCAGAATGCTGGCCTTTTTAATATTGGAGGCAGTTTTGAGGCAGCCTGTTTCCAGGATCACTTTCATCTTCTTATCGCCGCACACAGCCTTCAGTTCAGCGATATCGTCAGCTACGCCTTCGTAGTCGCCAACGAGGAATTTACCCACTGGCATCACGATATCAATTTCTGTGGCACCGTCCTTGATGGCAAGGGCAGTTTCAGCCACTTTAACCTCGATGAAAGTCTGCGAAGAGGGGAAACTACCACTTACACAAGCTATCTCAACTTCCTCGTTCTCAAGCGTGTCGTGACAAATTTTTGCGAAGTTAGGATAAACACAGACTGTAGCTACATGACCCAATTCCGGATATTTGTCGTCAAACTGGTTGACCTTTTCTACAAACGCCAGCACGCTGTCCTCACTGTCCGTCGTCTTTAGCGTGGTCAGTTCGACGCTGTTGAGCAGAAACTTCTTGACCTCCAGCGTGTTATTCTCTTCCAGATGCTTGGCAAGCAGCGTATCGACCTCTTTCTGTACTTGTTCGTCGTCTAGCTTACAATCGTACAGAGCCAGTGCCTGTTCATACTTAGATGCCAACACTTCGTCTTCGTGGTGATGATGGCCGCAGTGGCAATCATCTCCATGCTCATGGTGGTGATGTTCGTGAATCATAGCGTTTTGATTATAAGTTATTGATAATCTGTTGATTTATTCTCTGTTCTTTGTGTCCATGCAGATGGTGACGGGTCCGTCGTTCAGCAGTTCCACCTTCATTTCTGCACCGAACTCTCCTGTCTGGACAGGCTTACCGAGTTTTTCGCTCAGTACTGCACAAAAGCGTTCGTAGAGGGGGACGGTGATTTCGTGATTCCCAGCGCGAAGATATGATGGGCGATTTCCTTTTTTATAGGAAGCCCAGAGGGTGAATTGGCTGACGACAATGATCTCACCGTTGATATCCATTACGGAGCGGTTCATCACACCCTCGTCGTCGTCAAACACTCGGAGGTTAACGATTTTGTTGCTCAGCCATTGTATATCTTCTTCAGTGTCAGAGTTTTCACAACCCACGAGTACAAGCAGCCCTGCTTGTATATCAGCTGTTTTTCGTTGTCCGATGGTCACTGAGGCATGTGCCACACGTTGTAGAACTGCTCGCATTTTAGAATCCTTGTTTCTGCAAAATTACGAATTTTCCTTGATAGTATCTATTTTTCCACTCAAAACTTTATTATTCAGTATGCCTGACTTGTCTGTCGTACCGCTTTGGAGCCTTCTTGTTTCCTGTAAACTTAGCTGTTAATTCTTCTTTACTTTCCTGATTATCAGAGTGTAAGGCAGTGAATAACAGTTTGCCCTTTGCAGGACCGATCACTGCGCTCAATTTTTCCTCGGTCGCTTCCTTAATACGTTTCACGCTGCGGAACTCCTTCAGGAGCTGTGTCTTCGTTGAAGTGCCAATTCCCTTAATGGAGTCTAATTCGCTGTGCAGTTGGTGTTTACTACGCTTATCTCTATGGAATGTGATGGCGTAGCGGTGTACTTCGTCTTGTATCCGTGTCAGGAATTGAAAGAGTGGACTATTTAATTCCAGTCCGATGGTTCGTGGGGGGAAACCGAAGAGTAGTTCTGAGGTGCGGTGGCGATTGTCTTTTGCCAAGCCTGCAATAGGGATTTCGAGGTGTAGCTCGTCCTCAATCACGTGTCTGACCACTTCCATCTGACCCTTGCCACCATCCGTAATGATGAGATCGGGTAGGGGAGTACCTTCCTCTACAAAGCGTGAATAACGGCGATGGACCACTTCTGCCATAGATGCGTAATCATCGGGTCCGACAACGGTTTTGATGTTATATTTACGGTAGTCTGCCTTACTGGGTTTCGCCTTTTTGAAGACCACACATCCTGCAACAGCATCCGATCCTTGTATGTTTGAGTTGTCGAAACACTCAATCGTCATCGGCAGTTTATTTAACCCTAATTTCTTCTGAAGTTCCTTCATCAGGTTGACAGAGCGTTGTTCAGGATTCAGTTTTTCTGCCTGTTTCATCTTGTCGAACCGGTATTGGCGAACGTTAGCCTGTGACAAATCGAGCAGATGTTTCTTCTCACCGCGTTGCGGAATGGTAAATGTAATGTCTTTTAGCTCCGTTTCAATGGGGAAAGGTACGATGATTTCGCGACTTTTGCTCTTGTATCGTTCCCTCATCTCCACGATGGCAAGCGAAAGCAGGTGCTCAGCGCTTTCGTCCATTCTTTTCTTAAATTCAAACGTGAACGCCTGGTTGATACATCCATTGGTGACATGGAGAAAATTGACGTAACAGCTTTTTTCTTCGTCTGCTATGCTGAAAACGTCTATGTCGTGCTCATAATTGGCGATGACTTCGCTCTTTTCCACAAATTCGCGCGCCAAATCGTACCTTTTTTTCAGAAGCATCGCTTCTTCAAAACGCATCTCTTCCGAAAGTTTCTCCATCTCTGCCAGCATCTTTTGGCAAACGATGCGCGTATTTCCTTTAAGGATTTCCTTGATTTCATCGATGCTTTGCATATATTCTTCCCGCGTCTGTTTACCTACACACGGTGCCAAACAGTTTTTGATATGGTACTCTAAGCAGGTTTTAAACTTACCATTTCGTATCATTTCTGAGGTCATTGGCATCCGACAACGCCGTATCTGGTACATCTTTCCGATGAGTTCGAGCATATTGTTCAGCGTACCTGCATGAGAGAACGGACCGAAATATGTACCCCATTTGCTGTTGATTGTACGTGTTTTGAACACACGCGGAAATTCTTCATTCGTCACACAAACCGAAGGATATGTTTTGTCGTCCTTCAGCAAGATGTTGTATCGCGGTTTGAATTTTTTGATTAGATTGTTTTCGAGCAGCAGCGCATCTTCGTCTGAAGGAACGACGACATAGTTGATGTCCTGTATTTTAGAAACGAGGATTTGTGTCTTGCGCGAATTAACAGTTTTGAGGAAATAAGATGACACTCTACGTTTCAGGTTCTTGGCCTTTCCTACGTAGATTACGTTACGGTTCTCGTCGAAATACTGGTAGCAACCTGGCATTTCGGGCATGTTCAGCACGATGTTTTTCAGTCTGCTGAGTCGTTCGTCGTCGTTGGTCATCTATTCAATTTAGGTGTTTAGCTTAAAAATAGGCGCGGAGTTGTTCCACGTGAAACAATCCGCGCTCTGTCTGCTGTGGTTCAGCACTCAATGAGTGTCGTCACTTCGATGTCTGGACCGATGTTTTCACGTCCGTGGAGTCCTTCGTCGCGAATCTCTATGATAAAGTTCATGTAGCACTTCTTGGGATTCAGTTTCTTGACGAGCTGCCAGGCAGCGATCATTGTGCCGCCAGTCGCGAGTAGGTCGTCGTGGAGCAGGACAACATCGTCCTCGTTGATGGCGTCCTTGTGGATCTCGATGGTGTCGAGGCCATATTCCTTTTCGAAGCTTTGGCTGATGGTTTCTGCGGGCAGCTTTCCTGGTTTGCGGGCCATGACAAGTCCGGCGCCCAGACGTCGGGCGAGCACAGCGCCCATGATGAAGCCGCGCGACTCGATGCCGACAACCTTGGTGATTCCTTTGTCTTTGTAGAGTTCGTAGAGCTCATCGTCCATGATCTCGATGCACTTGGCATCCTTGAACAGTGTCGTGACATCGCGGAAGTTGATGCCCTGCTTTGGGAAGTCTTCGATGCTGCGAAGATGCTTCATGAGGTATTCGTTGTTCATTTGTTTTTGGATATGTGGGGTTGATTGTTTCACGTGGAACAGTGGAGGGTTGTGGAACGGTCGCGACGCACAAGGATGGAGAGGCGGGTGGGGCGGAACAGATGGGCGGGTGGCGATGACTCAGCGTCGCATGAGGACGAGGAGGACGTTGATGTCGCTGGGAGAGACGCCTGGTATGCGGCTGGCCTGAGCGAGTGTTTCGGGTTGGATGGCCGCCAGCTTCTGTCTTGCTTCGATGGTGATGGAGTTCATCGCCATGTAGTCGAAGCGTCCCTTGATTCGGATGTTCTCCAGTCGTTGCATCCTTTCAGCCATTTGACGTTCGCGGTAGATGTACCCTTTATACTTAATCTGCACTTCTGCTGCCTCTAGCAGTTCGCTCCGTTCCGCCTCGGTGAGCCCTTGGCAGATGCGTTCGACTTCGTTGCGGAAGGGAGTGATGTGGGGCATAAGGTTCTGGATGGTGAGTTGTGGGCGTCCGAGCAGTTCCTCGAGTTTGCATCCGCGCTGGAGTGGGGTAGTGCCGAGGCTTTCGAGTGCAGGGTTGATGAGTGCGGCTTTTACGCTGAAACTCTCTGAAAATGAGAGGATTGCACTAATTTTCTCACGTTTGCAGACCATCCGTTCGTAGCGTTCGTCCGATGCCAGTCCGATGGCGTGGCTGCGCTCGGTGAGTCGCATGTCGGCGTCGTCCTGTCGGAGGAGGATGCGGTATTCGGCGCGTGACGTGAACATGCGGTAGGGTTCGTCCACTCCTTTCGTGACGAGATCGTCGATGAGCACTCCGATGTAGGCCTCGTCGCGCCGTAGGATGAAGTCGCCTTCGCCGCGGATACGCAGTGCTGCGTTGATGCCTGCGACGATGCCTTGACCGGCAGCTTCCTCGTAGCCGGTGGTGCCGTTCACCTGTCCGGCGAAGAAGAGGTTACGCACGACTTTTGATTCGAGGGTATGGCGCAGTTGCGTGGGGTCGAAGTAGTCGTATTCGATGGCGTAGCCAGGTCGGTAGCAGCGGATGTTGCGGAAGCAGGGTATCTGCTGGAGGGCGTGAATCTGCACGTCCATGGGCAGCGACGAGGAGAAGCCGTTGAGATACATCTCGTTGGTCGTTTCGCCTTCGGGCTCGAGGAAGAGCAGGTGTTGGTCGCGGTCGGGGAAGGTGTGCAGTTTGGTCTCGATGCTGGGGCAGTATCGTGGTCCGATGCTTTGGATTTGTCCGTTGAAGAGTGGTGAGTCGGCGAAGCCTGTTCGGAGCACGTCGTGCACTCGTTCGTTGGTGTAGCAGATCCAGCAGGGGAGTTGTTTCAGCTTTCGTGGCGTGGAGAGGTAGGAAAAGGTGTGGAAGTCGGTTTCTCCTTCTTGCCGTTCCATGAGCGAGAAATCGACGCTGCGTCGGTCGATGCGGACGGGTGTTCCGGTCTTCATGCGTCCGTAGCGGATGCCTTGTGCGGCGATGCTTTCGGTGAGTCCGACGGATGCGGGTTCGGACATGCGTCCGCCCTGCACTCGTTTTCTGCCCACGTGCATGAGTCCGTTGAGGAATGTTCCGGCGGTGATGATGACGCACTTGGCCTGAAATTCGGCTCCGAGCATGGTATTGACGCCGACGATGGTTCCGTCCTCGACGACGATTTCGGTGGCCATGTCCTGCCAGATGTCGAGGTTGGGCGTCGCGTCGAGCAGTTCTCTCCAGGTCCAGATGAACTTTTCTCGGTCGCACTGTGCTCGTGGGCTCCACATGGCGGGGCCTTTCGAGCGGTTGAGCATGCGGAATTGCAGGGCGCAGCGGTCGGTCACGATGCCCATCATGCCGCCGAGTGCGTCAACTTCCCTGACAATCTGGCCTTTGGCGATGCCGCCGACGGCTGGATTGCAGCTCATTTGTGCGATTTTGTTCATGTCGATGGTCATCAGGCAGGTCTTAGCGCCGAGGCGTGCTGCAGCCGAAGCTGCCTCACAGCCAGCGTGGCCGGCCCCGACGACCAGGACGTCGTAGTGGAAAGTCATCTGTTTTGTGAGAATACGTTTTTGCCGTGCAAAATTACTTAAAAGTTTTGAGATGAGGGGTATAAAAGAGGAAAAATTTCAGAGAATGTGGTGGGTGGGTTTGCTGCTCTGAAGGTTTTTCTGTAAATTTGCAGGTGGATGAGGGCGGGGGCTGCGACGGCGTCGCAGCATAGAAGGACAGGATTGCTGGGAAGAGAAAAAGGAAAAAAGGAAGAGAAACAGAAATGAAAGGAAGAGAAAAAGAAATAAAAGGAAGGAAAAAAGAATAATAAAGGAAAGAGATATGGAAAAAATTGGAGTGTATTGTGCGTCGTCGAACACGATGGCGCCAGAGTTTTACGAGAAAGCGCGCGAATTGGGTGCGTGGATGGGCCGCGAGGGAAAGACGCTGGTCTATGGCGGCATTGCCTGCGGACTGATGGAGGCGGTGGCACAGGCTGTGAAACAGAACGGCGGCCGTGTGTATGGTGTCGTGCCGAAGGGACTGACGCTGCGTACGGGTCCGAGCGATGCCATCGACGTGACGCTGTGGTGCGACGACCTGACCGACCGCAAGACGTGGCTCATCCAGGAGAGCGACGTGCTGGTCGTGCTGCCTGGCAGTCTGGGCACGCTCGACGAGGCTTTCACGACCATGGCCGGCCATCTGGTGGGCATGCATCAGAAGCGGACCATCTTCTGGAACCTCAACGGCTACTACGACCAGCTCTTTGCGTTCATCGACCAGCTGATTGCTGCGGGCGATGCGTTCAAACCGTGGTCGGAGATCATGGTCAGGGTCAACACCCTGGAAGAGCTGACGGCGTTGCTCTGAGTCAGATTGACGGATAAGCGAAAACAAATGAATGATTTATGAAAGATTGTTCACGGTATTATCCGTAACTTTGCAGCATCATCTAATCATGCCACTATGAAGAAAATGTTTTTGGCAGCCTTCGGGCTTGCGTGCTGTGCACTACCGATGCAGGCACAGATAACGGTGCAGGTGAACTGCACGCAGTGGGTTGAGCACCCGCTTGTAAAGAAAATTGGACTGTATCAGACTCCGTTGCTCGAGCAGTCATGGATCAAGCGCGACTTCCCCAAGTTGAATTCTCTCGAGGCGCGTTCCCTGCGCTACGAGATGGCTTGCGGCAAGGACGACCTCTACGGTCAGCCCTGTGTGGGTGGTACAGCCGAGAAACCAACCTACAACCTTGGCAAGATTGACTATCTCCTGACCGAGGCCAAGAAGTACACGTCTTCGCTGGTGATTGCCCACGGCTACACACCGACCACGTTGAAGAGTCGTCCCACCGTCTGGGAAGGCTTTATGGACATGCCGACCAACATGGAAACATGGGCAAAGATTAACAAACGTTTTGCCCAAGAGTGGAAGACGAAGAACTACTACAACAGCTACGTCGAGATATGGAACGAGCCCGACCTGACCAACGGATTCTTCACGGGTACCGTCGATGACTACCTCAGACTCTACGAAACGGCTGCTCCCGCCGTTGTCGAGGGTTGGGCCGACCTCAAGGTCGGTGGTCCCGCCGGAGCCTTCGACTGGTGGCATCAGCCGCTGGTCGATCGGGCAAAGGCGAAGAACCTGCCCCTCGATTTCCTGTCGGGCCATTTCTACGGTCCCGACTACTTTGGGCAGCTCAACACCATGCGCAATGCCCTCAACAGCCTGGGCAACAACGAGGCAGAGATGATGCTGACGGAGTATTCGCCCTACACTCCCGACAACTATCAGGTGGACGAACCCGTCGAGCAGGCCGAATCGGCTATGACTTTCTTCAATGCCTTGCCTGGCATGCTGGCCTGCCCCGACCTCACCCACGTCACCTGGGCACAGTTCATCGACCCCACCATCGTGGCCGACCGTCTGGGCATCATCACCCATGAAGGCAAGCGCAAGGCTCTCTACAACGCCTTTCAGCTCTACGGCATGATGCCTATCGACCGTCGGCAGATGTCGATCAGCGGCGGCACGCTGAGCGGAATGGCGTCGGCCTCCGACGAATGTGTGACTGCTGTAGTCTGGAACACGGAGACCGCGCAGAAGTCCTTCAACCTCACCCTCACGAACATTCCCTTCACCAGCGGCACGCTCGAGGTTTACCACATCGACCAGACGCACAACAGCTATTGGGACACGAAGGACGACAACCTCGTGCTCAGCAGCACGCAGCACGTCGATATCACGGGCAAGCGTTTGCAACTCAGTGACGTCGTACGCAACAAGGGCGTGTGCTTCGTCCGTCTCGTGGCCGACGACGCTCCCGCACTCTTCCCCAGGGTGAGCCTCGGCAACATCATGCGCACCCACCAATGGTTCCCCACCCGCACGAACGAGGCCGCCTACGCCCTCTTCGACCCCAAGTGCTGGACCGTCCGTCTCTCGTCCAACCAGGAGTCAAGGGGTCGTGCCCTCGTCGGTGTCGAGGTCGAGCGTGTGCCCGACTATATCCACGTTGCAGGTCGTCGTCGCGGTGCCGTCAGCAGCAGTGGCGTCAACTCGACGATCAACATCCGCGTCGATTACCAGAATGCCGATGGCGAATACGTCCACTCTGTGCTCTACCACGCCGGTCAGTACCGTGAAGGCCGCACCGATCTCCTGCCCTGGGGTACGAAGCGCCAGCCCGACGAGGTGATCGAGGTCGAGAGTCTGTCCGACTTCACCATCGACATCGTCGGCCACAAGCCCGCCGATGCCAGCAAGCGTGTCTGCATCAGTTTCGACATGGCCCAGGTCGGCACCAATGTCCGTCAGAACTTCTCGCTCACCAAAGGCCAACCTATTCCCACAGCCATCGGCGAGGTGGAAGCATCCGGCACGAAGGCAGCAGCCGACGCACGTCCCTCGGCCATCTACAGCATCGGCGGCCAGCGCCTTTCGCACCTCGCTTCGGGCCTGAACATCGTCCGCAATGCCGACGGAAAAACAAAGAAAATATATATGCGTTAACAGCACTTATATATCAATTCAAGGTAAGACAGTTTTTAGGTAATGAGTCACGTGTAGCGGTTGTTTCCGCTGCACGTGCTTTTTTTGTGTGCGCCTCAGCCTTTGTCCTGCCCCCCTGCCATCTGCGGTGACCGGCCGATCAGAGTGCGCAGCACGGCGGCATAAACTTGGTCGAAGCGCGGAACAAAGTCAAAATATCAATGATATTTGTAGAAATATCAATGGAATTTTCAAAAATATCAGTGGAATTTGTAAAAATCTCAATGAAATTTTGAGTTTGTTCCGCGCACGCCTTGACTTTCGTGTTCGCTGTGCGTGGGTTGTGTGTTCGCTGTGCTTGACTTTCGTGTTCGCTGTGCGTGGGTTGTGTGTGCGCTGGTGACGTATTTAGGCTGCGCTGTGCGTGGGTTTCGTTTTATGGGTGTCCAGTATAATAACAGTCCCGAAGGGACGACGGACCACAGGCAGGGGTGGAGCAAAGCGAAACCCCTGCTAAGGTGCATGATAGAAGCAAAGCCCTGAAGGGGCGACAGGCAAAAATGAAAAGTCTGATATACAAAGCTTATGTTATTTATCTGTCGCCCCTTCGGGGCTGTATTTCCCACCTAACACCAAGCAGGGGTTCCGCTGCGCTCCACCCCTGCCTGTGGTCCGTCGTCCCTTCGGGACTGTTATGATGCAGGATAGCAACAATAAAGTTTACCGGACAGCTACAAAAAAAGCCTGCCAGGGTCGATGGCCGACCCTGGCAGGCTTGTGTTCTGTGCCACGCTGGGTGGCACGGATGCGATGGTTTACTGCAGGCGCTTCTGTGTAGTCACGCTGCCGTCGGCACGGAACTGCTTGAGGATGACGATGCCGCGCTGCGAGGCTGTCGTCCGGCGTCCGTCGATGCTGTAGTACTCGGTGCGCAGGATGGGGCTGGTGCTCATCTGGTGCTGGGTAATACCCGTGGCGTTGCCTTCGAACTGCAGGCGGAAGTTGTCGTAGGCCACCCAGTCGGCATTCACGGGCTGGAGCTTGCGGAGTCCGATGCGCAGCGACTGTCCTTCGTCGATGTGCAGGCTGACGCTGTTCTCACCATACAGCTTGCGTGTGTTGAGTGCGGTGCTGGCGTCGGTGAGGTTGTCGGGATAGGTGTACGGGTCGTAGGTGTAGCTGTCGGAGCTGTAGAGGTTGGCGACGGGCGTGCTCTGGTCGTTCATGTAGAGTTCGGCCAGGCGTGTCTCGGGTGCGTCGTTCTGGTAGGCCTCGTAGGCGGCTGCGATGGCTCCCGTGCGGTAGAATGCGGAGCAGGTGAGGGTGTAGTAGCCTTCGGGCAGGTCCTTGATTTCCTGCCAGATGTCGAAGCAGGTCGAGAACTGTTCGGCGGTCTCGTTGGTGTAGCCTGTGTAGCTGCCGCTGGTGGGGATTTGCAGGCCGTTCCAGCCGATGTTGTAGCGTGTGAACGAGCTGTTCTCGATGAGGAAGCTGAGATCGACGGCTTCGCCGGCGGCGGCCTTCTCCAGCTGTTGCTGCTTGTATCCCTCGACAGCCTCTACGAGCTGGCCGTAGCGTGTGCGCTTGATGTTGTCGTTGGCCGAGAGTGCGCTGTTGCCAAGGTTATAGGCACGTGTGAGCGGTTGGTAGTCAACGTAGTCGATATAGTTCTTCACCTCCTTGAGCAGGTTGGTGAGCTCGAGGTTGTTGAACAGGTTGACGAAGGCCTGGTCGGTGGGCATGTCGGCTGTGCGGCGAGCCATGTCGCGCACCTGGGTTTCGTCGAGCGCGCTGTCGAAGATGAGCAGGTTGTCGAACAGTGCGTTCTCCATCACGGCGTCGGCGGCGAAGGGCGAGTGGCCGATGGAGGCCGATGTGATGCTGTTGACGAAGCTGGATGGCTGTACGGTGGTGTTCACCGTGTTGCGCAGCTGTCCGTCGATATACATGCGTCCGACGCCGTCCTTCTGTGTGTAGGTCAGGTTGTGCCACTCGCTGAGGCGCAGGCCAGCCCACGAAGCGACGGTGTTGGTTGAGCTGCTGTTCTTCACCTGGTAGTACCAGTCGCCGTTGCCGCCGGCGCAGATGAGGCCGGCATACTGGTTGGTGCCCTGTGCAAACTCGAATGCCCAGCAGTAGTTCGACGTGTTGTTGGCGGCGCGCTGCAGGATGTCGAGGCTGATGGTGTAGTCGGTGGCGTCGTCGAGTGCCTGCTTGACGGCTTCGACGGGGATGTCCATGTAGCTCTGTTCGCCCTTCATGCCGGTGGCGAGCACGTAGTTGCCGTCGGCGAGCTGGACGATCGAGGCCTGTCCCTTGAGGGTACCCTCGTAGTTGCCGCTGTCATCGACGGGTGTGCCTTCGCTGAAGCTGTACGACAGGCGTGCCTCGGGCAGGGGATCGGCCACGGGAGCATTGATGTCGGCCACTTTCAGACGGAGCACGTTGACCGAGAAGGGTACGGCGTTGAAGTTGATGGTACCGTCGCTCTCGACGCTGACAGCCTGCGAGCGGGGCACGATGTAGTACTGGTTGGTGATGGTGTTTTCGTCAGTGCCAAGGGGTGAGCTGAGCACTTCGGCCTCTGCCGAGAGGACGCGTCCGTTCGTGAAAGACAGCTTTGTCTCGCTGGCGGTGCTGTTCGGGTTGACGAGTTTGACGTAGAGCATCTCAGCGTCGTCGTCGATGTTGGCGCTGACATAGACCTTCTGCGTGTAGTAGTTCTTGAGGTTGGTGTCGAAGATTTGCGTGCCGTCGAGGTAGCAGACTACGTGCAGGCCGTCCTTCACGACGCGGATGGTGTATTCCTGACCTGTGGTCAGCTTGCCAGTGGCATCGGCAATGATGCTCTTCGTTCCGTTCTTGCACTGCTCGATGGCGTGCTTGGTGTTTCCCCAGCCGCCGAGGTTGAGCCATGCATAGTTCTGTTCGTCCTTGTAGTCGAAGATGATGAGGAAGCCCTCCGAGCCGCTGTTCTTCGTGGCCTTGACGGTCAGGTCAACATTGTTGTTCTCGATGAGTTGGTCGAGTATGCAGGTGACATTCGTTGCCGTGGCGTTGGTTTGGTTGAAGCTGCCCTCGCTGATGCTCCACGTGCCGTTCTTGGTGGTCCAGTCGGTGGCTTCGGTGTCGCTGCCGTTGTAGGTCACGTCGCCCACCTTGACGCTCAGGTCGGTGAAGGTGGCGTTGGTAGCCCATGTGCCGAGTCCCCATGTGCCTTTGTTCAGGTCGAGGTCGGGGGTGTTCTCGGCTTCGGTCCAGCGGATGTTCTGCTTACCTATATTATTGGCAAACATACGCTGCACGTAGTAGGAAGGTGTGCCGTAGCTGATCGACGAGTTGAAACGGATCATGTCGGGATGCCAGGCATAGTTCTCTTCGTGTGTGAAGATGGGGGCGTAGGACATCATCGTGACAGTGCCGCTGTTGTTCTCGCAGCCCTGCATGAAGACGGCTTCGCCGATGGCAGCGTTCTGGTTGCCCCACCATCCGCAGTCTTTCGTCACGGCATATTCGCCGACGTAGCTGTGGGTGGTCGAGTTGGCGAGGTTGTCGTAGCGGTGATAGTTGTCGATGAAGAACTGGGGCGACTCGTAGAAGTGTTCGTCGCGCAGCTCGACAGGCTCTGTCACGGCGTCGAACCAATAGTTGTCGGCGATGAGATGGAGCTGGGGCCACTTCTGCTTGATGGCGGTGTAGAACTGCATGTAGCGGCGCAGGTAGGCCTCGCGGTTGAGCATGAACTCCTGCTCGTTGCCGATTTCGAGGTATTTCAGGTTGAAGGGTTCGGGGTGACCGTTCTGGGCGCGCAGCTTGCCGTAGTAGGTGTCGGTCGAGCCGAGAGCGTACTCGATGGCGTCGAGGGCTTCCTGCACGTAAGGCTCAATGTCGTTTTCATCGACACGCCAGTCGTGGCCGATACCCATGTTGACCACGAACATCGAGGCTGCGCCGATGTCTTCAGCCAGCTGCAGACATTCGTGATAGCCGAGGCCGTCCGTCACACGGTAGCCCCAGTTGCGGTTCAGGTGGCCCGGGCGTTCCTCGATGGGTCCGATGGACTTCTTCCACTCGAAGCGGTTGGTCTGTCCGCCCCAGTGTGCACCTTCGATGAAGCAGCCGCCGGGGAAACGCATGAAGCGCGGCTTGAGGTCGGCGAGCTTCTGTGCCAAGTCGGGACGGCAACCGTTGGGACGGTTCTTGAAAGTGGGCGGGAAGAGGCTGACCACGTCGAACACCACCGTGCCCGGCTCGCTGCCCAGCAGGGCCAGCCAGCCTCCGGCGTCGTTGCCAGTGGCTGTGAGGGTGGCGGTGTACTTCTTCCATTCCGTCGTGGCGCTGACGGGAATCTCGACACGTCCCATGCCGGCTCCGTCGCGGTTTTGCAGTTCAGCCGTGATGACACCTTCGTATCTTTCGTCGGCACGCATCCAGAACGAGAGCGTGTATTGGCGTCCGTTCACGATGTTGATGCCCCAGAAGCCTTCGTTGCGCACGCCGGCGCCGGCAGCGTTGATCTGCACACGCATGGCGTGCTGCTGCACGGTGTTGAGCATGTTGTCAGTGGTGATGCTGGACGAGGCATTGCCCACGGTCCACCATGTGTCGGGATTGCCTGCATTGTCCTCGAACGAACGGTTGCGAATCAGCTCGGCATAGAGGCCGCCGTCGCCCGCGTGGTTAATTTCTTCGTAGAAGATTCCGTAGTGGTCTTCTGTCACGTCCTGGCCGCGGCTTCCCATGTCGAAGCCTAACTGCACCTGTGCCATGGCAGGCATCGTAGCCGCCAGCAGCATGGTCGTAGCCAAAGTTTTCAGTCTGTTCATTTTTGAGTTAGGTATAATTTAATAATGTGTAAAGTCTTGGAAATGTGCTGGCTCCAACGCAGGCACAAACTATCCACGTTGCAAAGTTAGGCATAATTTGTCAATGCTCATTGCAGAAATCATCCATTTTTTATCAAAAATCGTTCAAAGCGTTCGGCTGTCTGCTTTTTTCTGTCTGCGAGAGGCTTCCGTACGGAAAAACAATCGAAACTAAATGTTTCGTTTTGTAGTCCGCCAAATTTGCCGTAACTTTGCAGTCTGAACCAAAACGAAACGTATATGCGTAGAATAATAGGTATAGGCGAAACCATCATGGACATCATTTTCCAAGGGGGACAACCGACGGCGGCTGTCCCTGGCGGCAGTGTGTTCAACGGAGTCGTCTCGCTCGCACGCCTCGGCCTGCCCGTGACCATGCTCAGCGAGACAGGCAACGACCGTGTGGGACGCCAAATCCTCGATTTCATGACTGAGAACGGCATCGACAACCGCCACGTGGCAGTCTATCAGAACGGACGCAGCGCCATCTCGCTCGCCTTTCTCAACGAGCGCAACGACGCCGAGTATATGTTTTACAAGGACTATCCCGCTGCCCGCTTCGAGGTGGAATGGCCCGACATCCAGCCCGACGACATCGTCATGATGGGCTCCTACTTCGTGCTCAATCCTGTGCTCCGGCCCCGTGTGCGCGAGTTTCTCGAATATGCCCGCGAGCGTGGTGCCCTGATCTATTATGACCTGAACTTCCGCTCCAGCCACCGGCACGAAGTGGTGAAAATCTATGCCGACATGCTCGAGAACCTCGACTTTGCCGACATCGTACGCGGTTCGACCGAAGACCTCGACAACCTCTTCGGCTCGCATGACGTGGAGAAATGCTATCGCAAGGAAATCGCTTTCCACTGCGCCAACATGCTTTCGACCGATGCCGGCGGCGCTGTCCGCGTGCTCACGCCCAGCGTGCAGCAGTCGTACGAAGTGGAGCACATCGAGACCGTCAGCACCATCGGTGCCGGCGACAACTTCAATGCCGGCATCATCTACGGACTCTGCCGCTACGGCATCCGGCGCTCCGACCTCGCCACGCTGACGAAGGAGCAGTGGCAGCGCATCGTAGGCCACGGCATCGACCTCGCCTGCGAAGTCTGCCAAACCCTGCAGAACAGTGTGTCGAAAGAGTGGGCTGAGGGGTACCGGAGTGGGAAGTGAAAAGCGAAAAGCGAAAAGTGAAAAGTGAAAAGTGGAAAATTAAAAATTAAAAGTGGAAAGTAACAACTTGTTAACTCGTTAACTCGTAACTTGTCAACTAAAAAATTAAAAATTAAAATATGGCATTGAAAGCAGGCATCGTGGGCCTTCCCAATGTGGGTAAATCCACACTCTTCAACTGTCTGTCGAGCGCCAAGGCTCAGGCAGCAAACTTCCCTTTCTGTACCATCGACGCACAGATGGGACAGGTGTCTGTCCCCGACGAACGACTGACTAAACTCGCCGAACTGGTGCATCCTGGACGCATCGTCCCCGCTGTGTGCGACATCGTCGATATCGCCGGACTTGTCAAGGGTGCAAGTCAGGGCGAAGGACTGGGCAACCAGTTTCTCGGCAACATCCGCGAATGTGACGCCATCATCCACGTGCTCCGCTGCTTCGACAACGGAAACATTGTCCACGTGGATGGCTCCGTCAATCCCGTCCGCGACAAGGAAATCATCGACACCGAACTCCAGCTCAAGGACCTGGAGACGGTCGAGAACCGCATCAAGCGCGTCGAAAAGCAAGCCAACGTGGGCGGTGACAAGATGGCAAAGGTCGAACTCGCCCTGCTGCTGCGCTATAAGGAAGCCCTCGAACAGGGCCGCAGCGCTCGCACCGTAGAACTCGAGAACGACGAGGAGGTCAGTGTGAGCAAGCAGATGTTCCTGCTCACCACCAAGCCCGTGCTCTATGTCTGCAACGTCGACGACGCATCGGCAGCCGCCGGTAACCACTATGTCGATGAGGTGCGCGAAGCCATCAGGGACGAGGAAGCCCAGCTGATGATTATCTCGGCACAGACCGAGGCCGACATTGCCGAACTCGAATCGTACGAGGAGAAACAAATGTTCCTCGAGGACATGGGCCTGAAGGAGAGTGGCTGCGACCGTCTGATCAAGGCTATCTACAGCCTGCTCAACCTCGAGACGTTCATCACTGCCGGTCCGATGGAGGTGAAAGCCTGGACCTACAAGCGCGGCTGGAAGGCTCCACAGTGTGCCGGCGTCATCCACACCGACTTCGAGAAAGGCTTCATCCGTGCCGAAGTCATCAAGTATGAGGACTACATCAAGTATGGCAGTGAGGCTGCCGTGCGCGAGGCTGGCAAGATGGGTGTCGAAGGCAAGGACTATGTGGTGCAGGACGGCGACATCATGCACTTCAGGTTCAATGTGTAAAAGGGGGACTCTCCCCCCGCCCCTCCCTGTGAGGGAGGGGAGTAGTTACTTTTCCTATACGTCATGGCAATTTAACAACAATATATGTTTCCGTCTGAATTTGTAAACATTCTACTCCCCTCCCTCACAGGGAGGGGCGGGGGGAGAGTCCTTCCTCTCTTCATCGACTGGAACCCCTCGATCGAAGCCTTCACGTTGGGACCGTTGACAGTGCGTTGGTATGCCCTGTGCTGGGTGATGGCCTTCCTGTCGGGCTTCCTCTTCGTGCGATGGATGTACCGCCAGGAACAGATCGACCCAGCCCCCGACAAACATGGGAAGTTACAGCCTACGGGGAAGTTCGACCCACTGCTTTTCTACTGTTTCTTCGGCATCATCATCGGTGCACGCCTCGGCCATTGCCTGTTCTACGAACCCGACTATTTCCTGGGCAGCGCCAAAGGTTTTTGGGAAATGTTTCTGCCTATCAAGTACGACGTCTATCCCTCTCAATGGCACTACACCGGCTATGCTGGCCTGGCCTCGCACGGTGGAACGCTGGGATTGTTTCTCGCCATCGTGCTCTACCTTCGTCGCACGAAACTACCCACGATGCAGGTGCTCGACATCTTCGGCGTGACGGCTGCCATGCCTGCTGCCTTCATCCGTCTGGGCAACCTGATGAACAGCGAAATCATTGGCAGTCAGACCGACGTGCCCTGGGCGTTCCTCTTCCATACGCAGGATGCCATGGTCGGCGGTCAGCTGGTGCCACGCCATCCCTCTCAGCTCTACGAAGCGCTGGCCTACGTCGTCATTTTCCTCGTCACCCTATACATATATAGGAAGCATCGTCACGTGGGCAGCGGGTTCTACTTCGGTTTCTGCCTTGCCGCCATCTTCACTTTCCGCTTCTTCATCGAGTTCCTGAAGGAAGTGCAGGGCGGTGCCGACGACGGTTCGCTGCCGCTCGACATGGGTCAGTTGCTCAGCATTCCCTTTGTGGTGGCGGGCGTGTGGTGCATGGTACGTGCGTGGAAATTAAAAGGGAAAAGTGAAAAGTGAAAAGTGAAAAATTAAAAATTAAAAATTAAAAATTAAAATAGCTGACGCATGGGACGTAAGCTCAAGGTGACGGAAATGGGACGGCTGACGCTCGACGAATTTAAGCGCAGCGAGAAGATGCCGCTCGTCGTGGTGCTCGACAATGTACGGTCGATGTACAACGTGGGCAGCGTGTTCCGTACGGCCGACGCCTATCGCGTGGAGCGCATCGTGCTCTGTGGCATCACCGCCTGCCCGCCTCATGTCGAGATCCACAAGACAGCGCTCGGAGCCGAGGATAGCGTCGAGTGGACGCACTGCGCCGACACCCTCCAGGCCGTTCGTCAGCTCCAGGACGAGGGCTACACCGTGCTGGCTGTCGAACAGGCAGAAGGTAGCATCGACTTGCGCGAGTTGAAAGTGAAAAGTGAAGAGTTAAAAGTGAAAAATGGAGCGGAAAAGTACGCTGTCGTCCTGGGCAACGAGGTGAAGGGGGTGCAGCAGCAGGTGGTTGATGCCTGCGACGCCTGCCTCGAACTGCCTCAGTTCGGCACGAAGCATTCGCTCAACGTCTCCACCACTGCCGGCATCGTTATCTGGGAAATGTTCAAGCAACTTTTTAATTTTTAGTTTTTTAATTAAAAAGTATGGAACTCACAACACGCATCGACATCCCGCAAAGCGCGGAAAAGATTCGGCACGGCGACACACTGCTGATGCTCGGCTCGTGCTTTGCCGACGAAGTGGGTGAACGCCTTCGGCGCGACCAGTTCGATGTCGTGGTCAATCCTTTCGGCACACTTTATAATCCTGCCTCCATCTGCGCCCACCTGCTGCGCTGTCTGAGCGAAAGGGAATACGACGCTGCGTCGCCCGAAATCGTGGAATGTGAGGACGGCTGGCACAGTTGGATGCACCACTCGACGTTCTCGGCCGAGCGTCGCGACATGCTCATCGACCGCGTGAACCACGCCCTGCACACGACGGCTCAGCGTCTGCGCTCGGCCCGATGGCTCATCGTCACCTTCGGCTCTGCCTACGTCTATCGGCTGAAGGACAGCGGAATGCTGGTGGCCAACTGCCATAAGCAGGCCGACAGTCTGTTCCTGCGCCAGCGCCTTGCCGCCGTCGATATAGCCGACATGTGGGCCCAGGCCCTCCAACTGCTCCACGCCGTCAATCCTGAGTTGCACGTCGTCTTCACCGTCTCGCCCATCCGTCACCGCCGCGACGGACTTCACCAGAACCAGCTCTCCAAGGCCGAGCTGCTGATTGCCGTCGATGCCCTGCGCGATGCCGACTATTTTCCTGCCTACGAAATCATGCTCGACGAACTGCGCGACTACCGCTTCTATGCCGACGACATGGTGCACCCCTCCACGCAGGCCATCGACTACATCTACGAACGCTTTGCCGACAGCTACATGACGTCCGACACACAGGCGCTGGCAGCACAGTGTCGCGACATCCACCGTGCCGTCCACCATCGTCCCTTCCACCCTGAGAGTCCGCAGCATCAGCAGTTTGTCGAAAAGACCCTCGCCCGCATACAGCAACTTCAACAACTCCATCCCTACCTCTCGTTCGCAGAGGAAATAGAACTATGCAATACACAATTCAGGAAATAGCCACCATCATCGGCGCCACGACCTACGGCGACCCGACGGCTACGGTGAGCCTCCTGCTCACCGATTCCCGCTCGCTCTCCTTCCCCGAGCAAACTCTCTTTTTCGCACTCGTGACCCCCCGCAACGACGGTCACCGCTACATCAACGAGCTCCGGCAGCAGGGTGTTCGCTGCTTTGTCGTCGCACAAAAGCCCGAAGAGCCGATGTCCGACGATGCAGTCTTCCTCGTTGTTCCCGACACCTTGCAGGCCCTGCAGACCCTCTGCGCCCATCATCGCAGCCGTTTCCACATTCCCGTCGTTGCCATCACGGGTTCCAATGGCAAGACCACCGTCAAGGAATGGCTCTATCAGCTGCTTTCGCCCGACATGAACGTCGTCCGTTCCCCGCGTAGCTACAATTCGCAGATCGGCGTCCCCCTCTCCCTCTGGCTTATCGACGCCCACACCGACCTCGCCATCATCGAGGCAGGCATCTCGCAGCCTGGCGAGATGGCGACGCTGGCTCAGATGATATGTCCCACCACCGCCGTCATCACCAACATCGGGCAGGCACATCAGGAGAACTTCGCGTCGATGGAGCAGAAGGAAGCCGAGAAACGCCTGCTGCTCGAGGGAGCACAGACCACCGTCGTCGATCGGAAGGTCGATGATTTCCGCGTGCGTGAGATAGAAAAGGAGAACACACGCGCCACCATCCGCTTTGAGTATCGTGGACAACTCGGTCAGTACACCATTCCCTTCATCGACGATGCAGCCATCGAGAACTCTCTCACCTGCTTCACTACCTGCCTGGCACTGACCGAGGCAGCCCGTATGTTGAACACTCAACGTTCGACGTTCAACGTTCAACTCTCCACCCTCTGCCAGCGCATGGAGCAGCTCGAACCCGTAGCCATGCGACTCGAGGTGAAGGAAGGGCGCAACGGCTGCACCCTCATCAACGACAGCTATAACAGCGACGTCCACTCGCTCGACATCGCCCTCGACTTCATGTCGCGGCGACCCGACGTCGAGGGAAAGACCCGCACCCTCATCCTCAGCGACATCCTCCAGAGCGGAGAGTCGCCGCGTTCGCTCTATAGCCGTGTGGCACAGATGGCTGCGCGGCGTGGCATCCAACAGGTCATCGGCGTCGGCGACGAGATTGTGCAGTGTGCAGCCTACTTCCCCATGCCGAGCCACTTCTTCCGCTCGACCGACGAACTGCTTCACAGCCGTCTGTTCGCCGAACTCCACGACGCCTTCATCCTCATCAAGGGCGCACGTCGTTTCCAGTTCGACCTGCTCAGCGACGCACTCACGCTGAAGGTGCACCAGACCATTCTCGAGGTCAACCTCAACGCCCTCGTTGACAACCTCAACTACTACCGCCACTTCAAGCGGCCCGAAGTCAAGATGGTCTGCATGGTCAAGGCCGACGCCTACGGCATCGGAGCCATCGAAGCCTCGAAGACACTGCAAGAGCACGGCGTCGATTACCTTGCCGTGGCTGTGGCCGACGAGGGTGTGACGCTGCGTCAGGCAGGCATCACCACCCGCATCATGGTGATGAATCCCGAGATGACCTCCTTCCACGCCCTGTTCGACCATCGTCTCGAGCCCGAAGTCTATAACTTCGACCTGCTCGAAGCCCTCATCCACGCCGCCGAGCGCGAAGGCATCACCGGCTTCCCCGTCCACATCAAGCTCGACACCGGCATGCACCGCCTGGGCTTCAATCCGCAGACCGACATGCCGCGCCTCATCGAGCGTCTCAGCCGCCAGACCGCCCTCCTGCCCCGCAGCGTGTTCAGCCACTTCGTCGGCAGCGACGACGACCGGTTCGACGACTTCTCCCACCAGCAGTTCCAACTCTTCGACCGCGCCTCGCGCCAACTCCAAGCCGCCTACAGCCATCGCATCCTGCGCCACATCTGCAACTCGGCAGGCATCGAGCACTTCCCGCAATACCACCTCGACATGGTGCGCCTGGGACTCGGGCTCTACGGCATCAACCCACGCACCAACAGCGTGATCAACACCGTCGCCACGCTCCGCACCACCATCCTGCAAGTGCGCGACGTGCCACAGGGCGACACCATCGGCTACAGCCGCCGTACGACCCTCTATCGTCCCTCGCGCATTGCCGCCATCCCCATCGGCTATGCCGACGGCCTGAACCGTCGTCTTGGCAACCGTCAGTGTTACTGCCTCGTGCACGGGCATCCGGCACCCTACGTCGGCAACATCTGCATGGACGTCTGCATGATCGACGTGACCGACATCCCCGACGTCGCCGAGGGTGACCTCGTCACCATCTTCGGTCCCGACCTTCCCGTCACCGTCCTCAGCGATGCCATCGGCACCATCCCCTATGAAGTCTTTACCAGCATCTCGCCCCGCGTGCAGAAGGTGTACGTGCAGGAATAGAGCGTTTTCGTTCAGCCAAATGAGCAAAGTCAAACTTGTTTGTACTTTGTCATGGCGAGAAAACATCTGATGTTAATCGAACGTTTTCGTTCAGCCAAATGAACAAAGTCAAACTTGTTTGAACTTTGTCATGGCGAGAAAACGAAGGATGTTAATCGAACGTTTTCGTTCAGCCAAATGAGCAAAGTCAAACTTGTTTGAACTTTGTCATGGCGAGAAAACGTCTGATGTTAATCGAACGTTTTCGTTCAGCCAAATGAGCAAAGTCAAACTTGTTTGAACTTTGTCATGGCGAGAAAACGAAGGATGAAATCCAACCTCTACTGGGAGCGCGGATGTCCGCGCTCCCGAGCGCCTGGTTGCAGCATGGATGCAGCCAGGCGCTCGCTCGATGATGGCCGTGCTCACGTCAGGTATGTTAAAAAACCAAGGATTTTAACAGTTCCGACCCCCTATTTTGTGGGAGAAATTTGGAGGAAATAGGTTTTCGAACAGCGAAAAAAAACGAAAAAAAACTATTACTGTCCGCTAAAACTCAAATGAGCAAAAAATTATCTTCCGCAATGCCCTTAAACAGGCGTTGCGTTTTTATTTTCAGAAAAGTAAGCCCCCTCT
>ONOG01000029.1:7613-50302 GCA_900319385.1 uncultured Prevotellaceae bacterium | reverse complement strand
CGCAAAACAATAAGTTGGCAGAAAACATCTCTGCGCACTCTGCGTCTCTGCGTGGTATTCAAAGGATTGGTGGTACGATTGCGGATAATCATAAAAAAATCATACAAGCCAGTGTCGCATGGGCTTTCACCGTGAAGAGACGTGTGAAAAATGAATCACGCACTGAAATATATAGCACTTAAGATAAAAAGTCTGTGCATATAGATTTTTATACAAATCACGGCCGTGTTTATTTTGCGGAATGACAACGATTTATTAACTTTGCACAGACAACTCAATAACACCACAGCATGAAGCAATTTGTTCTCGGTCTGCTGCTCGCCATGACGGCAGCGACGACACAGGCACAGCCCACATCCACAGAGCCTGACGTCGAGTGGAACACCCCTGGCGCCGGCAATCCCATCCTCCCAGGCTACTTTGCCGACCCCACCATCCGCAAGTTCGGCGACACCTATTATATATATGCCACGACCGACGGCACGGGCAACGGCTACGGGCCACCACAGGTGTGGGTGTCGAAGGACTTCCGCAACTGGCGCAACGTGTTGCTCAACTGGCCGACCACCGAGGTCGTGTGGGCACCCGATGTAGTGCAGCAGCCCGACGGCTCGTTCCGCTACTACTATTGCACACCCTGCCAAGTCTATGTGGGTGAAAGCCAAAGCCCCGTCGGACCGTGGGTGAACCGCCTCGGTTCGCCCGAAGCCGTGCTGGTGCCCGACCGCTTTGTCCACAACGCCATCACGCTCGACCCAGCCCTCTTCCGCGACGACGACGGCGCTGAATACCTCTACTTCGGCACCTGGGGCATCTACAAGGGCTTCGGCTGCGGCGTGGCCCGACTGGCTGACGACGGCAAGTCGTTCACCGACAAGAAACTGATTCTCAACACCGAGATCACCGACTTCTTCGAGGCTCCCTACGTCTTCAAGCGCAACGGAGTGTACTATTTCACCTATTCGAGCGGCTCGTGCCACGACGACACCTACCGCGTGCAGTATGCCACCTCGACCGAGGGTCCGATGGGACCCTACACCTACCGTGGCTGCATCCTCAAGACCAATGCCGACGGCACCATCCACGGCCCAGGCCACCACAGCGTGCTCGAGGTCGATGGTCAGTACTACATCGTCTATCATCGTCACAACAATCCCCACGCCATCCACGGCTTCCACCGCCAGATCTGCATCGACCGCATGGAGTTCGACAGCGAGGGAAACATCAAACCCATCGTGCCGACACACCAATCAATCGTGGATGGATTAAGTACGAAGTACAAAGTACAAAGTACGCCTAAGAACCTGGCGTTCGGGGCAAAGGTGACTGCTTCTTCGACCTATTCCGACTGGTTCAAGGAGGAATATGCCGTCGATGACAACAACGGAACGCTCTGGCGGGCAGCCTCGTGCCGAAAGACGGGCACCGACGACCCGCACGAATGGCTGCAGATCGACCTCGGAAAAGCGATGAAGTTCAATCAGGTGTGGACCCAATTTGAGTATGTCACCTTCTTCTACCAATACTACATCGAGACAAGCCTCGACGGGCAGACCTGGACGATGTTCGCCGACCGTCGGCAGAACACGCAGCAGGGCTCGCCGATGATCGACAAGCACGACGCCAAAGCCCGCTACGTGCGCATCACCATCACCGACACACAGAAGGCAGGCCACTTCCCCGCCATCTGGAACGTGAAGGTGTTCAACGCCACGAAGCGCAACGACCCCGAGGCACTGCTGCCCAATCCGCAGATCGACGAGGCTGCACTCGTGCGTGGCTATCCGTGGATTCACAAGAAGGACGTCGAGCAGCCCACCCATGCCGAGCGCCATGCCAATGGCTGGATGACGGGCATCAGTGCCGAAGGCCGCAAGGTGGGCGACCGCGTGCAGGGCGTACTTGTCGTGCCGAAGGACGGCGTCATGGCTTTCCGCTTCACCGGCAAGGAACGCATGGAGTTCGACGCACCGCAGATTGTCTATAACTCGCCCTACACCATTGCCGCGTGGGTGCTCAATCCCGACATCGACGGCATGGAAACCATCTGCCAACTGAACAGCAGCCCAGCCGACCTTGCCACCGTCGAGCTGCGCAGCGGACTGTCGCCCACGGAGGGCATCGTCGCCCACAACGCCTCGATGGAGAATGCCGGAGCCCGCAACGCCGTCAAGCCAGGCGTGTGGCAGCAGTGGGTCGTCAGCTTCGACGGATTCCTCGAGCGCGTCTATTGCGACGGGCAGTTGGTGAGCGAGAAGAACATTTTCCTCATGCTGCGGCCCGAAGGACGGATGACGGTCGGACAGTCGGCCCACGGTTCCAATCCCTTCACGGGCTACCTCCACTCGCTCCACATCTACGACTACGCCCTGACAGAGGCCCAGATACTCACTAAGGAAGGAGAGCTCCACCGCACGGCACAGCCGCTCGCCAAGGGCGTGGGCATCGGTGGCGGACGCAAAGATGCCCAGTTCGGCCTCAGCGTCACCGCACTCTCGCCGTCGCTCATCGAAGTCACGATGACGGAGGCCGAGGCAACGACCAACGGCCTGATTGACTATCAGTTTGCCTGCGGCACCGACTCCACCTGCCTCGACGGCGCACCCGTGGTCAACGCTTCTGGCGAGGGCATCGGCGTGGCCCGAGCCACGCTGGGCGCAGCCGGCGACAAGGTGTTCGTCAAGATGCGCGACATCTACGGCCAGGAGCTGCCCGTGAGAAGCGAAAAGGTAAAAGTGAAAAGTAATAAGTTCCGCGACCTGTTCCAGCAGCATGAGTTCGAATTGTCGTCGAGCGGCAGCAACCTACAGTACGTCGTTGACAAGGCTGTGCCGATGCAGACGGTCGAAGTCGCGGGCGACTTCGTCCTGGAGTGCCGGGTGACGGACATGACGGGACTGCGCACGCACAACGTGCCAGGCTACAACGAGGGCGGCATCCTCATCCAAGTGCCCTCGGCCGACGGCCAGACCCAGCAGGTCGTCCAGCTCGGCGCCTTCCCCCTCTACAACTGCGGCAACATGGTCACCGTCGTGAGTCGCCGCGGACGTCCGCAGTATCAGAACCAGAAGGGCTACCGCTTCGACCCGTGGATGCAGATTCAGCGCCGCGGCAACACGCTGACCTTCCGCACCAGCCCCGACGGCCGCACATGGACGGAGCAGCAGGTGCCCGACACCGACTTCTCGCGCCTGCTCGGCTCGGGACCCGTGCGTGCCGGCATCTACCAGACGACGTACAGCGATGCCGAGGGCAGCGTCAGCTTCAGCGACGTTCACCTGTGGCAGCAGAAATAGAAAAAGCCGCATCCATCCCTCCGGACCCACCCACTGCCCCTCCCTCGTAGGGAGGGGAGCAGATACCAAAAGCCCCTGCAGGCACGACGCTTGCAGGGGTTTTTGCTTTTCAGAGGGCAGAAAAAGGTCCTGACGGCGCACTGTTTTCTCGGTCGCGATGCGGACGAAACAGAACGAGTGTGCGGAATAAACTCAAAATATCATTGATATCCGTACAAATTCCACTGAGATTTGTACAAATTCCATTGATATTCTTGAAAATATCAATGATATTTTGAGTTCAGTCCGCACACTCGCCGACCGCCTTCCGCGCCGCCAGCGGGTTTTAGGGGCGCAGCGGCGCAGTTGCAATCGCAGGATCAGAAGTTGAAAGCCTCGCTCACGCTGTTGTTCGACTCGACACAGCGGATGGCACGGGCGAACATCTCGGCCACCGAGAGTTGCTTCACCTTGGCGCACTTCAGCGAATAGGGGATGGAGTCGGTGAAGACGATTTCCTCGAGCGACGACTGCTGCACACGGTCGCTCGCCGGATCGCTCATCACGCAGTGGCTCGCCACGGCACGCACACTCTTGGCGCCTGCCTTCATCATCTCGTCGGCAGCCTTGACCATCGTGCCTGCCGTATCGACGATGTCATCGACGAGCACGACGTTCTTGCCGGCGACGTCGCCAATGATCTGTATGCTGCTGACCACGTTGGCGCGCTCACGCACCTTGTTGCATAGCACGAGGGGCACACCGAGACGCTTGGAGTAGAGGGCAGCACGCTTGGAACCGCCGACGTCGGGGGTGGCGATGACAAGGTCGGGGAGCTGCAGCTGGCGGATGTAGTCGATGAGCACGAGCGAACCGTAGAGGTGATCGACGGGCACATCGAAGAAGCCCTGAATCTGGTCGGCGTGCAGGTCCATCGTGATCAGACGGTTGATGCCTGCCACGCCGAGCATGTCGGCCACGAGCTTGGCACCGATGCTTACGCGCGGCTTGTCCTTGCGGTCCTGACGCGCCCAGCCAAAATAAGGGCACACAGCAACGATGCTGCGTGCCGATGCACGTTTGGCTGCGTCGATCATGAGCAGCAGTTCCATGAGGTTGTCGCTGTTGGGGAAGGTTGACTGAACGAGGAAGACATCGTTGCCACGGATGGATTCCTCAAAACTGACAGCAAACTCGCCGTCGGCGAAGTGCGTGATGATCATGTTGCCCAACGGGCATCCGAGCTGCTGGCAAATGCGCTCGGCGAGATACCGCGACTTCGTGCCTGAAAACACCTTAAACGGTCTTGTGTCACTCATTGAGAAGAAATGTGAATAGGGAATTATCTTTTTCCGCTACAAAGTTACAAATAATCTTCTGAAAAGAAAAGAGAATAGCAGAATAAATCTTAGTTCCAATAAAAATCAATTAAACACCTAATTTTCCAAGCCTCATTACTATTGACGTTTGACTTCGCCCCATTTTTCCTGCAATATACCTAATACTCTTGCCTTGCCCATGAAGTGTCATTAAATAATTGTCTTCAGCACGCGTCCATCTTTTATTTGCATTTGGGTGCTTAACATAACTTTCCTCATCCACTTTCTCGGGGTATAAGAATTCTTGGACAAAAAGAGACGGGAAACGTTGGTCATATAACACGATCGTTTTAATTTTTGCCCGTGTGATAGCGACATAAAATAATCTTCGCTCTTCTCCATATGGGTATAGGTCGCTTTTCGTCAATACATTATCAAGCACAGGATCGTCATTTACCATGGATGGAAAACCGTACGTATCTTTGTTACATTGTAAAAGAATCACATAATCGGCTTCCAATCCCTTTGACTTGTGCACAGTTAAAAATTCGATTTTTCTATTGCCTATCACATAATAGAACTTGCCATTTTCCTTGATGCTCTTAAAAGTAAAAGACAGATAGTAATCATCAAACGAATAACGTCCCAATAAGAAAATTGACTTATTTGAAGGTATGTCAGCCACCAACTGAGCAATGAATTCACAATAGCGACTTCGCTCATAAGCAAAGAAACAAAGTTCGGTGTTTATGTCTGGATTGAAGGGATGAATCTTTTTACTTATCTGTGCCTTATTTTTCTGAATAAATTGAGAAGACTGAGTCACAAGAGGCTCTCCAAATCTATACGTCGTTTCAATTTTATTAATTTCTGTTGGGCCAAAATAATCTGCAAATTGATTAAATAAAGCCATATCACTTCCAGAGAATCGATATATGGACTGCCAGTCATCACCAACGCAATAGATTTTAGCCGGTGGATTACTATCACGTAAGGCTTTCAAAAAAAGGTAACGGTCAATAGAAATATCTTGAAATTCGTCAACAATGATATAATCATAGGAAATTGGGCTTGAAGAATTAACAAGTTGAGTCGCACACAAGATAGCATCTATAAAATCAATCTGCCCCATGTGTTTCAACGTTTCAACATACTTTTCATATACAGGCCTAAAAATGCTTTGTATAATAAAACTACTCCGTTCGTCATTCACACGCATTAAAACATCATCAATACTTTTGCAACTCGATTTTAGCAAAGTAATAAAGGTTACCACCAATCGTATAAAAGCCTTCTCTTTGTCACTATCCTTGGGTAATACCATATTGTAAAGTTCTTCATCGGTATGGTTTTCTATTGGCACTCCCACCTTTATCAACATAGAACGCAATTTTTCTCTAATAATTGAATAATGGAAATCTGCACTAGATGTTTCTATGAGTGTAGTATCATATTTTTGATGAACTCTTCTTTTCCATGTAATTCCATCACCATATTTTTTGTTGGCCTCCTCATAGGTAATACCCTTATCCTTCGCAAACCAACTTGGCACCATACCATGTTCGTCAACACCAAAATGCTCCAAATAGATACGTCTTTGTTTACCATTCTTATCGTAATAGATAGAAAAGTCTGGTTTATATTGAGAATGCATTTCATCTGCAACTTGATACTCGTAAGGTTCTTCATATCTAAATTTCACACCTAATGATGCTAATACAAAACAAATGGTTTGTTCTTGATGACTTTTTACAAAAATATCATTCCCATCCATATCGGGAAGCAAGGCTTTAATACGAGTCGATTTTTGTTCAGATAGATAATTACGTCTATTTTGTTTAAACTTTTCCCACTCTTCTTGCTGAACCTGATAGTCTATAAAATATTCAACGATAGCCTTTTGAAAAAGGTTATCCGCTAAAAGTTGGTGAAAAATCCTTATAAATAAAGCATCAGTATTATCACAAATACTTGGTTTTTTCCCTGTCACTTGACCTATCAGCTCGAGCGCTAATTTATGAAAGGTATAACCTCTCAATCCAGACACGCCCAATCTTTCCGTCAATTCTGCAGCAGCCTTATTGGTATAACTTATCAATAGAATCCGTTTAGGATTAACCCCCTGACGCTCTATTAAATATTTAACTTTTCCAACTATAGAAGACGTCTTTCCACAGCCTGCACTACTTACAACTAAACAATTATTCTCTTCAGAAACAATTGACCGTCGTTGTTGTTCGTCAAGTGGATATGATAAACAATGATCAAAAAACTCTCTATTGTTTTCAAGTCTTTCACGAATTACTCTTTCATTATGACCATTTACCAAGTTATTAATTGAACTAACATCGTTAATCAATCTTAGAAGAAGAGCAGAGGGTTTTATTCTGAAAAAAGCCTGTTTCTTTCTCAAAGTACAGGCTTCATCATATATTGAAGAAAATTGTTGCGAAAAAGACTTTTTTTCCGTCCCTGTAATAATATGGTTGGAAAATTTATATTCTAAAATGACTTCTAATCGAGATAGAGTTTGATTATTTAAATTAGGAACACTATGATAGACGGGTAAATTAATTATTTTATCATCCAACAAGGATGATTGCTTGTTATACATTATTCTCTTTGCCACAAACAAAGAAAAAATAGCAACCACCAAAATAATGACAATTATAATGTACAACAACATTTTAACCAACAATCAATTTACAACAACACGAATATTTGTTTTACATTTACTCCATAAGAATATTGGTTCTCATACGAAGCAATATTTACAAAAGTCCGCGAAATACTTCCGGGATGGGCGAGTCGAACTGCAACTGCTCCTGAGTGATGGGATGGACGAAGGCGATGCGGCAGGCATGGAGGCAGACTCGGCCGACGGGGTCGGTCTGTGCGCCGTACTTGAGGTCGCCGACCACGGGATGGCCGATGTCCTGCATGTGCACACGGATCTGGTTCTTTCGGCCTGTCTCCAGACGAAACTCAACCAGCGAACAGTCGTCGGCGCACTGAAGGGTGCGGAAGTGGGTGATGGCGAGTCGGCTGCCCTCGGTCTCGACGGGCGAGGAGTGGGTCATGAAGCGCTTGTCGTCGTAGAGCCACGAGCGGACGGTGCCGCTGTCGCGCTCCATGCGGCCCTCGACGACGGCCTGGTAGCGGCGGTCGAGGATGAGGTCCTGCCAGTCGTTGATGAACGCTTCCTGCACATCGCGCCGCTTGGCAAAGAGCATCAGTCCCGAGGTGTAGCGGTCGAGACGGTGGACGGTGTGCGAGGTGACGGGACGCTTTCCGCGGCGCAGGTATTCGTCGAGGATGCGCTTGATGGAGTTTTCGCGGCCATCGAGCGGTGCATTGGTGAGGATGCCCGGGGCCTTATCGACGACCAGCAGGAAGGCATCTTCATAGACGATGCGGACAAACTTGCTATGCAGGGCGTGCAGGTTGCCACGGCTGGCAATCTGGACGAGCTGTCCGGGGCGCAGGGGTTCGTTGTACTGGGTGGTGATGACCTTATCGACATAGACCATCTTCTGCGCAAGCAGCTGCTTGGCGCGGGTGCGGTTGCCGCTGGTCACGGCCGACATGAGGAAGTCGAGCAGTTCGCCGGCTTCCTTCACGGCATAGTCCTTGTAGTGATTGGCGAGCTTTCGGTTGTAGTATTCCTGCGACGCCTGGTTGTTGTGTCTCATTGAATCTGACGTTTTTCGAGCAACACGACATTTTCGACGTGCTGGGTGTGGGGGAACATATCGACGGGCTGGACACGGGCGACGCGGTAGTCGGCATCAAGGAGCTGGAGGTCGCGGGCCTGCGTGGCAGGGTTGCACGAGACATAGACGATGCGGCGCGGCGCAGCCTGCTTGATGGTTTCGATCACGTCGGCGTGCATTCCGGCGCGCGGCGGGTCGGTGATTATGACGTCGGGACGGCCGTGGCGGTCGATGAACTCCTGCGTGAGGATGTCCTTCATGTCGCCGGCGTAGAACAGCGTGTTCTCGATATGATTGAGTTGAGAGTTCACCTTGGCGTCCTCGATGGCTTCGGGCACATACTCGATGCCGACGACCTGGCGTGCCTGCCGCGCCACGAAGTTGGCAATGGTGCCGGTGCCGGTGTAGAGGTCATAGACCAGTTCGTTGCCCGTGAGTCCTGCAAACTCGCGCGCCACGCGGTAGAGCTCGTAGGCCTGCTCGGTGTTGGTCTGGTAGAACGACTTGGGACCGACCTTGAAGCGCAAGAGCCCCCCTCCGTCTCCCCCCGGAAGGGGGAGAGATTTTTCACCCCCATCCCCTCCGTCTCCCCCCGGAAGGGGGAGAGAGCCATCGCCTGCATCCATTTCCTCATATATATGTTCCGTACCCTTAAACACCACCACTTCCTGGTCGCCGAACGTGTCATTGCACTTGTGGTTATCGACGTAGAGGAGCGAGGTGATTTCAGGGAACGTGTCGGCCAGGTGCTGCATGAGCGCCATCGCCTGCTGCTGTTCTTCCGGCGTTTCGATACGGAACTGGACGAGGAGCATCAGTTCGCCGGTGTTAGAATTGCGAACCATGAGCGAGCGCAGCAAACCCTGGTTGAGACGCAGGTCGTAGAACGAAAGTCCATGCTGCAGGGCATACTGGCGGATGTCGTTGCGAATGCGGTTCTGCACGTCGTCCATGAGGTGACACTCGGTGATGTCGAGAATCTTGTCGAAGGCCCCCGTGATGTGGAAACCCAGGGCATCACGCACGTCATACTGCTGATTGGCCTTCACCTCCTCGTCGGTGAGCCATCGGCGGTTGGAAAAGCCGAACTCCAGCTTGTTGCGGTACTCCCGTATGTGCTTGCTGCCCAGGATGGGCGAAATCTCGGGCAGCTCGACCTTGCCGATGCGCTGCAGGGCGTCCTGCACTTGCTGCTGCTTGGCACGAAGCTGCTCTTCGTATTTCAGGCATTGCCACTTGCAACCGCCACACACGCCGAAGTGCGGGCAAAAGGGTTCGGCACGCAGCTCGCTCCGTTTGTGGATGCGCACGGCCGTGGCCTCCATGTAGCTGTTCTTCTTGCGCGTCACCTGCAGGTCGCATACGTCGCCTGGCACCACGAAGGGCACAAACACCACACGGTCGTCCACCCTTGCCAGCGCTTTACCCTCGGCTGCAACGGCAGTGATTTCTATGTTTTCTAACAGAGGAAGTGGTTTCTTCTTACGCATAATCCATTCGTTGAACGTGAAGCGTGAAGCGACTGACGTGAGGTGTGAAGGGAACGCTACGCTGTCGTGAAGAGATGGCAGTCGTCTTCGCCTCACACGTCACGCTCCACGCTTCACGTCAATCGCTTCACATCCAAATTATATCATCGGTTTCTTCTGGCTCTGCTCCTCATCGACGCTGACTTTGGCGGTGGCATACTGATAGGCCAAGGGAACATGTTGCAGCCATAATAATAAGGTATAGACGAAGGCGGAGAGAATGAACACCACAGCCACCCAGAATCCGAACGAGGCCGGCAGGTCAACGGCATCGCCTCCCATGATGCTCATCGTGGCATTGCGCTGCATCAGACCCACGACAATGGCGGGCGCAAAGAGCAACGTGCTCACAACCCACACGATGATGCCGACGAGCAAATTGAGGGAGAAAACCTTGCCCCAGCGTCGCCAGCCCCATTTGTAGGCCGTCCAGACATTGCTGAAAAAGCGTCCTTCGCCGAGCAAGGCACCAGGCGTGCAGAGCGTGACCGGCGTCAGCACGGCAATGGCCACCAGCGCGATGACCACAAGTCCGACGACCTTCGACGCCGTCGTCAGCAGCACGTCGTCTTCGGGCAAGCGCAGAATGTGCTGCATCGCCAGACAGAGCAGGGTTGTGGCCAGCGAAATCAGCAGACTGACAGCCAACGCCTTGAGTGCCATCGGCCAAAGCCGTTTCCCATACAGACGGCGGAAGGTCAGGCCCTTCATGTCGCATCCCTCGTCCTGCAACTGCAACAGACGATAAATCAGTGCGATATAGACCGACGTGAGGGCGACGGTCAGCCCCGTCAAACCACCCACCACAGCCATCAGCAACGTGCCGTCGGTTACGATGGTCACGTCGCAGGCCAGGTAGATCAATGCCGCCACGACGACGGCAAAGGGGATGCTCACAGGCAAGGTCAGGCGGACGAACTGCAGGAAGTGGTCGGTCAGAAAACTAACACCCTCCGACAGACATTTCTGTATGCTGCGATAACGATACAAAACAGCTTTTTCTGTGCTCTTCTCATCCATAATGTGAAAAATTTTTGCAAAAGTACTGAAAAACCGCTATTTTTGCAACGATTTAAGGATATTTAAGTTTGAATTTACCATTTTCAAACTTTAAAATTCAAAATTCAAAAATTTATGAAACCACTTGACACCGTCCGCTGGGGATTTATCGGCTGTGGCGAGGTGACGGAGAAGAAGAGCGGACCGGCCTTCGCGCTGGTCGAAGGCTCGGAGGTCGTTGCCGTGATGAGCCGCAACCGCGAAAAGGCTGAGTCGTATGCCAAACGGCACGGCATCAGTCGTTGGTACACCGATGCCCAGTCGCTGGTGAGCGACCCACAGGTCAACGCCGTCTATATCGCCACCCCACCCTCGTCGCACGCCACATTCGCCCTCATGGCCATGCACGCCGGCAAGCCTGCCTATATCGAGAAACCGATGGCTGCCAACTATGAAGACTGCCTGCGCATCAACCGCATTGCCCAGAACACGGGCGTGCCGTGCTTCGTGGCCTACTATCGACGCCACCTGCCCTACTTCCAACGGGTGAAGGAAATCGTGGGGAGCGGTGTGCTGGGCAAGCTGCTCACCGTGCAGATACGATTCTCCGTGCCGCCCCGCGAACTCGACTACAACAGCAAGAACCTTCCGTGGCGCTTGCAGCCGGACATCGCAGGCGGCGGTGGCTACTTCTACGACCTTGCTCCCCACCAGATCGACCTGCTCCAGCACATCCTCGACGCCAACATCATCGAAGCCGAAGGGTTCTGCGCCAACATGGCCGGACTCTACCGCGTGGAGGACACCATCAATGCCTGTTTCCGTTTCGACAACGGACTCACGGGCTCGGCCTCGTGGTGTTTTGTGGCGCACGACTCGGCCCGCACCGACCGCATCGCCATCGTCGGCCAGAACGGAACCGTCACCTTCTCCGTCTTCGACTACAAGCCCATCACGCTCGACACCGTGGTCGGTCATCAGGAATTCAGCATCCCCAATCCGCCCCATGTGCAGCAGCCCCTCATCGACCTCGTCGTCCGCCACCTGCAGGGCCACGCCACCTGCGACTGCGACCACCTCTCTGCGACGACCGTCAACTGGGTGATGGACAAGATTCTGGGCGTGTTCAGGCTGTAAGCCACACATAACCATAACAGACAGCGGGGTTTTGCATGCTTTGCAAGACCCCGCTGTCTATAATTTATAGAGAAAGTTAAGTTAATTCAACTTTTGCATGTTTGAATTGTTAGAATTTATAGGGAAGTTTTGTTTGGTTGCAAAGTCGCTTTCTTTTGATCGGAATCGTTTCATTTCTTATTCTGAGAGGGCAAGCCGCAGACCTATTTCTTGGTTTTTATTCGACTGCCTCTCGCTTCCTCGTATCGACACGCGGCAGTAATTTGCTGACCTGACCCAACTGCCTCCGCGTCTAACACGTCCTTCATCTTCCCAATCATAGAGACCTATGGGGTTGACTTGAGCACTACTGCTGTAGGATTTGTAGTTATCCTGACACCATTCCCACACGTTGCCGCTCATATCGTACAAACCCAGTTCGTTGGCGCGCTTCGTGCCTACGGGATGGGGCTTTCTGCGGCTGTTTCCCCAGTACCATGCAACATCGTCCAAAGTATTGCTGCCGCTGAACTTATAGCCACGACTCTTCGTACCACCACGTGCGGCGAACTCCCACTCGGCCTCGGTAGGCAGGCGGAAGAGTTGGCCAGTCAGGTCATTTAACCTGCGGATGAACTTCTGACAGTCCACCCACGTGACCTCATATATCGGGAAGGTGCTGCCATCGAAGTTTGAGTAATATCCCATAACTGCCAGCCACAGTTCCTCAGTCACTTCGGTTTGGCCGATATAGTAACTAGAGAGTGTCACTCTGTGGGCAGGTTTTTCCCAACTATCGACATCGCTTCCCTGCTCTCTCGTCGCACCCATTGTGAACGTGCCGCCCTCGACCTTGATCATTTTAAAAGTGACACCACCCACAGTGAATGTTTTGTAATTTGTCTGTGCCCATGAGGCTGTGACAATCATCATTGAGATTGCCATCACTATTAGAAGTGGTTTCAATAGATGTGTAATGAAATTGTGAAGTTCCACTCTTTTTTGATTAAAAATTAAAAAATGATATATAAATAATTGCATATAAAACAAAATGTTTTCGAACGCCTTCGCAGATATTTCTTGACGGGAAAAAAACACCATGCATCATAGGGACGGCTTGATATCCTCCCTTCAATCCAGCCTGCTACATTCTGCCGTTTTTCTTCTGAAGAGGTAGGAATGGAACTAACGAGCAAGACGTAGCCCGCGATCCCAGCTGGGGGCTTCTGGCGATGATGAACTTCTTAAGCGTTGCGACACGCGGCAGCGTTGTGCCAAGTCGCCCCAGCCGCCCCCGCGACTCACATGGGTGGCGCCGCTGGCAGGACCCGTGGGGTTGACCTGGCTGTTACTGCTGTAATTGCCGAACCAATCCTGACACCATTCCCACACGTTGCCGCTCATGTCGTACAGACCCAGTTCGTTGGCGCGCTTTGTACCTACCGGGTGGGGACGGTCTTCTGTGTATGGGTCGTCATCTTTGTACCAGGCTACCTCACCTAGCGTGTTGCTGCCGCTATACTTGTAGCGGAGGCTCTTCCTGCCGCCGCGAGCGGCAAACTCCCACTCCGCCTCCGTAGGCAGACGAAAACGTTCCCCGATCTGGGCGTTCAAACGACGAATAAACTCTTGGCACTCGTCCCAAGAAACATTTTCTACCGGCAAGAGGCTGGCTTTAAAAATCGATGGGTTGTTCCCCATCACCGCCTGCCACAATGCCTGTGTCACTTCGGTCTGGCCGATATAATAACTGGAAAGCGTCACGTGTTGCGTCTTGGGCGGATCGTATTTGGAGACAAGCATTTCATCCTGCTCGCTCGTCGCACCCATTGTGAACGTGCCGCCCTCGACTTTAATCATTTTGAAACTGACACCATTGATCGTGAATGTCATCTCATTTGTCTGTGCCCATGAGGCTGTTACAACCATCATTAGGATTGCCATCATTAAAAGATTCTTTTTCATAAATTATTCATTTTTAGAAGTGGTTTCAATAGATGTGTAATGAAATTTAGAAGTGGTTTCAATAGATGTGTAATGAAATTGTGAAGTTCCACTCTTTTTTGATTAAAAATTAAAAAATGATATATAAATAATTGCATATAAAACAGAATATTTTCGAACGCCTTTGCTGGTATTTCGTGAAAAAAAAAGACACCCTGGTTCATCGTGGCGACTTGATGTCCTCCCTTCAATCCGACCTGCTGCTTTCTCTTGTTTTTCTTTTAAGGAAGAATTAAAGGGCAAGGCGTAGGCCGACATCCAGGAAACGTTCCGACGGCTGACTCGACTCCCGCTTCGACACGCGACAGAAAGTATCGATGCTGTTCCAGCTGCCCCCGCGCCTCACGCGTTCTGTACCGGTCGCAGGCCCCGTGGGGTTGGTCTTAGCACTACTGCTGTAGTTGTAGGGAGCATACCAGTCCTGACACCATTCCCACACGTTGCCGCTCATGTCGTAGAGCCCCAGTTCGTTGGCAATCTTCGTGCCCACAGTATGCATCATGCTACGACTGTTTCCACTCTTCCAGGCGACAGCATCGATGTCGTTCGAGCCACTGTACAAATAGCCATGCCTCTGATTGCCGCCCTTTGCCGCAAACTCCCACTCAGACTCCGTCGGAAGGCGGAAACGCTGGCCTGTCTGGACATTCAACTTGCGGACGAACTCCTGACAATCTTCCCAAGAGATGGCGTACATAGGATAGTTGGCACCCTCACCTATGTCCCAAGACGGTCTTATGGTTGTTAACTGACTAGGGGTCGTCCCCATAACAGCCTTCCACAATGCCTGAGTCACCTCTGTCTGGCCAATGTAGTAGTCCGACAGCGTCACCATGGGCGTCGTCGTGAACGTGCCGCCCTCGACCTTGATCATTTTAAAAGTGACACCACCCACAGTGAATGTTTTGTAATTTGTCTGTGCCCATGAGGCTGTGACAATCGTCATAGAGATTGCCATTACTAAAAGATTCTTCATCTTATTTGTAAAAAACAATGCCTATTGTTCCCCGATTCGGCGGTTAAGTTTAGTTAGAGACACAGAAAAAGCGTGGGAACTAACAACTTATTCAATTGTCGGACCGGTAACCGCCAAGTAACCGTTAGCAAATATCGAATAAATGAAAATGTACCCCACGCCGTGTATACGGATAAACAGCACAGTGTGCACTGTACTACATATACACAGGTCGCAGAGCGTAATTAGACATTTATCTTCATTTGCTACGAGGATTCAAATTGGCGGTTTTCGTCCGAGCAAAAGATAAAAGCAATGACGCTTCTCCATCCTTTCGCTATGTCCTGCCATCCGACGATGCGGGGCAGAACCCTCGGAAGGACGATGCAAAGATACGGAATAAACTTTTTTCTGCAAAAAAAATGAGAATTTTTTTGGCAATGATACAGATGACAACCTGCTGTGCAGCCCTTGTTTCGTCCGAAAACCGCACTGTGGATGAAATATATTTCGTCTGTGGATGAAATAAATTTCGTCTGCGGACGAAAAAAATTTCAACTGCGGACGAAATTTATTTCGACTGCGGTGCAAATTTTGCTCCTCTGCGCCGAAGTATAAATCAGCATTCGGCACAGCACTTTTTTCCTTATTTATTTGGCAGCAACGGATTATTTCCTTATTTTTGCCAAAGAAAAACGGAAAAGCAGTTGTACTATGACGAAAGAAGAATGCATGGCCGGGCTGTCGGACGTCATCTTTTGGGACATGAACCGCGAGACGGCTGACCTTGACAAGCACGCCACCCAATTCATTCCGCGCGTGCTGGAGTACGGCACGCTCAACGACTGGCACCTCATCCGCCGCTACTACGGATTGGGCCGCATCGTGGAGGTGTGCAAGGGGGTACGTTCGCTGGATCCCGTCTGCCTTTCCTTTGTGTGCACGATTTCTGATACCAATAAGGAGGATTACCGATGCTATCACTTCAGACAGTTGTTCCCCACACTTTGGAACTCATAAAGGGATTGATGGACAAGCCGTCTTTGAAAGAGACGCGGCTGGTGGGCGGAACATCTTTGGCTCTGCAGTATGGCCATCGCAGTTCTGACGATATTGACTTGTTCGGGCACATCGACTGCTCGCTTGCCAATCTTGCCCATGAATTGCAGGACATCGGTGAGGTCACGCCTGTCAAGGAGTCACCGAATATCAAGATGCTGTATCTTGACGGTGTCAAGGTCGATGTCGTGAACTACGACTACTACGATTGGATTGACGATGCTATCGTGGAAGAAGGCATCCGAATGGCATCGCCAAAGGACATTGCCGCCATGAAAATCAATGCCATACAAGGTCGAGGTTCAAGAAAGGACTTTGTCGATATGTATTTCCTGTTGCAACATTATTCGCTGCAGGAAATCCTCGGTTTTTACGAAAAGAAGTATCCAAATTTCTCCATTTTCCGCGCATTGATGAGCCCGACCTACTTTGAGGATGCCGAAAAGCAAGAAATGCCTGTCATGCACACCGAAATCGCCTGGGAGCAGATGAAGAAATGCATTTGCAAAGCAGTTAAGCAATACAAACAACCATGAAGCACCGCAGTTTCTGGCATAGAGCCTGGGACCTCTACTACGACGGTTTCCGCAGCATGACGCTGGGACGTACGCTCTGGCTGGTCATACTGGTGAAGTTGTTCGTCATCTTCGTGGTGCTGAAGGTGTTCTTCTTCCCGAATTTTCTGAAGACACATGCCGAGGGACAGGAAGCCGACTACGTGAGCAACGAACTATTAAACAGATAAATACACATGGAAAACGAACTTTTCACTATCGACAGCAGCATGGTCGATTGGTCGCGGGCTCAGTTTGCACTCACTGCCATCTACCACTGGCTGTTCGTGCCTCTGACGCTCGGTCTGGCCGTCATCATGGGCATCATGGAGACCATCTACTACCGCACGGGGCGCGACTTCTGGAAACGCACGGCGCAGTTCTGGCAGCGGCTGTTCGGAATTAACTTCGCGATGGGCATTGCCACGGGTATCATCCTGGAGTTCGAGTTCGGAACGAACTGGTCGAACTATTCGTTCCTCGTCGGCGACGTATTTGGCGCTCCGCTGGCCATCGAAGGCATCGTGGCGTTCTTCATGGAGAGCACCTTCGTGGCCGTGATGTTCTTCGGCTGGAAGAAGGTTTCACGCGGATTCCACCTGGCTTCGACGTGGCTCACAGGCCTCGGCGCGACCATCTCTGCCTGGTGGATTCTGGTGGCAAACTCGTGGATGCAGTATCCTGTCGGACAGGAGTTTAACCTCGACACCATGCGCAACGAGATGGTGTCGTTCGTCGATGTGGCACTCTCGCCCGTGGCCATCGACAAGTTCTGTCACACGGTCATCTCGGCATGGGTGCTTGGTGCGGTGTTTGTAGTCGGCGTTTCCAGTTGGTATCTGCTGAAACGGCGCCATGTGGAGTTTGCTCGCCAAAGCATGAAAATCGGCGCCATCGTCGGACTGGTTGCCTCTGTGCTGGCGGCTGTGACGGGTCACCATTCGGCTTACACCGTCGGACAGACACAGCCGATGAAACTGGCTGCGATGGAGGCGCTCTACAACGGTGGCGACGACCAGTCGCTGACGATTTTTGCGGCAGTCAATCCTTTTGCACAGCCTGACTGGAAGAATGAGCACGAGCCTCCGATGCGCATTGCGGTGCCCTATGCGCTCTCGTTCCTTGCGACCAACGACCTGCACGGCTACGTCCCTGGCATCAACGACATCATCAACGGCTACGACAAGAGCGATGGTGAGTACGAAGTGCCGCTCAGCGAGAAGATGGTACGGGGCTCCTACGCGCTCACAGCCATGAAAGCCTACCGTGAGGCCAAGCGTGACGGACGCAACAACGAACTGGAGGTGCTTGCCTCCGAGTTTCAGGAGAACATGCCGTGGATGGGCTACGGCTATGTGAAGGAGGCAGAGCAGATTGTACCCTACATCCCCATCTGCTTCTGGTCGTTCCGCATCATGGTAGGCGGAGGCTGCCTGTTCATCCTGCTGTTCTGCGCCATCCTCTACTTCCTGTACCGCAAGAAGAGTCCACGTTGGTTGTTCCATACCGCCCTGTGGTGCATACCCGTGGCATATATCGTCAGTGAATGCGGCTGGCTCGTGGCAGAGTTCGGGCGTCAGCCGTGGACCATCCAGGACATGCTGCCCACGTGGGTGGGTGTGAGTGCGCTGCAGTCGTCGAGCGTGATGATTACGTTCTTCCTCTTCCTCGTGCTCTTCACCACGATGTTGGCGGTGGAGATCAGCATCATGTGCAAGCAAATCAAGCGGGGACCAGAACTCTAAACCAGAAACTCTAAACACTAAACAATCATGATGACATACGAATTTCTTCAACATTACTGGTGCGCCGTCGTGGCACTGCTGGCGGCTCTGCTCGTATTTCTGATGTTTGTCCAGGGTGCGAACTCACAGATTTTTGAACTGGGAAAAACGGCTGACGAGCGCCGTCTGCTCATCAACTCGACGGGCCGCAAATGGGAGTTCACGTTCACGACGCTGGTCACCTTTGGCGGTGCGTTCTTTGCTTCCTATCCGCTGTTCTACAGTACCAGTTTCGGCGGAGCCTACTGGCTGTGGATGCTCATCCTGTTCTCCTTTGTGCTGCAAGCCGTCAGTTACGAGTTTCAGAACAAATTGGGCAACCTCTTAGGCACACGCACGTTCCAGACCTTCCTTGTCATCAACGGCATCGTGGGGCCTGTGCTGCTGGGCGGAGCCGTGGCTACGTTCTTCACAGGCAGCAACTTCATCGTCGAGCGTGACAACATCATGAACGAAGCAACGCCGATTGTCTCGCAATGGGCCAACGCCTCACACGGCCTCGACGCCCTGCTCGACCCGTGGAACGTCGTGTTCGGCGTGGCGGTGTTCTTCCTTGCCCGTCTGCTCGGCAACCTCTACACGCTGAACAACATCGAGGACGACACGCTCATGCGCCGCAACCGCCGTGCGTTGCTTTGGAACACGGCCGTGTTCCTCGTCCTGTTCCTCGCCTTCTTCTTCCACATCATGACGAAGGACGGCTACGTGTATGACCCCGCGACGGGCGTCGTGTCAATGGAGCCCTACACATACTTCAACAACCTGTTCGGTTCGTGGCCGCTGCTGGCACTGTTCCTCGTCGGCGTCATCTTTGTGCTCCTTGGCGTGGGCGGCACTTTCCTCTGGAAGGCCAAGGACGGCAGCCCGTTCCGCGGCGGCATCTGGCCCGCAGGCATCGGCACGGTGATGGTCGTGGTGTCACTGCTGCTCACGACTGCCTATTTCAACACGTGCTACTATCCGTCGAATGCCGACCTGCAGTCTTCGCTGACGATGCAGAACTCATGCAGCAGCGAGTTCACCCTCCGCACGATGTTCTACGTCTCGCTGCTCGTACCGTTTGTCCTCGCCTACATCGTCTATGCTTGGCGCAAGATGGACCAGAAGCGGCTCACTCACGAGGAGGTGAACGACACGGAGTCGGAAGCCTATTGATAAGAAAAACTCCCCAAGTCGGGGAGTTTTTTCTTTTACATCTTCTTAAACGTCAATGTTTCGTACGACATGACGGGAGTTCCCCCATCCATCTCTCGCATTACCTTGTAGAGTTCACACGAAGTGGCAGACAGTCCTAGAATCTCCAGTTGCATTTCAGGAATGGCAGGCACCACAGCCTCCCCTTTCTCGTACTTCTGGACATCTTGGTAGCCTTCGATGATATCGTTGACGATGAGGAGAGTTTTTCCTTCCCTTTCCTCAATGCGATACCTCAGGCCCACCATCGTCTTTTCAAGCCTGCCGCGTAGTTCTGCATCACCATACTCGTTCTGTGACCAGAAGAAGAAACGTCCGTCGGTGGTGAACTCCACCTCCTTGTAGCGATTGAGATGCGCCATGTCACCCTTTACGGCATCATGGTCCCAATTCTCCAGCACGGTGCCGTCCATGTCGGTGATGTAACCTTTCAGATGCGTGGTGCACCACTTTCCGACGACGAGCGCGGCTTTTTCGCCCGAGGGAGTCGGAGTTTCGTTGTTGTTTGTTTTGTTGTCGTCATCACCGCAGGCAAATAGCAGCGGCAGACAAAGTCCCATCAGGAGGAACAGTTTCGATGTCTTCATCATGTCTTTGGGTTTTAAGTGAATAAAAAACGGTTTTTTCTGCCTCCGAAGAGAAAAACCGCACAAATCAAAAAAAAAAAAACAGACCCCCAAATTTTTCTGTAAAAAAAAATCACATCGGGAATGTTTTTCTTACGTTATGAAACTTTTTTGATGGCATGGTCGGATATAAAGGCTAAGCACTTGGAAATCTACGTCTAAGCACTTGGAAAAAAACATCTAAGCACTTAGACGTAAATAGGGATGCGTTTCCTGTATTTTTTCACTTCGTCGTGTTTTTTTAACTCTTCACTTTTAACTTTACACTTTTTTCGTACCTATGGTTTCGGCGAAGGTACTTGCGCTCGGCCCTGCAAAAAAATGAAAAACTTTGTCTTTCATTTTGCAGTGTGCTCGCTTATTCGTATCTTTGCATTGTAAATTGGTGTAATATGTACCATTTGCAACTGAACACCTCAAAAAGATTATAACAAAATGACAACATATAATGAATTACAAATGGAACTACGAGGCACCGACACCCGAGCAGACGGAGGCTGCAGCGCGGCTGGCGGCTGAGGCCAACGTGAGTCCCGTCATGGCACTGATGCTCATGCAACGCGGACTGACGACGGCCGCCGACATTCACGCCTACTTCAGGCCACAACTGCCCGCACTGCACGACCCGTTCCTCATGCGCGACATGGACGTGGCGGTTCAGCGACTTAACGACGCAATGGGCCGCAAGGAGCGCATCCTCGTCTATGGCGACTACGATGTGGACGGCTGCACAGCGGTGGCGCTGGTCTATCGCTTCCTGCAGCAGTACTACTCGAACATCGACTACTACATCCCCGACCGCTACGACGAAGGCTATGGGGTGTCGATGCGTAGCCTGCAGACGGCCTACGAGCAGGGTGTGCGACTCGTCATCATTCTCGACTGCGGCATCAAGGCCATCGACGAGATTGCCTATGCCAAAAGTCTCGGTATCGACTTCATTATCTGCGACCACCACGTGCCCGACGAGCAACTGCCGCCGGCCGTGGCAGTGCTCAATGCCAAACGGACGGACAACACCTATCCTTATCTCGACCTGTCGGGATGCGGTGTCGGATTCAAGTTCATGCAGGCCTTTGCCATCAGCAACGGCATTGCTTTCAGTAAACTCATCCCGCTGCTCGACCTTGTGGCGGTGAGCATCGCTGCCGACATCGTGCCTATAATGGGCGAAAACCGCATTCTCGCCTACCACGGGCTGCGCCAGCTGAGCCAAAATCCCAGCGTCGGGCTGAAGGCCGTCATCGACATCTGCGGCATGGACGGTCGCGACATCACGATGAACGACATCATCTTCAAAATCGGACCACGTATCAATGCCAGCGGCCGTATGCAGAACGGCAGAGAATCGGTCAGCCTGCTCGTGGAGCACAATCCGCAGCGGGCGATGGAACTGGCGGAACAGATCAATCAGTATAACGACGAACGCAAGGAACTGGACAAGCGCATGACGGAAGAGGCCACGGAGCTCGTCAGTGGATGGACCGACCTGGAGGAGAAATCCTCTATCGTCATCTACAACGAAGACTGGCACAAGGGGGTCATCGGTATCGTTGCCTCACGTCTGACGGAAACCTTCTTCCGTCCGGCTGTCGTGCTGACACGTACGGGCGATTCGGTGACCGGTTCTGCCCGCAGCGTCAACGGCTTCGATGTCTATAAAGCCGTGCAGGCTTGCAGCGACTTGCTGGAGAACTTCGGTGGACACACCTATGCGGCTGGTCTCTCACTGCCAGTCGAAAACGTCGACGCCTTCGCCAAGCGCTTCGAAGAGTATGTCTCGGAGCACATCAGTCAGGAACTGACCAGTCCGAGCATCGACATTGACGCCGTCATCAGTTTCCGCGACATCAACCGCCGTTTCCAGAATGACTTGAAGCGCATGCGTCCCTACGGACCTGACAACCGCAAGCCTGTGTTCTGCACGCATCAGGTGTATGACTATGGTACCAGCAAGGTGGTGGGCCGCAAGCAGGAGCACATCAAGCTGGAACTCGTGGACAGCAACTCCAACAATGTGATGAACGGTATTGCGTTCGGGCAAAGCAGTGAGGCACGTTACATCAAAACCAAACGCGCCTTCGACATCGTTTACACCATCGAAGAGAACACACACAAGCGCGGCGAAGTGCAGCTGCAGATTGAGGATATCCGACCGTGTGAATAAGTATCTCGAAGTTCTTCACGACGTCTTCGGCTACGACTCGTTTCGCGGCATTCAGCAGCAGATTATCGAGAGCATAGGCGCCGGACGCGACACCCTCGGGCTGATGCCTACGGGTGGCGGTAAGTCGGTGTGCTTTCAGGTGCCGACGCTGGCACAAGAGGGGCTTTGCCTCGTCATCACACCGCTTATCGCCCTGATGAAGGACCAGGTGCGACAGCTGCGGCAACGTGGCATATTGGCCGAGACGGTGCATGCCGGCATGATGCGCAGCGAAGTGATTCGTGTGCTTGACAACTGCATCCTCGGCGACTATAAGTTTCTTTACGTCTCGCCCGAACGCTTGGAGAGCGAACTCTTCCGCACCAAGCTACAGTACATGCGCAACCTGTGCATGATTTGCGTGGACGAAGCCCACTGCGTGAGCCAGTGGGGATATGATTTTCGTCCGTCGTATCTGCAGATTGCTCGCCTGCGCCACCTCATCCCCTACCATGTACCCCTGCTCGCCCTGACGGCCACGGCCACGCCGCGCGTGGTGGACGACATTCAGGAACGTCTGGAATTCAAGGAGAAGAACGTTTTCTCCATGAGTTTTGAGCGAAAAAACCTCGTGTATGTGGTCCGCGAGACAATGAACCGCGAGGAAGAGATTGTCCACATTCTTAAAAGTGTCCCCCAGGGCAGTGCCATCGTCTATGTGCGAAATCGCCAACTGACGAGTGAGCTCGCCAAGTTCATCGAAAGCCAAGGCATCACGGCAGAGAACTACCACGCCGGACTGACCGAAGCCGAACGCGACCTGCGCCAGACAAACTGGACGCGTGGTCGTTGCCGCGTGATGGTGGCGACGAATGCATTCGGTATGGGCATCGACAAGGCCGACGTGCGGCTGGTCATCCACTACAGCATGCCCGACTCGATCGAAGCCTACTTCCAAGAAGCCGGACGTGCCGGACGCGACGGCAAGACCAGCTATGCAGTCCTGCTCTACAATCCGCGCGACAAGACGACCATCATGCAGCGTGTGGCTCAGAACTATCCCGAGCCTGACTACATTCGCAGGACCTACGAACACATCTGCTACTTCTACGAAATCGGCATCGACGAGGGTGCCCACCGCACCCACCTTTTCGACATCAACCGCTTCTGCCAAACCTTCCAGCAGTTCCCAGTTCAGACCGACAGTGCGCTCCGTCTGCTCCACAACGCCGGATACATCGAATACCGCACCGACAACGACCAACGTTCGCAGTTGCGCTTCATCGTTTCCAAGCAACAACTCTACCTGCTCAACGAAGGCGGCGAGGAGATGGAGCGACTGATGCAGACCCTGCTGCGCACCTACACAGGTCTATTTGCCGATTTCGTGCTGATTGACGAGCAACATCTGGCTCATGCAACAGGATTGTCGGCCGACCGCATCTACCAGATGCTCAAGCAACTGGCTGCAAGGCGCATTGTCGATTTCATTCCACACAACAACCAGCCCACCATCACCTTCCTGCTGCCTCGCATCGACACCGAGCGTCTGTATCTCTCGCCGTCGGTCTATAGCATTCGCAAGGAAGAATACAGGCTGCGCATCGAGCGCATGGTGGAGTATGCCACCGAACAGAACACCTGCCGAAGCCGCGTCTTGCTCGAGTATTTCGGCGAGGAGAACGTCCACGACTGCGGGCAGTGTGATGTCTGTCTTCGGCGGAAAAAGCATTCCGACTCTGCCCATCAGCACCTGCAGCAGCGCATCGCCGAATTGCTTGCCGACCACGAATGGCACGCACTCACCGAACTCTCGAAGCTCAACGCCAACCATGATCACCTGCAAGAAGCGCTCAGCCGGATGATCGACGAAGAGGAGGTGGAAGTGCAACGCAGCAAAGTTCGACTCCTATCAGACTCAAACAACATCAACAACGAATAGAATATGGGATTTTTCAAAACTCTGTTTGGCGGGCACGAAGAGACCGCTGAAGAAAAAGCAGAATCGAAGCAGCAATACAACTTCGAGGTACTGACCTACGACGCCGTGCAGGCTATGCAAGTGGGAAAAGTGGACTACGCCATCGCCTGCCTCGAACGTGCATTGACGATTCGCGACAACGACGAGGAAACACGCTACCGTCTGGCACAAGCCTACGTTCAGAAAGACCGGCTCGAAGAAGCTGCCGAGCAGTTCGAAAGTCTGTGCCTGCTGGCTCCCGACAATGCTGCCTATCCCCTGGCCCTGGCCGACCTGTGTTTTCAGCAAGAGCAGTACGACGAAATGGAAGAGGCCTGTCGCCGCGCCCTCGCCATCGACGACTCGCTGGCGATGCCCCACTATCTGCTGGCCAAGCGTGCCTTTGCCCGCAGTGAATGGGCAGAGGCTGCCGACGAGTGCACCGCCGCACTCAACCAAAAAGACGACTATGCCGAGGCTCGACTGCTGAGGGCACAGTCACTCAAGAACGCCAACCGGTTGGACGAAGCCATGACCGACGTGGAACGCATGGTAGCCGACGAGCAAGGAACGGACGAAGTGCTCCTGCTCAAGGCGCAAATTCTGGCTGCCCAGAACCGCAACGACGAAGCTGCCGAAGCCTATCGGGCCTCCATCGAACTCAACCCGTTCGTACCCGCAGCCTATATCGAACTTTCTGCCCTGCTGCGCAATGCGGGCAAGAACGACGAGGCGCAGCGTGTCATGGACGACGCCGTCGAGCAGTTGGGGGTCAGTCCGGACGATGCCAAAGTGCTGCAAATGGGCGATGGAACTTCGGTCGAAGAATATATGCGCAATGCCTATAATGCACTGAATCCCTACCAGCTGAGCGTGAAATTGTAAGTTTTTTGTATGTTTTTCTAAAAAAAAGTAGCGTTTTGTTTGGCGTAAGCAAGAAAAATGCTACCTTTGCAGCGAAAATGAAAGAGAACTTATGAATTCATTCTTTAGCACATATTCCTATTTTTACTTTTACTTTACCACAAAGTAGAGCGGGATGTTGTGTATATATAATAAAGTATAATATAGTAAGAACCATAGAATCCCGCTCCTTTCCGAGCGGGATTTTTTATTAGAAAGATGAGTAAGAAAGTAGCCATACAAGGCATCAAGGGCAGTTTTCACGACATTGCAGCCCATCAATACTTCGAAGGCGAGCAGCTGGAACTGCTGTGCTGCGACACCTTTGAGCAGGTGTTCGAAGCCATGCGCGACGACCACGACGTCATCGGACTGGTGGCCATCGAAAACACCATCGCAGGCTCGCTCCTGCACAACTATGAACTGCTGCGCGACAGCCGCATGCAGGTGATTGGCGAACACAAGTTGCGCATCAAGCACAGCCTGCTCTGCCTGCCCGACGACTCGTGGGAGAGCATCACCGAGGTAAACTCTCACCCCGTCGCCCTCATGCAGTGCCGCCAGTTCCTTCAGCAGCACCGCGGGCTGAAGATTGTCGAAGCCGAAGACACAGCCGGTGCCGCCCGCGACATCAGCGAGCAGCAACTGCACGGCCACGCTGCCATCTGTTCGGTCCATGCTGCCAAGCTCTATGGCATGAAAGTGCTGGAGGAAGGCATCGAAACCAACAAACACAACTTCACACGCTTCCTCGTGGTCAGCGACCCGCTCAACGCCCCCTACCTCTGTTCGCCCGATACGTCGAACAAGGCCAGCCTTGTCTTTTCCCTGCCACACAACGAGGGCAGCCTCTCGCAGGTGCTCAGCATCTTCTCCTTCTACCGCATCAACCTAACCAAGATTCAGTCGTTGCCCATCATCGGCCGTGAGTGGGAATATATGTTCTACGTCGATCTCACCTATGACTCCTACATCCGCTATCGCCAGAGCATCGACGCCATCCGTCCCCTCACCCGCCAACTCAGCGTGCTGGGAGAGTATCGCGAGGGCAAAAGTAGTATTTAATGTCCAACTGTGCTGCGACCCTTTCGCAGCAAACAAAACTTGATTACCCATGACCATCACTCCCGCCGACCGTCTCTCCACCGTCAGTGAATACTACTTCAGCCGCAAACTGAAGGAAGTGGCGCAACTCAATGCCGAGGGCCGCGACATCATCTCGCTCGCTATCGGCAGTCCCGACATGCCTCCCTCACAGCAGACCATCGACCGTCTCGCAGCCGTGGCCAGCCTGCCCAATGCCCACGGCTACCAGCCAACGGTGGGTACTCCCGAGCTGCGCACAGCCATGTCACGTTTCTACCAACGTTGGTACGGCGTCGAACTTGACCCTGCCACCGAAATCCAGCCACTCATCGGTTCGAAGGAAGGCATCCTGCACGTCACACTCGCCTTCTGCAACCCTGGCGACCGCGTGCTTGTACCTAATCCTGGCTATCCCACCTATACTTCGCTTTCGCGCATCCTCGGCTGCGAGGTCGTGCCCTACGACCTGACCGAAGCCAACGGCTGGATGCCAGACTTCCAGCAACTGGAGAAGCTCTGCGAACAAGGTGTGAAACTGATGTGGACCAACTATCCGCACATGCCGACCGGTGCTCCGGCCTCGCGCAGCCTGTACGAGCGTCTTGTCCGTTTTGCTAAGGACCACGGCATGGTCATCGTCAACGACAATCCTTACTCCTTCATCCTCAACGAAGGCGAACACCTCTCCATCCTCCAAGTGCCTGGAGCCAAGGACTGCTGCATCGAGTTCAACTCGATGTCAAAAAGCCACAACATGCCAGGCTGGCGTGTCGGGATGCTGGCCACGAACGCCACGTTCGTACAGTGGATTCTGAAAATCAAGAGCAACATCGACAGCGGCACCTTCCGCGCACTGCAACTCGCCGCAGCTGATGCCTACGACAATTCTGAGGAATGGCACCGTCAAGCCAACGTCGAAGTCTATCGTCCGCGCCGCCGGATTGCGGAACAGATTATGACGCAGCTCGGCTGCACCTTCGACCCACAGCAGACCGGCATGTTCCTCTGGGGACGCATCCCCGACACCTACCAGGACGTCGAGCAACTCACCGAGCGTGTGCTCCACGAGTGCCGCGTGTTCATCACGCCTGGATTCATCTTTGGCACGAACGGTGCACGCTACATCCGCATCTCGCTCTGTGCCAAAGACGACAAAATGCAGCAGGCATTGCTGCGCATCAAAGACGTATTTAACTAACACAAATAAAACAACATGGAACTGAACCTACAACCCCTCAATCTGCCTGGCGTCGAGCCCATCCGCCCGATGGTCATTGCCGGCCCATGCAGCGCAGAAAGCGAAGAACAAGTAATGAGCACGGCAAAGAGTCTGGCCGACTATGGCATCAAGATTTTCCGTGCAGGCATCTGGAAGCCGCGTACCAAGCCAGGTGGCTTCGAGGGCCACGGCGAAAAGGCCCTGCCCTGGATGCAGCGCGTGAAACAGGAACTGGGAATGCTCACCGCAACGGAGGTGGCCACACCCCAGCATGTCGAACTGGCAATGAAATACGGCATCGACATCCTTTGGGTCGGAGCTCGCACAGCTGCCAACCCCTTCGCCGTGCAGGAACTGGCCGACTCGTTGAAGGGGCTGGACATCCCTGTGCTCGTAAAGAACCCTGTCAACCCTGACCTCGAGCTGTGGATCGGTGCGCTCGAACGTATCAACAGCGCAGGCATCACCCGCCTCGCCGTCATCCACCGTGGATTCTCCTCCTACGACAAGAAGATATACCGCAACCTACCGATGTGGCAAATCCCCATCGAGCTTCGCCGCCGCTATCCCCAGCTGCCCATCATCTGCGACCCCAGCCACATGGGTGGACGCCGCGACCTTATCGCACCGCTCTGTCAGCAAGCCATGGACCTCGGTGCCGATGGCCTCATCGTCGAGAGCCACTGCGACCCCGACAAGGCTTGGAGCGACGCCTCGCAGCAGGTGACACCTGGTGTACTCGACTTCATTCTCCAGCTCCTCGTCATTCGCGACGAGACAGTGACTACGGAGAACATCAGCGGACTGCGCCATCAGATTGACGAGATCGACAACTCGCTCATCGAACTGCTCGCCAAGCGTATGCGCATCAGCCGCGAAATCGGTCAGTACAAAAAGGAGCACGACATGACCGTCCTGCAAACCCACCGCTACGCCGAAATCATCGAAAAGCGCGGTGTGCAAGGCTCGCTTTGCGGCATCGACCCCTCCTGCACCAAGCAGATTTTCGAAGCCATCCACAGCGAGAGTGTGCGTCAGCAGATGGAGATCCTGAATCAGAAGTAAAAGCCTCACCCCTCTCCCAAGGGTAAAGGGTGAAACCTGCAACCAAAAACAAAAGATGCAGAACCGATGAATAGCGACTTTTCAAAGTTTTCGAAGTCCGACCGGCGTGTCCTTCTCATGCTGGCAGCCATCGCCGTGTTCTGTGTGGGTGTGCTGCTGGTGCTGAACAACAGCAGAGACCTGCCCCCATCCTCCCCCGAAAGAGGGGAAGAACCTAATGGAAATGTAACACCCACTCTTCCGAAGGGGGACGGGAGGAGGCTTTTTCTCTTCGACCCCAACACCATCGACTCAGCCACACTCGTGTCCTTCGGTCTGCCAGCATGGAAAGTCAAGAACTTCGTCCACTACCGCGCGGCTGGCAAGGTGTTCCGCACGCCCGACGACCTGCTCGACACCTACGGCTGGGAGTCTGCCGACCTCGAACCCCTGCTCCCCTACATCCGTATTGGTGCTCAATACCAGACACAGCGCAACTACGAGCAGCGCAACTACGATGCCATCCCCCATCGTCCCTCCTTTGCCGATGCAGACAGCATGAACAGCAGGGATTTCCCTCGTGTCGAGAAGTTTAAGACTCTCACCCTCGTCGATGTTAACACCGCCGACACCACACTGCTTCAGCGCATTCCTGGCATCGGTTCTTACTACTCCCGCAGCATCGTGCGCCTTCGCGAAAAGCTGGGCGGACTGCACTCGCTGGAACAGCTCTTCCAAATCCGCGACTTCCCCGAGTCTGCCCTCGAATGGCTCGAAGTGAAGACCCCCGTCTTTCGGAAAGTAAACCTCAACACAGCCGACTTCAAGACCCTCGCTGCCCATCCCTACGTAGGCTACGACCGCACCAAACTCATCCAGCGCCGCGTGCGTCTCTACGGACCCTTCAAAAACGAACAGGAGCTCATCGACGCCGGCATCTTCACCGAAGAAGACCTCGCTCCCCTCCGTCCCTACCTCACGTTTGAATAACATCACCCTACCCTACCTCTTCGTCGCAACCCTGTTGCGGCCCCATAAAACGACAAGCAACAATGAAAATCCTCATCCTCGGAGCCGGCAAAATGGGCTCCTTCTTCACCGACCTGCTGAGCTTCGACCACGAAGTGGCAGTCTATGACATCAACCCCCAGCGCATGCGCTTCCTCTACAACACGCAACGCTTCACCAGTCTCGACGAAATTGACGCCTTTCGGCCCGACCTCGTCATCAATGCCGTGAGTCTGAAATACACACTTGACGTCTTCCGCCAGGTGCTGCCCCACCTGCCCAAGGAATACTGCATCATCAGCGACATCTCCTCGGTGAAGACTGGTTTTAAGGAATTCTACGAGCAGTCGGGCTTCCACTACGTCTCGACCCACCCCATGTTCGGCCCGACCTTTGCCAACCTCGGCAAGCTCTTCGACGAAAACGCCATCATCATCAACGAGGGTGACTACATGGGTCGTTGCTTCTTCAAAGACCTCTACGCACGCCTCGGTCTCAACATCTTTGAATACACGTTCGAGGAGCACGACCAGACGGTCGCCTACTCGCTCTCCATCCCCTTCATCTCCACCTTCGCCTTCGCTGCCGTGATGAAGCATCAAGATGCCCCTGGAACCACCTTCAAACGTCACATGAAGATTGCCCAGGGCGTGCTGAGCGAGGATGACACCCTCCTGCGCGAAATCCTCTTCAACCCCTACACCAAGGAGCAGGTGGAGCAAATCCGCACCGAGATGAAGGAACTCATCGCCATCATCGACACCAAAGACGAGGACCGTATGCAGCGCTACCTCACGAAGATTCGTGGCAATATCCGATAAATCCTGTTTATCATGCGCAAAAAAGAACAATACCAGCACCTCATCGCGTATTTTCTGGAGACGATGCCGGAGGTCGAAACGGAACTGAAGTACGAGAACCCATTTCAACTGCTCTGTGCGGTCATCCTCTCGGCACAGTGTACCGACCGTCGCGTCAATCTCGTGACGCCGCCGCTCTTTGCCGACTTTCCGACGGCGGAGGTTATGGCCGCATCGACGCCCGAAGTGGTCTATGAATACATCAAGAGTGTGTCTTATCCCAACTCCAAAGCCGCGCACCTCGTCGGCATGGCACAGATGCTCATCCGCGACTTTGGGGGCGAAGTGCCCGACAACCTCGACGACCTCACCAAACTGCCTGGTGTGGGCCGCAAGACAGCCAACGTCATACAGGCCGTCGTGTGGAACAAAGCCGCCTTTGCGGTCGATACCCACATCTTCCGCATCGCCCATCGTCTCGGCCTCGTGGACGACAAGGCCACCACACCCTTTGCCGTTGAGAAAGAACTGACCCGCCATTTCCCCGACGAGCTCATTCCCCGTGCCCACCACTGGCTGCTGCTCCACGGTCGCTACGTCTGCCAGGCACGCAAACCCAAATGCGACCAGTGCGGCATCAAGGAATGGTGCCAACATTGGCGCACCGAAAACCACATCAAAGGCTGACAGCCATTACACGAAACCACACAGCCCTGCCCACGTCGTCACGACGCAGGCAGGGCTTTTTATTAACTAACTTTGCAAGAATGGGAAATGCAGTTGTTAATAATGCTGAGCGGAACAAAGATTAGAACTTATTGAGTTCCTTCGTGTTGAACTTTGAGACGCCGTCGGTGCCGAAGTCCACCTTGTCGGCTGTTCCGGCAAGCGTCATGTTGGTCACACCGTCGGCACGGGCATGGAGCATCTCGCAATCGACCGTGAGACGATTTTTGCCTACGCCTCCGCAGGTCACACGTGCCTCACGTCCGCGGAACGTGTAGTCGGTCTTGTCAACACCGTCGATGTCGAGCCGCAGCACATCGCTTTTGAGGGCGATGTTGCCTTTCGTCACGCCGTCGATGTCGAGTTTTGCCTTCTGTTGGGCATCGATGTTGAGTTGGTTGCTCGCTACGCCGTCGATGCTGCCACTGAAGTTTCGGCACAACAGTTGCGGTATATCCACCGATGCTACGCCATCGACCGACAGGTTGAAATCGCCCTTCACATCGACGCGCTTTGCCTTGAACGTACACACGCCGTCGATCGAAAGTCCCGTGAGCAGAGGGGCAGAAATCTGGAACTGCAATCCGTTGTTCCCCCTACCCTTGTTCTTTTGTTCCTTCTCTTTGATGATGAGCGTGCCATTCACCACCTTGACTTCGATTTGACGGAGATCTCTTTCTGGGCCCGTCACACGGACAGGCTGCAGCCGACCCTGCGTAAATTCCACCCGTCCGACAGCGTCGAACTGGATGCGTTGGAACTCCGGCACCGCGAAGGTGCGCTCACTCTGTGCCACGGCTGCAATGGCAAAGGCCAGCAGGCACACGCCGAATGTAATTGTTCTTTTCATACTACGGATGTTTTATTGACATGAACTAATATTATTTTTAATTTTGACTACGAATTTATCGAATTAAACGAATGACGTTGAAGTTCCATGAATTCGTAAAATTTGTGTAATTCGTTGTTGAAAACCTATTTTTGTGATTTTTTGAAGTTCACAATGATGGTCACTTCGGCGTAGTCGTCGTTGTATTTGAGCATATAGACCCGGGCAGACTGACGTGTTCCCTCGCTGAATATGACCGTGTTACGCCCATTCGCCACCGTCGTATTCGAATCATGGTTCTTCGCTTCTTGCAGGAATCCGTTGCGCAGTTTGTGGTGGTTCACTTCGCCCAGTCGAAGCGTCTTCACCACCTTCACCACCTCGCGAGTTTGGGGATTTCGTTCGATGGCTGAAGTAAAACGAGCTTCGCCCACCGTCGCGAAATCCTCCACCATGCGATCGACCGCATTTTGTGCTCCAGCGTGCAAGGAAAACAGCACCGCCAGCATTAACATTACAACCTGTCTCATCTCTTATTCAAGCATTCTTTTGATGCGTTCCCGCTCCTCAGGATCGGATATGCTGTTTAACAATTCGTTTTCTGTCTCTTCAATCTGCTCGCCGACCGAGGGCTGCATCGCGATGTCGTCGGCACGGGCCAACGTCTGCTGCACCTCAGGCAGAATCTGGCGCAGGTTGTCGTTGCGCTGGCCGTTGACGATAGTGTAACTGCCGCCATATCGGGCTTCGATGCGTTGCCAGTCATGGTAATCCTTCCACCATAGGGCCACGCCTGCCACGACCATGACCGCCACGGCCACGCCGCCAATGCGCACGGCATAGCGACGCACAAACTCAATCCGCACGCGGCGACGGGCACGGCTGAGCGACTGACGCACCGCTGCCTCGGTCGAGCCCGTGAGCAGCGCAATTTCCTCCATGCTCCGGCTTTCAACATGGCGTAGATGAAGGACCGTCTGCTGCAAGTCGGGCAGCGTATGAACAATCTCCATCACACGTTCCACCTGCACGGCATCGACCTCACCACCGCCCTCGTCCAGCATATCGACCGTCTCGACATCGACCTGCGGATGCCTGCGTCGTAGCACACCGATGCAGAGATTCCTGACGACAACCGCAGCCAGTGGCCAGGCATTGGGCAGCAGTTCGTTGTGCAGGAGCCAGAGTTTCAGCAAGGCATCCTGCACCACGTCCTCTGCCTCGTCGCAGTGACCGAGATAGTGCTGTGCAAGCCGCAGGAGTCGCGGCCGCAGGCGTCGGGCTTCGTGTTCGTACTGATGTTGAGTCATGGGTGCTCAAAAACGCACATTTCAAGGGCGTTTCTATATAGAGTACGCCGAAACATTGGTTTTGTGACACAAAAGTAGTTGTTTTTTTAAGATTTAACGAAAAAATGTGGTAACTTCGCACCACGATGAACGATTTCACCAACATATTGCTGCGCTGGTTCGCCACGCACGCCCGTCAGCTGCCCTGGCGCGAAACCCGCAACGCGTATGCTGTGTGGCTGAGCGAGGTGATCCTGCAACAGACACGCATACAGCAGGGCATGGCCTACTGGCAGCGCTTCGTGCAGCGTTGGCCACGGGTGGAACTGTTGGCCGCCGCCACCGAGGACGAGGTGCTGCGCGAATGGCAGGGACTGGGCTACTACAGCCGCGCACGCAACCTGCATGCTGCCGCCCGACAGATTGTGGCGATGGGGGAATTTCCGCACGACTATGACACGATCCGCAGTCTGAAGGGCGTGGGCGACTACACCGCAGCCGCCATTGCCTCGATTGCCTTCGACGAGCCCTATGCCGTGGTCGATGGCAATGTCTATCGCGTGCTTGCCCGTCACTTCGGCATCGACACAGCCATCAACACCACCGAGGGCAAGAAAGTGTTCACGGCGCTGGCGCAGAGCCTATTGCCGCCAAAGCAAGCCTCAGCCTTCAACCAGGCCATGATGGACTTCGGCGCCATCCAGTGTACGCCCCAATCGCCGCGCTGCCTCGTCTGTCCGTTGCAGGAGAGTTGCGACGCCCTTCGCACGGGACGCATCGACGCCCTGCCCGTCAAGCTCCGCAAGACGGAAGTCAAGACTCGCCGCCTCAGCTACATATATATAAGGTGTAACGGCTACACCGCCATCCGCCGACGTCCTGCCGGCGACATCTGGCAAGGACTGTGGGAGCCATACAATCAGACCGAACAAGCTGCTCCGGCTGACCCCATTCCCAGCCCTGCCGACACGGGACTCGTATTGCTGCGTCAGAACGTGAAGCACGTTCTCACCCACCGCATCCTGCTGGCAGACTTTTATTTATGGCCGACCGACCGACGTCCCGCACTCCCCGAGGAATACATCTGGGTGCGTGAGTCGGACCTCGACCGCTATGCCAAACCGCGACTGGTGGAATTGCTTTTAGAGTCGCTGCCTGGTTGATTTTTGCCTGCGCATTTGGAACAAACAAAACTTTTCCGTACTTTTGCAAACGATAACTATTTGCTCGTAAACCATGTTTTCAGGAATTGTAGAAGAATTTGCCACCGTCGTGGCCATCGAAAAAGATAAGGAGAACGTGCACTTCACCCTCACTTGCTCGTTCGTCGATCAGCTCCACATCGACCAGAGTGTGGCGCACAATGGCGTGTGCCTCACCGTCGTCAGCATCGACACACAGGCCAAGACCTACGTCGTCACCGCCATGAAGGAGACGCTCGACCGCTCCAACCTGGGCGACTGGCAGGTGGGCACACGTGTGAATGTGGAACGCTCGATGCTGATGAACGGACGACTCGACGGCCACATCGTGCAGGGACATGTAGATATGACCGCCACCTGCGTGGCAAAGATCGACCAGCAGGGCTCGTGGACCTTCCGCTTCCAGTATGCCTTCGACCGCGACATGGCACGACGTGGTTACCTGACAGTCGATAAGGGCAGCGTAACCGTCAACGGCGTGAGCCTCACCGTCTGCAACCCGACCGACGACACGTTCGAGGTGAACATCATCCCCTACACCTACGACAACACGAACTTTCACCAAATCGAAGTGGGCAGCCGCGTGAACCTCGAATTTGATATCATCGGCAAGTACATCGCACGCATCACACAGTATTAACCCATTTATAGAGTCAGAGTTATGAAAAAATTGCTTTTCCTGTTGCTGACCTTCGCCGCCAGCACATCGCTGTTTGCCCAGGAAAACAGCGCCAAAGTCGTCGTCGATAAGGACGGCGGAGTGATGGGACACTTCGTGCGTGAAACCCAGGATGCCTACATCGCCAACCCCCTTGACTGGGAGGTCACCTGCGCCAAGAGCGAAGGCTACCGCGTGGAGGTCTGGACACCCGAAAAGGGCAAGGGCATCGTGTGCCGCAAGGCAGAGCGCACCGGCAACATCAACGTGCGCCAGCGTCCCGACATCAAGTCGCCCGTCGTGGCCAAGATTCCCGACAAACTCGACTACCCCGACTGCCTCTACGACTGCATCGGCAAGGAGAATGGCTGGTACAAAATCAAGATTAACGGCAAGGTCGGCTACGTCCGCGAAGACATGGTCGATTGGGGTGCCTTCTTTGCCGACTGAACCCTCGAATGAAGAAGAAGCGCAAGCCGACCCACTCCATCACCCTCGACGTCATCAAAGCCATGCGCCGTGGACAACGCGAGGCAGAGCAGGAGTTGCTCGGCCCAGGTTTCCATAGCTTCAACCGCCTGCACAAATCGAAGAAGACTTACACGCGGAAAACGAAGCACAAAGGACGCGGAGATACAGAATAAAGCAAGCAGCCTCAGACAATCGTATGTTCTGAGGCTGCTTGCTTTATCTGCTAATATACTTCCTTTAGTCCCTCAATGTACTCCCGCAGCCGGCGGTAGAAGGGGTGGTGACAGAGGGTCGAGGCATCGCCGATGATGATGAGTTTCATGCGGGCACGGGTCATGGCGACGTTCATGCGGCGCAAGTCGTTGAGGAAACCTATCTGTCCGTGTTCGTTGGAGCGGACCAGGGAGATGAGCACAATGTCGCGTTCCTGCCCCTGGAAGCCATCGACCGTGTTGACACTAATGGTCTTGCGAATGGGACGCAGCGTCTCACTCTTCTTTAACAGTGAACGCAGGTACTGCGCCTGCAGGCGATAGGGCGTGATGATGCCGACGTCGAGACGTTCGTCTGTGTAGCGCTGACGACCGATTTTCTCGACATATTGTTCCAAGACCGAAATCGTCAGTTCTGCTTCTGCCTTATTGATGCGACCGTGGTTTGTGCCGACAAACGCTTCGGGCGAAGGACTTTCCACCCACATCATCGGCGTGTCCCAGTCGAGAATGGAGCGATAGCGGACCTCGGGAGCGCTCTCGACCTTTCCTTCGTAAAACCAGTCGGAGGAGAAGCGCATGATCTGGTCGTGCATACGATACTGCACACGCAAGAGGGTGACGCACTGCGGCACATTCTCGACGATGCGCTCCATCAGTGTGCGCCCCAGTCCTTGCTTCTGGGCTTCGTAGCACTTCACGGTGGCGGGCAACTGCTGATGGTCGCCAGCCAGCACAACGCGACCAGCCCGACGGATGGCGATCCAACAAGCGGGTTCGAGTGCCTGGGCTGCCTCGTCGATGAAGAGCGTTGAGAAGTGCTGACCCACCATCACCTTATTGGCCGAACCGACCAGCGTACAGGCCACGACTCGTGCTTCGTTGAAGAGCGACTCGTGGATGCGCATCTCCAGTTCTTGTGCCCGTTCGCGCAGTCGTGCCAGTTTCTGATGCGTGCTCTCTCCCTTGCGGCGCTGTTCTCGGATGTCGCGGATAGCCTTGCGCAGGCTCCACAGTTCGGTATAGTCGGGATGGCTCTCGAAGCGGCGTTCGTAGGTGAACGACAGCATCTTGTCGTTCACTCGCGTAGGATTGCCGATGCGCAGCACGGGCACGCCGTGATCCACAAGCTTTTCGCTGATCCAATCGACCGCCATGTTGCTCTGGGCACACACCAATACCTGCGTTTCGCGATGCAGTGTTTCGTAGATGGCTTCGACGAGTGTCGTCGTCTTGCCTGTGCCTGGAGGACCGTGGATAACCGCCACGTCCTTGGCCCAGAGCACTTCGTTCACGGCTTGTTCCTGGGTGGAATTCAGCCACGGGAAACGCTGTGGAGCGAAGCTGTACTTCTCGGGTTTCAGCTGTCCGGCAAAGAGGTCGCGCAACTGTGCCAGTCGGTTTTTCTTGGCGTTGACAACGTCGTCGAGCGCACTGAACATCGTGCGGTAGCTCGTTTCGTCGAAATAGAGCTGCACCCCCAGCTGCTCCGCATTCTGAATGTCGATGAGGGCCTGACTGCTGCCCACAGCGACGACCATTCGGTCGTCTTCGACATAAGAAATCGTGCAGGTGTGGGGAAGAATCTTCTCCGGCGTGAAGAACACCACGGGCCGGCCGTATTCGAACGAGTGGTCGATGTCGTCGTCTGTAGTCTTCCACACTTCCACCACCAGCTGATTGAGCGAGTTGTAGTAGCTCCGACCCACCGACAAAGGCCACCAGCAAATGCCGCGGCGCACCTTGCGCTCCACGCTCATCTGCTCCGACTGCACGCGATATTCCTCGCGCTCTGCCTCATACTCCATCTGGAGCAAGGCGCGCAATCGCTGTATGGGGAGTGTACTGTTTTCCATTCAACAAACAATCGGTCAGATGCCCAGACGGATGGCGTCGAGCAGGGCCTGCGTGCGTTCGATTGGCAGACTGAAGACGGGTTGCAGGGCTTCGATGGCCTGACGATAGTCGTTGACAAACTGCTGTTCGCCTTCGTCGGTCACGGACTCCAGGATGTAGGCATGGCGATAGAGCGGATAGGCTTGCTGGATGTCGAGCTCTGCCAGATAGGTGTTGGCGAGGTTGAAGTGGGCTGAGGGCTGTTCGAGATGCTGCGAAAGGACATTGCTATACAGTTCGCGCGCCTTTTCGATGTTCTTCGTCAGCAGCTGGCACCAAGCCATATTGTTCTGATCTTCTACCGAATGCTCGTCGATGTAGAGCACCTGGTAGAGCACGGGAATGGCCTCGTCGTAGCGTTGTTGGTTCATGAGGCAACCTGCCTTGCGGCGCAGGTAGCGAACATTGTCGGCATCGTCGTCGAGCAGTGTTTCGTAATACACCTCTGCCTCTGCCCAGCGTTCGCTCTGAAAGGCCACAGTTGCCAGATGCTTCAGGGTCCAAACGGAGTTTGGGTTCAGTTCGTAGGCAGTCTGATAATGCTCGAAAGCCAGACTCAGGCGACCGAGTTTTTGCTCACAAAAGCCCAACTTCTGCCACAGGTCGGCATCCTCCTCACGCTGCTGCGGACAGAGCGATGCAAACAAGTGGGCAGCCTCCTGATAGACGCCCTTTCGCATGAAGAACTCTGCCAGCGTGATCACTTCGTTCTCGTGCTGGAGCAAGGGTGTAAAGATGGTGTGCGAAAGGGGGGAGAACACTGGCTGCTTGGCGTCGAAAGGATTGACGAACTGCAGGTGGAAGGGATAGAGTGTGAAGAATCGGTAGAGGTCGAAGATGTATTGTCGGCTGATGTCGGCGGCACGTTTCTTCTCAACCTTCGTCGCGAGCATTTCGGAGAGTTCGTCCTGCGAGAGGTTGGCCGTAAGGTTTTTCGACAGCATCTCCTGTCCCTGTTCGCCAATCATGCCGAGCATGAAGGAGAAGGAGAAGCGGTCGCTGTTGCAGAAAGGGGCATAGCGGAGCATGGCGCGGAACACGTTGGCCGTTTCTTTGCCCAGTCGGCTCAGCACGTTGTTCACCTCGGGGATGTCGTCGCCGAAGAGGTAGAACCAGTGAGGCACAAGCTGGAAAAAAGCATTCGACTTCATGTGCGAGAACGTAGCCATATACACGTCGGCGCCCTCCATCTGTAGCTCGGCCATCTCACGGATCTTGGCATGCGCCTGTTCGTCGGCTTCGCGGTTCTTAAACCACTCCGGATTCTCGCCGTTCTGCGTCAGGTAGTCGTCGATTTCCTGGATTCCGTACTGCGTTTGCTTAAAGTTCTTGCTCTTAAGAATCGTCGGAATGATGTCGCTGCGCATCTTCTCGCTCACGGTGTCGGTCATGCGACTATACTGCAACTGCATCATCACGCGGAAGGTGTCGCTGACGAAACTCGGGTCGTCGCACAGCAGACGGAAGCGCGACTGCACCTCGGGATAGGCGGCGAGGCTGCCGGCATGTTGGCGCAGCACGAGCACAATGCCCACCAGGGCACGCTGGCTGACGTCGATGTCGGTCGTGAGATAAGCGTCGAAGAGCAGCATGAGCTTACGTTCGTCGAACATCTCGAGCAGGGAAAGCGTCGTGGCACTGATGGTCAGGCTCTTGCTGGCGGTGCTCACAACGTCGTTGCTGAGCAGGGCCTGTACTGTCTCCAGCTCGCTGCGGTGCCAGGCATCGGCGGTCCAGATGCGGTTGAAGAGGCGGACGAGTGCCGTCTCACGATTCTGGCGCTGAGCATCGAGCGCATGCTGAGTCACGCTTTCGCGCTCGTCGGCCTGTTCCTGGCGCAGCTGACGGATGCCGTCGTCGAAGTTGGTCAGCAGCGCACAGAGGCTGGCGAGGTCGTCTTCGGGCTTCAGGCTGTTGAAGGCCTGCACATACTTGTCGCTTGTCTGCCGCTTCATGCGCAGCAGGCGGTTGGCACGTTCGCCCAGTCGGCTGGTCTGGCTGATGAGGTCGGCGTAGATGCGCGAGGCATTAGGGTCGTCCATGCCCTGCACCATGTAGCGGAGCATGGTGCTGTAGGTGTCGCGCAGCTGCGCAAGCTGGCTCTGCAGCTCGTAGTCGCCACTGTGATCGACAATGGGCTGCACGTGGTGGAAAAGTTCGATGAGATTATGCTCAGCCATCATTGATCAGAAAAGGTCGCTGTACTTGACTTCATTCTTCAGCAAACTGCGTCCGCGCAGCCACTGCTTCACACTGTCCACCACGACGTCGCTCGGCTTGCAAGAGGGTTTCAGCTGTGGCACGACAACGACGCTGTCGGGCCAGGTGGCGGGCAGGGGCAGGTAGTGCATCCACTGCGCAGCGTCGGTGGAGTCGGTGCGTGACAGACGCTCGACCACGGCATCGTAGGCACGAGCCAGCTGCTGAATCTCCTTTCCTCGGGCTTTGCGGACCGAATCGCCGACCACGACTGCAAAGAGTGGGTTGGCTTGTTTGAGATTCAGGGACTGATAGACGAGGTTGTTGCCAGCCGCCATCGCCTGCGAGGCAAAGGGCTCGGGCAGCAAGGCTCCGTCGTACTGTGCATTGAGCAGCATCTGCGTGCGCAGGGGGATATTGTTAATCTGCGGCTTGTTCAGTTGCTGACTGCCCAGGCGTGCCAGGGCGAGCATGTGGTCGGCGGTGTAGTCGGGAGCGCTGTTGCGGGTGTAGGCCACAATCTTTTCCTTCAGACTGGCACCGGTCTTCAGCCGCGCCTGACGAGCCGTCACGAGGTAGAGCTGGAGGTCGGCAGCCATGGCCAGACGCACGTTCTGCCCCTCACTGCGCCAAAGCACAGCCTTGACAAGGTCGGTGCAGACGGCATCGACATGGCCGCGCTGGAAGGCGGTGTCGGCATCCATGGCGGCCTCATAGGTGAGCAGACGCACGGACACGCCGAGCGAGTCGAACACACCCGTCGCGGCGGCGGCATAGAAGGGCAGGCACTCCATCGTGGGCAGCACACCGAGGCGCAGCGCCGTGGAGTCGATGGGAGCAGCGGGTGTGTCGGTGGCGGAAGGGCCACAGCCGACGGTGGTGAGCAGGACTGTCAGCACAGTCAGAATGAGGAACAATCTTCGCATGACTACAAACATAAAACAAGAGCAAGGATTTTAAGGACTTATAGGATTTCAGTCTGTGAACAATCCTTTTAAATCCTTAAAATCCTTGATCGGGGAAATCGGAATGGTTTATCCCTTGATGGCAGCTACGCCAGGCAGGACCTTACCCTCGATGGCTTCGAGCAGTGCGCCGCCACCCGTCGAGATGTAGCTGACCTTGTCTTCCAAGCCGAACTTGTGAACGCAGGCTACCGAGTCGCCGCCACCGATGAGCGAGAAAGCACCCTCGGCTGTGGCCTTGGCTACAGCGTCGCCTACAGCGCGGCTACCGGCGCAGAAGTCGTCGCACTCGAAGCAGCCGGCAGGACCGTTCCACAGGATGGTCTTGGCGCCTTCGATGGCCTTGGCAAACTTGGCCTGGCTCTTCGGACCGACGTCGAGGCCGTCCCAGCCGTCTTCGATGGCGTTCGAGGGGAATGTCTTCACCTCGGCACCTGGCTTCACGCAGAAGTTTGCGAAATCGTAGCCCGTGCAGCAAACGCTGTCCTCAGCCAGCACGAGTTCCACGCCGTTCTTCTTGGCCATTTCCTCGACGCCCAGAGCAACGTCCAGCTTGTCGAGCTCGACGATCGAGTTACCGATCTCGCCGCCGTGAGCCTTCATGAATGTGTAGGTCATACCGCCGCAGAGGATGAGCTTGTCAACCTTGCCGAGCAGGTTCTCGATGATACCAATCTTGGTGCTGACCTTGGAGCCGCCCATGATGGCAACGAAAGGACGCTTGATGTTCGAGAGCACGTTATCGACAGCCTGAACCTCCTTCTCCATCAGCAGACCGAGCATCTTGTTGTCGGCATCGAAGTAGTCGGCAATGACAGCCGTCGAGGCATGACGACGGTGAGCCGTACCAAAGGCATCCATCACGTAGCAGTCGGCATACGAAGCCAGGGTCTTGGCAAATTCCTTCTGGCTCTCCTTCATGGCCTTCTTGGCTGCATCGTAGGCGGGATCTTCCTTGTCGATACCCACGGGCTTACCTTCCTCCTCGGGATAGTAGCGCAGGTTTTCGAGCAGCAGGACTTCGCCAGGCTTCAGGGCGTCGGCCTGTTCCTTTGCCTTGGCACAGTCGGGGGCGAACTGAACGGGCACACCGAGCTTCTCGGCCACGGCATCCTTGATCTGAGCCAGCGACAGCTTGGGGTTCACCTTGCCCTTGGGCTTGCCCATGTGGCTCATGATGATGAGCGAACCACCCTGCTCGAGGATGAGCTTCAGTGTAGGCAGTGCACCGCGGATGCGAGTGTCGTCCGTGATCTGACCGTTCTCGTTGAGGGGCACGTTGAAGTCAACGCGCACGATTGCCTTCTTGCCGGCAAAGTTGTAGTTCTTAATGTCCATAAATAAACTGAAATTTAGAGTGATAAAAACTTTTCGACTGCAAAGTTAACACTATTTTTTGAGTTTTCTCTCAGCGCAGCACAACTTTTTACAAAAAAAGCACAAACCGTCCTCCGTCGCCACTTCGTCGCCAGCTCATCCTCCCCCAGCTCTCCCCCACCCAACCCTCCGGCTGATTTCATGTCACAGCTCGCGCGCGATATAAATAGGCAATATATACCCCTTGTGTTTACCAGAAATCATTAGAACTCATTAGAAACTTAGCTTTCGGAAGTTGTGATAACGTGTATGTCAATATTTTATACCATGAATTGCATGAATAACATGAATCAGAGTCCCATTTAGGTGCATAGAATTCATGTCTTCAACCATGAATAGTGGCAACCATGAATGGTGGATGCTCCGCATCTATTCCTCTCCGGCAGGCAATAAAGCCGTAAGGCTTCACAATTCATGGTTGCCCTCATCGCTTTGCAGGCTATAATTTATGCTATTCATGGTATAAAAAACAGTAATGATTATCCGCAATCATACCACTAACTATCCCACGCAGAGACGCAGAGTGCGCAGAGGTATTTTTTTCTACTCGATGTCTGCGCCCACAGAGACGC
>ONOG01000029.1:0-7595 GCA_900319385.1 uncultured Prevotellaceae bacterium | reverse complement strand
TGCGCAAAACAATAAGTTGGCAGAAAACATCTCTGCGCACTCTGCGTCTCTGCGTGGTATTCAAAGGATTGGTGGTACGATTGCGGATAATCATAAAAATAGTTCCAAAACTTGAGTTAGAAATAATTCATGGCGAATTAAACACTTGGCACTTGTGCACATCCACCTCAGCCACCGTTCACATCAAACACTGTTTGTGTGCCGAAAAAACTCAGAATATCATTGATATTTGCAGGAATATCAATGGAATTTGTAAAAATATCAGTGGTATTTTTACAAATATCAATGATATTCTGACTTTTGTCCGCACTCCGATCGACATTATTGTTCACCGCCGCCAAGTTCGGAGTGCATTTTCGCTGCTTTCGGAGTGCGTTGTCGCTGCTTTCGGAGTGCGCCATCGCCAAGCTTTCACCGCAAAAAAACGCCAAAAAATGAGCCGATTACACGAAATGATAACAAAATTTAACGAAATGATAAGTACGCATGACGTAAAAACCATTAACTTTGCAAGCGTTAACACTTAACTGTTTTATTTTATTTTTGTTTAACCCTAAAAAAAGTAAAAGTTATGAAGAAGATCTTCATGCTCTTCGGAGCAGCAGCCGCTATGACATTCATGGCCTGCACCGGTGGCAACACCACACAGACAAGCGAGACCGACAGCACAGCTGTGGAAACTGAGGCCGAAGCCGAGGCTACAGAGCCCGAGGAAGAGGCTGAGCCCGCTCCCCTCGTAGGTCCCGCCACCTACACCACACCCATGATGAGCATCGAGGTGGCTGAAGGATGGCAGGTGACCAAGCAGGGAGAAAAGAGCTGCGAAATCGAACCCGTCGAAGCCCCTGAAGGCAGTTCAAACTTCGGATGGAAGATGGCCATCGACATCTGGGAAGGAAAAGTCTTCACAGCCGAGAGCTCAATCCAGACAGAGCAGGATGTGTTCGACGACTCAAAGTCGCAGCCTAACCAGAAGCTGGGCGACTACACCTACCTCTACACCTTCGAGCCCTACGAATTCGGCGACCACGGTCTGCTGTCGGCCAACCTGCCCGACGAGAAAGGCCGTATCGACGTCAAGATTGGCGGCTTCAAACTGGAGGACACTCCCGCCCTGCAGCAGATGCTGAAAACCCTGAAGGTGACGGTTGAATAATGTAAAATTTCCTACTGTCTAACTTATAATCATAGCAACAATGAAAAAGTTTTTTCAATTTGCCATGATGGCAGCCGTGGCTTGTGCATTCGCAGCATGCAGCGGTAACGGTGCCGGCGGTTCGGTCGAGACCGAAACTATCTCCCACGACTACGCCAGCTTGCGCCTGTCGGTCGATGTTCCGAAGGACAAAGGCTACAAGATTGTCGAAAGCGACAGCCTGCCTGCAGAATGGAAGGAATGGGACAGCGACAGCTACTACCTGTACCTCGTCACCGAGAAGGCAGTCTTCTTTTTCGGCGAAGGATTCTGCTCCTTCGACAAATTTGCCGACTGGAAGGCATTCTGCAAGGAGAAGTTCGACGCTCAGACAGGCTACTACAACACCTATGAAGAACTGCAGGTTGCTGGCCGCGAAGCTGTGAAGTTCGACAAGTACGAAGAACAGGCCTACACTTACATGCTCAACACCGACGACTTTGCAGAAAAACAGACCATCGGCGAATTGAAAGTCGTAGCCACACAGGGCACCATCGACGAAGCGCTGGCCGATCCTGAGGTGAAAGCCATCTTCGAGTCTATCAAGTACAGTGTCAGACCAGAAGAATAAGCCGACATGAAATCTCTATTCACCATTGCCTGTGCAGCCATCACGCTCATGGCCTGCACAGGCAATGCTGCTTCAAAAGGCGAAGCAGCAGCCGGCGACTCTACGGCTGCCGTGGTCAGCAACGAAACGCTGGCGACGTCGCAGGTCCACCTCGTCGGCACGATGTCCGACAACGAATGTCAGATCGAGCTGGCCCTGCAGATGGACGACAACTTCCACTGCGCCGGCTATGTGCTCTATCCCGAGTCCGAACCGACCCTCGTGGCAGGATGGGTGGACTCCTACTACGGCGACGACGACGAGGGTACAGAATACCACAATATCCGACTGACAGAATACCAGGCGGACGGCACCCTCACGGGGCGCTTCGTCATCCACCTCGAAAAGCATGGCGAGAGCGACGCCTATGTCTTCAGCGACGCTGAGCGCACCTACATCAGCCACAGCGAAGACGAGGACGACAGCACGGCACCCATCATCAACGTGACGTGCAGCAGCGAGATGCCCGAATGGTTTACGGAAAGCCCCTTCATCCCTGCCTCCTACGACGACATCGCCACGAACTACGCCTACGACCTCTACGGTCCCGATGCCTACGGAGAAATCTTGATCGAAAAGCTGGGCGACGGCAAACTGACCTTCCATGCCATAGACGTCGCCGACGACAGCTACGCAGTCAACGAGTTGAACAGCGCAGAAGGACGCCCCGCACAGATGCAGGGCAACACATTCGAATACAAGGACGCCAACGACTGCGGCTACACCCTCAGCGCCTCGTTCTTCAAGAACTTCTGCGTGCTGGAGACACAGCAGGTAGTTTCCGACAAGGAGTACTGCCCCTACATCAACACCTATCTCATCAAACAAAAACAATGAAAAAAGTGATAAAGAAAGAGCAAAGCCATGCTGCCATGACACCGACGGGCGGGAACTCGCGGTGTAAACGCCTCCTGCTCCTCCTCTTCACGCTCCACGCTTCACTCTTCACCTTGTGTGCCCAGACCATACAGAAAGGCGACCGCTTCTTCGACGGCGAAGAACTGTTCATCGTGCAGGAAGTGCGCATGGGCGAAATCGTCTATATGGTCAGCAACTACGACAACGAACTGACCCTGAAGAAAGTGAAAGGCAAGGCTGGAGAATACACTTTCGAGCCCAGCAGGCAGGCAGACGAACCACCCTTCCGCGGCACCAGCTTCGGACAGCGCGTGCAGTACGTGCGACAGGACGGCATGAACTTCCTCGCCTTCCGCAAGAAGAACGGCGACGCCATGTACGTCATGCTCCTCACGCCCGACAACTTCACGCACCTCGAGCAAATGCAGTCGGAACTGGACTTCCGTGTCCCCTCCGACGTCATCAACAACACACTGCTCAACGTCCACTACCTCGACCGCATGGACCGATATGCCCTCAAGATTGCCCGCAACGAAATCCTCGCCCGCCACGGCTATCGGTTCAAGTCGGAAGACCTCATGCACTACTTTTGTCAGCAGCCCTGGTACCGTCCAGGCAACAACAATGCTGACATCCGACTGAACATCATCGAGCAGACCAACGTCGAACTCATCAAATCCCAGGAAGCCGTCCCCTTCGGCCAACTCCCCTGCGACAATCTCGACGACGTGGATCAGTCGGATGTGGAGTGAAAGCGATCGACGTATAAAGAACTTATCGCTCCCCTGCCCCCAAGTTCACCTTCAAACTGGCGGCATTCCTCGGTGCAGCACCCCATCACGCAACGCCCCCTACCTTGCCCTGATGGAGTTCTGACCCAAGAAATGCCGCCTCCATTTTTTTGTTTCAGCCTCAAGCCCGTTTCTTTGCACTGCCAGAAGCATCTACGCAAAGCCCCCATTCAGCGACCCATGTCCGATTCTTGTTCACCATAATCCTGAATTTTGAAGGTAAAAGAATACTACCAACAAAACTCAGCTTTATGATATGAAAAACAAAAAAAGCCCCGCACCATGTCGGTGCAGGGCTATCATCGCAAATTATGCGTTGTAAAGGTGCGCCCGTAGGCGTCGGGCGACTTTTGTCTTAATAAGGCCAAATGAGCCTCGCCTATATATTCTCTGCTGCCTTGCGAATGCGGGAAGAGAGATCGAGTAACGCCCCACGCATTTGCTCCGCTTCAGCTGGGGTGAATCCGCCGACCCCGCCATTTCCGTCAATTCCATCCATTTTGTGATAGAACCATGAACTGGAGTGCTGGAAATAAGTGTTGGCAAAATCGCGCCACGAAATGGCCATCAGCACGTCGCTGATTTTCTGCTTCATGTCTGTAATAACGGTTTTCTTTTCTAAAACAACGGTGTCCATAGATGTAATATTTGAAGTGATACGGTGTTTTGTAGTGCCATCCCCCTTTCGAGGGCGGGCTGATTCTTAATTAAATGGCTGTTGTCGAAGAGTTCCTATTCGTACTACAATCATTGTGGGTATCCATTAGGATAAGTTTTATTGCAGTTTCTAATCGACTCCATGAGGTCTCTTTCCTTTGGAGTTAACTCCATTTTAACTTTTCCCTGTTCCATAATCATTTGTTTTATTAAGACTCTGCAAAGTTACTATACTTTTTTGTAGTAATCAATTTCTCCAACCTTTTTTTCAAAAAATCAATTTATTTCATCTAAAAGTAATCCATCACGAACGCTATGCCCGAATCCTTGCGGACGGCGGTTTCCCCGTCGCCACTTTCGCCCGTGAGGACGAATTGTCGTGCCAGCGAGAGCAAATTGAGTGCGCTCAAGATTTGCCGAGCGCAGCCGACAATCGGCTAAGCCAAATACGCAAGGAACTCTCGCGCCTGTTCGAGGGAATGATGAAGACACTCTACAAGGAGCAGGGGTCACAGTTCCGCATAGAGTTACTGGAGACACCGAAAATGCAGGAGTTCATAGAGACACATGCCGACGCGCTCAACTCCGGCTTCCAGCAAGTCAAAATGTCGGATGCCATGCGCCAGCGTCTTCAGCGGTCGAACTACATATTCTCCGGCATGAAGACGTTCCACGAACTCAATGAGGCGTTCCCGTCTCTCATTGACGAGAATGGCAATAGAAAACCATTCGAACAGTTTTTGAATGATGTTCAAAGGATAGACCGTACCTACAACCAGAACTACCTTCGCGCGGAGTATAACTTCTGTCAGGCCTCGGCTGACATGGCTGCCAAGTGGGAGGGCTTCATGCAGGACGGCGACCGATACAATCTGCAGTACCGCACTCAGCGAGACAAAAAGGTGCGTCCGGAACACGCCGCGCTCGATCGGGTGACACTCCCGATGTCTGACCCGTTCTGGCAGGAGTATTACCCGCCAAACGGCTGGAACTGCCGATGCACCGTCGTACAGGTGCGCAAGTCAAAGTACCCCGTGACACCACACGACGAGGCAATGGCACTCGGTGAGGAGGCGACGGGTAAGGACACAAAGGGTATCTTCCACTTCAATCCTGGCATAGAGCAGAAGACTATTCCAGACTACAACCCGTACACCATCAAGCGGTGCCGGGACTGTGACATTGCAAAAGGAAACTTGACGCTGGCATACATCCCAGACAATGAGTTGTGCGCAGCGTGTAAACTCGTTCGCCAATGCTTTGATGGGAAGACAAGAAAATCAGAATTGAAAAGGATTGAGGAAAACAAGAAACTCTACGACAAACTATCAAAAGATAAACGATATAAAGAGGTGGAGTTCAATCCTGAAACTGGGGCATTGAAAGCCACACATCTCGGACATAATAAGGGGCACGATCCAGGTTTCATTCTTGAAAGGAAATTGGTTGACTCCCTATACGAATGTGGTCATAGTATTATCCTTTGCGACGAACAAAAGAAAGGGCGTGACGGGAATACCCTCGTCTCACTTGACATGATTCTTGATGGCGTTCGCATGGACATCAAGTCTATAACAAAGAATAAGGATTTTTACGGTTCCGCAATTAGAGAGAAAAATAAGCAACTTGTGAAGTTCAATGCGAGATCTGATGTACACAAACCAGCTGACACACTTTGCCTATATTTCGACGATCCGACAATGTTTGCACCAGAAAAGATAACTAAAGGATATGAATATATGGTAGGAAGAACTTCAAGAGCAATACAATTACGCCATATAGTTTGTATTATCAATAGCGCAAAAGGACTTGAAATAAAAACTTTCGATTTCCAATAAAAAAAGCGAAGCCGGACCCGAAGGCTCCCCGACCTCACCAAATTGGATGTTGCAAAGGTACAAAAAAATCCGTTACTTCCAACAAAAGTAGCGGATTTTTTTCATTCTAAGGCTGTTTTTCTTACATTTCCAGGCTTTTTATCGCCACGCACTGGTAGGTTTCTACGTTCTCAATAATCTCCTCGTGGTTGTGGTTTGTGCTGCTTTCCACAAGGTCAAACTCCAGAAACGTCTTGCCTCTCCTGCAAGCCAACTGCAGGTGTATTGCCTCCAGCAAGTCGAACACTTTCAGGCTCTGTTCACGGAACTCACTGTCTGCAGAACTGCTGCCCTGCCAGTCAGTAACCACATGAAGGTGCACTATGGGCTCGGCACGGTACTCCGTTCCTGGCTGTATGGCGTTCCACTGGATGGGCTGGAACTCTACGAACACCGCCGGACGCTCCCAGTTCTCTTCCTGCTCGATGAACTCCACGTTGTGGTTCCACAGGTCGATGTGCCTGATGGCACGTTCCCAGCCTTTAGGAACGTCGTCTTCAGTTTCTGCTACTCCGTAGTAACCTTCTGGTGTCGCATATAGTTTGGAGAGTTGCTCTATGAGCATCTGATATACTTCTTTTTTTCTCCCTCTATCTTCTTTTTCCTCTCTTTATCCACAAAGCAAGCATAGCGTGCAAAAGTTGAATTAAGTACCTAAGAGAAAATAAATTTAGAGAAAAACTACGATTGTTGCAAAAAAATTTGAAGAAAAACAAAAATTATCGTTAATTTGCAAAAAAGAAAAAAACAAGCATAAATACCATGACCTACCAACTGGCAAAGCCCAAGCCACGACATCTGATTATAGGAGAAATCGGAGAGGAGCTGGCTGCAAACTGGCTCGTTAAACAAGGATTCCGTATTTGGCATAGGAATTGGCGGTCGAAATACGGCTATGAATTGGACATCGTTGCCTTCAAAGACAATCAAATCCATGTCGTAGAAGTGAAAACACGAACGGATGACACTTTTCAGGAACCATCAATGGCGCTAACCAACTATAAATTACGAAAAGTTCTCATTGGAGCAGGAATCTATAAAAGATACCATCGGCTGGATTTTGATATAGTTCTGGACGGCATTGCCATCCTTTACCATGATGAAGAACACTATGAACTGAAGTATTTTCCCGATCTCGGCTATCAGCTCCGAACAACTAAGTTCTACTCATAGAGCTTAGTCCCTATACGGCGGGCACTTTTCACAAGCACTACTATACAACACAAAAAAAGAGTTCCCCTGCTGCGATTGCAGCGGAGGGACTCTCCTGAATACCATCGGCGCGCTCGGGCTTAACTTCTCTGTTCGGGATGGGAAGAGGTGGAACCCCAAGGCTATAGCCGCCTTATGTGTCTTACGTCCTACGGAAACCTGCCGAAGGCGTGTGGGATTGACAACACCGGAAAGAGATGAAGAATGCGAAACACGCAAAAGATATACCCTTCTCACGCGCGGCTCCCCCACGCGCTCCTGTACCGGAGCGGGAAGCCACGCGGCACGGAAAGCATACGGGCAATTAGTAGGGCTCGGCTGAGCACGTCGCCGTGCGTGCACCTGCCCCCTATCAACGTCCTCGTCTCGGACGACCCTGTGAGAACTCATCTTGC
>ONOG01000016.1 GCA_900319385.1 uncultured Prevotellaceae bacterium | reverse complement strand
GACAGTCCATCGAGACCAGTATGGCAACAGAACAGGCACTTCGACATCATCGACCGATGGTTTAGGTAACATAACCACTGTTCATCGAGACCAGTATGGCAATAGGATTGGTACGTCAACCACCTCAACCGATGCGCTGGGCAATACAACAACCGTCCATCGTGACCAGTATGGAAATAGGAGAGGAACAGAAGAATCCAGCCGAGATTATTTGGGTAATATCAACACTCGATATCGGGACAACTTCGGTAACTCAATCGGTTCCTCATCCACCACGACTGACTACATGGGGAATACTACGACAACCTACAAGGATCGATATGGACAGACGGAAGGTAGATCAACCTCCACAACAGACTATATGGGAAATCGAACTACAGAGCAGCGAAGCAATCACTCAAATTCTTCCATCTGGACGTGGTAATTTGCTGGGGCCATACAGTAACACGATGAAGTCCCATTGTCGATGGTGGCAATGGGACTTCATCGTGTTTACAGGCTTGTCCAGGAAAAGATGGAAGAAGATGTGGGGTTTCTCATATGCTATCCCAGCCCGAAGATGCGTTGCCAGATGCTGCGGTGTGCAGCCTGCTTGGCGTCGTCAGGCGTCGTGTCCGCGGGCTGTGTGGCATCTGGAACTGGGGCAGTCGGTTTTGAATCACGACGAGGTCGGGATGGTTTACGGCTGTTATCCAGATAGTCGTAGTCGGGATCGTCTTTGAAAAAGCCTGTCCCTTCGTTGGCAATACGACTATACATCACCATCCGTTGCTTGCGTTCCTTGCGTATGGCATCCTGCATGCCAACATCAGAATAGTCATAGTTCATGCGACTGTGGATACCAAGCTGGTCGGCCACGGCATCGACATCCTGATTGGTCCCGATATAGGAGAACACCCAGCCCTGATTCCTCATCTCGCTCACCAGTTGCTTGATGGCTTGCCCGCTATACTCGACCGAACTGTTTTCTTCACCGTCGGTGATAATCGTGACAAGCACGGCATCGTCGTCGCAGACATGACTCCGCAATTCAGTGATGCTGCGCCCCATGGCATCGAACAACGGAGTGGAGCCCCCAGGGTTGTAGCGTTCCAGGTCCTTCGTTTCTGGAGCTGGATTACGGTCGTACTTCACGGTGTAGGAACCGCCATGGAAGGTGGCGAGGGTGACAAAATGCTCCTGGTCGGGGTGTTGTTGCTGTGCCTGACGAATGGACTGCAAGGTCTCGTTGATACCTCCGACGGCTGCTTTCTCAATGATTGACATCGAACCGCTCTCGTCGAGCAGGATGAGATTGAAGATTTTCTGTGACATAATAAAAACAATTTAAGGGTTAGACACCGCTGCAAAAGTAGTGGATAATTGATGCTTGCGCAACAAAAAATCGTTCGCAAGCCTTGCGAAAATAGTTATTTCTTGCTACATTTGTCGCAATAAAAAGTTTTACCAGTATCATGATGACAATATTCCCAATCTTGGCAGTTGACATGTGGACACTATTTCTCTTGCTAATCGTGTGCCTTTCGGTGGTCTATACGCTGTCGCGCAGGTCAAGTCGTCGGTCAACTCAAAAAACAACTAATCCGCAGCCATCACAGCCCGAACCACAGCGCTTCGTGGGGGAGGAGCCGAAAGAAGATATCTCCAAGGACGTGCCTACAGAACCGACAACAGACGAGCCGGCGCCACGTGCCTTGGAACCCATCGTCGTGCAACTGACAAAAGAGTTTCCAGGTTTGGACAACGAACTGATTTATGTGGCCAGCGAGGAGGATGAGGATGTCAACAACTTTCTGCAAAACCTGCCCGACTATATCCAGGATATAACAGCGTACACCCATCTGAAAATCGTCTATCTGCCGAAACTCGTCCCCGAACTCATCTATGGTGGGGCTGCACGCTACCGGCATCCCTCTTTACCTACACAGCCGCCCTATCTTCAGCAGTATGTCCGCAACGACTTCATGTTGCAGTTCATTGCAGACAAATCTGTCCGCATGAATTTGAAGCGAGGTTTTCTCTGTCCCGGACGTTTGCTGAACCAGCCCAACTCGACAGCCGTATTTCTCCCCATTCACCATGTCAGTACCGTCATGATGTGGCTCAAACGTATTATGGGCCCCATCTGGAACCTGGATGCCGATTACAACCCCCCAAAGAAATGCGATTCCCTGAGCAGAGGGAACGCCATTGTCCTCGGCGACATTGACGACAGCCAGCGTAGCCTGTCACGTCCTCGCCGTCAGCCTCAGACGGGAGCTGAACCGAAAGAGAAGCAAGTCGTCACCGACGACATCGGTCGGCTGATGGAAGAAGTGAAGGAACGTGTCGATCGGTTGCGTCAGCATGGTGTGGCCGAGTATATTCTCGAAACCCTCTTCCGTGTCGAGGACAAGTTGAGCCGACTCGTCATCACAAGCGACCATCGTGTGCTCCTGCCCGACTACAGCAATATGGAAATCAAGATGGAGCCCCTCGTCAAGGCCGTCTATCTTCTGTTCCTGCGCCATCCCGAAGGCATCGCCTTCAAGGACCTGCCCGACTACCGCCAAGAACTCACCGACCTCTATCGTATGCTCCGCCCCACAGGGCTCACCGCACGTGCCCGCTCCAGCATCGAAGACGTCACCAACCCCCTCTCGAACTCTATCAACGAAAAATGCGCCCGCATCCGTGCCGCCTTCCTCACTCGGTTCGACGACCGCCTCGCCCAACACTACTACATCACTGGTCAGCGTGCCGAACCCAAGCGCATCACCCTCTCCCGAGAACTGGTGGTGTGGGAGTGAGCCCTACACCTGTTTCATCCTCTTGCTTTTTCGCGAAAGAAACAGATGACGAGCAGCACCGCCACGGCAACATCTACGACATTCCACATCGTCCGTCCCAGCGCAATCTTCACCAGTGGTTGGAACAGCACAGCCAACGCCCCGAACGTCACTGCCCACGCCTTCGCCTCTTTTTGGTAATACATGTAGGCCATCACGCTAAACGCCACCATCGCTACAAATCGAATGAACGTGTAGTAGCCATACGGCATAGGGGCAAGGCAGAGGAGCAGAAGGGTTGCAAGAAAGAGATATAGATAATACTTACACATAGTTTATGGAGTATTCAGACCGGTTACGACAAACTAATTAAGTAACCATCATATAGTTATCTATATCAGCTTGGTGTTTTTTGTTCAAATACAATTCTAAGAGCTGTTTTTTTATCTTTATATTATGTTTTGTTGATTTGTTAGGGAATAATTGCAATATGCTTTCTTTTTGGTCATTGGTAAGGCGCTGACTAGCAAACCATTCCTTAATTATTTCGATAAAATAAAAAATGGATTTCCTACTTTCTGCTATATATTTTAAAGCTTCTGGGATAGTTTTGTTTCTCAAGTCTTGAAGAATAGCCAATCTTTCTTGTTGTCTCTTCTTTGCAACTTTAATTTTATTTTGTGCTTCTAATATGTGTTTCTTGGTCCTTTTTTCTTTTGCATCCTGTTGTTTGCGCATTCTTCGTAAATGTTCAAATTCCCTAAGTTTTCGTTCTTGCTCGAACTTTATGTACGCCCTAGGTCCAAATCCACGACATGTTCCCATAGGGATGTATGGATTTTTAGCATATCTTGCTGCCCAATCTCCGATATCGTATGTCAGCTCTTTATCATATTTGCCATTGTTCATTCTACTTAAAATTTCGTGGAAACACCATGTAGCAGGGGAAGTGCTACCATATTGCAAACAGAATCTTTCCTCATAAACTACAAGTCCGATGAAAACCATAAAAAGTGTTTTTTCATCTAAACATGTAAATTTTTCATTATGATTATAATAACTGTGTACAAAAGAAACTGCTTCATTTATGTTTGGTTCTGTCTCACACAAATGTATTGCTTGTTTCCACAACTTTATATATTCTTCTTGAGGGATCATAAAAATAGAAATAATCAAATATACTCTAACATATTATACTGGCAGAGTTCATCGGGTGGCTTCTTCCTAATCAATCAGTGATGAAATCATAGTAATGAAGTCGTGGGACAGTGAAACAATTTCTTTGACGTCCTTTTCGTCGATATCATAGTAGCAGTTATAGTCGGCTTTTTGACGTAGTTGCATCATACGGGCCAAGAAGCCGCCATAGTGGATGGACGCTTTTCCTGTCTTGACATAGTGCTGGCTGAATAGGCTGACTAAACTTGAATGTTTGTGTGCCGAAAGCCCATCTTTGATGAACAATGACTGCACGGCGTGAAAACAGGCATAATAATACCTGTTGGCTGCCAAGTCCCAACGTTGCTGTTCAACCATGTCGTCAGCATCTTTCAGAAAACGAAGAGCCTTGCTGCGCTGTAGTGTTATGAGTGTTTGTCTTTCTTCTGAAGTCATGGCATTAAAGTATTTGTATTCCCTCGCGTCTTACGTTTTCGTAAAAAGGGGTGATTCGGTACGAGTCCCATTCTTTCTTGGTATACATTATGGGGTTGATTTCTTCGTGCAAATCGCAGCCCAGTAGGACGAAGGGATAACTAACATTTTCGTAGTCAGACTGTTCAAGGCGGTCCTTGTCCAGCAGAATGAGAATGTCCCAATCTGAATGCTGGTGCGCATCGCCTCTGGCACGCGAACCGTACAGATATGCCTCACCGCCTTCAGGAATCATTTTGGTGGCAATTTCCTTAATCTTTTTTATTGCTTTCCCTGTCATGTGTTGCTCGTCTTGAAACTGCAAAGATATAGAAAAAACACATTTCGTGCAAGAGATTTGCAAGAAATGTGTTAGAGAAGAGAAACAAGTGAATCAAACTTTTCCTTTGATTCTAACGTTTCCTTTAAATTTTACTTTTCCTTCTTCCGCATGAGTTTCTGAAACTCTTTGCGGGCGCGCTTCATTTGCTCGCAGAAGGCGGGGGAGGTGTGGAGGTGGGAGAAGCCGATGCTGGCAGCGACGAGGGTGATATCGACATCGCTCTGCCAGTGGCAGCCGGCTATGACGCGGCTTTCGCCGTACATCCAGCCGCGGGCGTAGAGGGTGTCGGCGGCTGAGGGGTTGATTTCGGCGAGCAGGAGGGCGGTGGTCCAGCCGCGCATGGTGTGGCCGGAGGGGTAGCTGCCTTCGCCGCGCAGGGCGTCGTCCTCGCCGGTGAGGGTGGGTTCGTTGAAGCGTTCGAAGGGTCGGCGGCGGTGGTAGTAGGCTTTGGGGGCGACGCGCATCTGGTCGGTGGTGGTGATGCTGGTTTCCAGCAGTCGCCAGATTTCGGGTGTTCCTTCGCGCGAGATTTCCATGCCGAAGGGTACGCTGAACTCTGCGAACAGGGCGTCGAAGGTCCACACGGCGTCGCGCCGCACGATGTCGGCACGCACGCTGTCCTGCCGCTGGGCCTTTCCCCACATGTAGCGCATGATGTCGTGGGCGAAGTGTTCGCCGATGGTGTCGGGTGGGGCAGGGAGGCAGCGGATGAGGTCAGGCAGTTCGGCGGTGGTGAAGTAGGGCACGACGGTGTCTTGTGCACGAAGACTGCACAGCGACATTGCCGCGAGGATGATGACGAGGATTTTCTTCATGGGCGGTGATGGTTTTGCAAAACCACGAATGACACGAACTATACGAATGATTTGCACCATATTCATCTGTGGTAAAATTATTCGTATAGTTCGTGTAATTCGTGGTTAAAGATCAATAATATGTGGCGTAAAAACGATTATTCAGGGTTGCGCAGCGAGAGATACAGCTCGTCGAGCTGCTTCTGTTCGATGGCTGCGGGTGCATCGAGCATGACGTCGCGGCCGCTGTTGTTCTTCGGGAAGGCGATGCAGTCGCGGATGGAGTCGAGTCCTGCGAAGATGCTCACCCAGCGGTCGAGTCCGTAGGCCAGGCCTCCGTGTGGCGGTGCGCCGTACTTGAAGGCGTTCATGAGGAAGCCGAACTGCTCCTGTGCACGCTCGGGTGTGAATCCGAGGATTTCGAACATCTTGGCCTGCAGCTTCGGGTCGTGGATACGGATGGAGCCGCCACCCACTTCGATGCCGTTGCACACCATGTCGTAGGCATCGGCACGCACGGCGGCGGGGTCGGTGTCGAGCATGGGGATGTCCTCGTCCATGGGGTGGGTGAACGGGTGGTGCATAGCCATGAGGCGCTGCTCCTCGTCGCTCCATTCGAACATGGGGAACTCGGTGACCCAGAGCAGGGCAAACTTGTTCTTGTCGCGCAGGCCGAGGCGTTCGCCCATCTCCAGGCGCAGTTCGCACAGTTGCTTGCGTGTCTTCTGCGTGTCGTCGCCGCTGAGGATGAGGATGAGGTCGCCTGGCTTGGCGTTCATGGCTTCCTTGAGCTTGAGCAGCACGTCTTCGGAGTAGAACTTATCGACGCTCGACTTCACGATGCCGTCTTCGCCCACGCGGGCATAGACGAGGCCCTTGGCGCCGATTTGGGGACGGCGGACAAAGTCGGTGAGCTGGTCGAGCTGCTTACGGGTATAGACGGCGCAGCCTTCGGCACAGATGCCGCCGATGTACTGGGCATCGTTGAAGACGCCAAACTCGCCTGTGCCTTTCAGCACGTCCATCAGTTCGACGAACTCCATGCCGAAGCGCATGTCGGGTTTGTCCGAGCCGAAGCGGCGCATGGCTTCGGCCCAGGGCAGACGCAGGAAGGGTCCGTCAAGTTCGACGCCGCGCAGGGTGCGGAACAGGTGCTTGGCCATGCCCTCGAAGGTCTGGATGATGTCTTCCTGTGTGACGAACGACATTTCGCAGTCAATCTGTGTGAACTCCGGCTGACGGTCGGCACGCAGGTCTTCGTCGCGGAAGCACTTGACAATCTGGAAATAGCGGTCGAAGCCTGCCACCATGAGCAGTTGCTTCAGTGTCTGGGGCGACTGGGGCAGGGCATAGAACTGTCCCGGGTTCATGCGGCTGGGCACGACGAAGTCGCGGGCACCTTCGGGGGTCGAGCCGATGAGCATCGGCGTCTCGACTTCGAGGAAACCGAGGTTGGAGAGGTAGTTGCGCACCTCGATGCACATGCGGTGGCGCAGTTCGAGGTTCTTGCGGACGCAGGAGCGTCGCAGGTCGAGGTAGCGATACTTCATGCGCAGGTCGTCGCCGCCGTCGCTCTGGTCCTCGATGGTGAAGGGAGGCACTTCGCTGGCGTTGAGCAGTGTGAGCTCCGAGACGATGATTTCGATGTCGCCTGTGGGCAGGTTGGCGTTCTTGCTGTAGCGTTCGTTCACCGTACCAACCACCTGGATGACGTATTCACGTCCGAGCTTGTTGGCGCGTTCGCAGAGCGCTGCATCCACTTCTTCATTGAACACGAGCTGCGTGATGCCGTAGCGGTCGCGCAGATCGACGAAGGTCATACCGCCCATTTTTCGGGTGCGTTGCACCCATCCGGCCAGGGTGACGGTCTGGCCGACATGTTCGATGCGGAGTTCTCCGCAGGTGTGAGTTCTGTACATATTTTAATATATTAGTTGACGAGTTGACGAGTTGCAGAGCTGACAAGTTGACGAGTTGCATTTTTAGTTTAGTGTTTAGTGTTTAGCGTTGAGTGTTCTGGTGAGTCTGACGACACAATAAACACTAAACTCTAAACACAAAACTCTAAACATTTCAAGTTGACGACTTGTGTGCTGCGTGCTAAAAACATGCAAATTTACGGGAAAAATACGAAATGACGAAAGAAACGGGCTGTAAACTGTCGTTTTGACCGAAAAAAAAGCACGCATCGTTCTCTGCCGAAATGCCGACAAAACCCAGCGACACGGCACGCATCACTCGCTGACGCTGCGCTTCGGATTCAGCAGCAGTGCCGAATCAAGTCAAAATATCATTGATATTTTTAGAAATTTCATTGATATTTTCAGGAATTCCATTGATATTTCTACAAATATCAGTGAGATTTTGACTTTTGTGTGCACTTGTGCCGACTTTCGTGCCCACCGCTACCGAGATTTGTGTGCGGTGCGGCTGGGTTGAGGCTTCGGCGGGCTGGTGATAGGCGTGCGGAATGGCTGAGCCGGCTGCTTGAAATCGGGCAATTTGGCTTGGCGGCTTATTTTCAGATGATTACCAATTTCGTGCTAATTTTGTATCGTAAAACAGAAAAAATGTTTCTTTTCATTTTGTGTTTTGCCGAGATTGTGTTAACTTTGCACCATGATTCCATTAGCGCGACATATCGAAACACTGTTACTCCGACACGACTGTGTGGTCGTGCCGAGTTTCGGTGGGTTCATCACTAACTACGTCGAGGCGCAGCCTGAGCTGCACGAGACGCAGGGCGTGGTGTACCCTCCCTATCGAGTGGTGCGCTTCAATCCGTCGCTCACACAGAACGACGGTCTGCTCGTGGGTTCATACATGACGGCCTACGACGCCGCCTATCCTGCTGCCGAGAAGCAGATGCGCCAGGACGTGAACCGCATGGTCGATACGCTGAAGCTCGACGGTGTCTATGAGCTGGGGAACATCGGAACACTGCGCATGGACCTCAGCCGCCATGTGACCCTCGAAGCCCATGAGTCGGGCATTGCCACTCCGCTCTTCTATGGTTTGTCGAGCCTGGAGATGCAGTCGGCCGAGGCTGTCGAGGCAGAACGCAAGCTGAAGGAGGCCATCGAGCTGACGACGATCGTTCCCGTCGTATCGGCTGCCGACGACACGAAGGAGCATGGCGAGGACATCACGCTGACCATCCGTCGCCGCTGGGTCGATATCGCCATCTCGGCTGCTGCTGCCGTGTTGCTCTTCTTCTTGTTCTCCTATCCCATGCTGCGTGAACCGGCGACGAGCGATGTGGTCGTGGCTTCGCCATATAGGCAGACACAGCAACAGCAGGCTCAGCAGACCCAAACACAGCAGACCCAATCCCAGCCCCTCCCTGTGAGGGAGGGGAGCGATTGCTCTGAGCAGCTGACTTCTACTTCATCCGAAAAAGTAAATACTCCTCTTCCTCACAAGGAGGAGCAGGAGGAGAGTCAACACCAGTTTAGCATCGTGCTGGCGAGCTATGTCGCCGAGCCGAATGCACTGGAGTATGTCGAGAAGTTGGCAAAGAACGGTCTGAAGGAAGGCCGATTCGAACGGACGGGTAAGGTGAGCCGCGTGCTCTATGCGCGCTATTCCAGCAAGGAAGAGGCGGAAAAGGCGCTCAAGCAGCTCCGCGAACAGTCGGAGGAGTTTGCCGAAGCTTGGGTGTATGAATACGAGTAATAACGACAAAACAACCAACCACTACTAACGTGAAACGAGTGAGATGTCCCAAGTGCGACAATTACATTGTCTTCGACGAAACAAAATACGAGCAGGGACAGTCGCTCGTTTTTCTTTGTCCGACTTGTAAGAAAGAGTTTGGCATACGCATCGGGAAGTCGCGACTGACTGGCATTCACGAAGAGCGCAGTCTCGACGAACAGGCCTTCAAGGACGATTTCGGCAGTGTGGTCGTGGTCGAGAATGCGTTCGCCTTCAAGCAAGTCATCCCTCTCGACATGGGACGCAATGAGCTGGGACGCTACGTGAAGGGCACCAACATCAACAAGCCCATCGAGACGAAGGACCCCAGCATCGACACTTTCCACTGCGTCATCACGGTGGAACGGAACAAGAAAACGGGACGTCTGCGCTACATCCTGCAGGACGCACCGAGCGATACAGGAACATTTCACATGAACAACCTGCTGCGCGACCAGGACCGCATCGTGCTCTCCGACGGCGACATCATCACCATCGGGGCGACGACGCTCATTCTGCGAGCGGCCCAAACATAGAATCTATTACAACTAAGCCCCTAATATCTACATGAAAACCGAACCCCAAACACAAAGCACGACCGAGCAACACAGTATTCTTCATTACACCTATCGTGACCGCCACATCGTGGCCGACAACTTAGGTAAGAAGAGTGGTATCTTGGCTGCCATCCCGTCCTACTACAATTTTTCCTATTGCGTCTTCTATACAGTGCTGCAAGGTAGTATGGACATTTCGGTCAACGGCATCCATCTGCAGCTCCGACCCAACGACTTTCTGGTGGTCATGCCCTGCTCGACGGTCGAGCTCCACGACTCGCGTTGCATCTTCTTCAGCGACACCATTCAGGCACATGCCTTGTTCGACCTCTATGAAGAGGTCAACATGAACCTCCCGATGCAAAAGCGTGCGTTCTGCTTCCGGCTCTACCACTTCTCCAGTATGAACATCGAGCGTTTCAAGGACGCCTACCTGATGATCAAGCGCGAGATTCAGCGCCCTGACTATCGCATGAAGGAGAACACCCTGCGCGCACTGACCAAGCTGGTACTGGTCACACTGCAGGAAGCTTCGCAAGCACTCGTCGGTACACTGGAGATACCGTATGCCAAGAATCGTCAGCAGCAAATCTTCGACCAGTTTATCGAACTGCTCGACATCTACTACACCCGTGAACGCTCCGTGCAGTTCTATGCCAAGAAGCTGTCACTCTCGCCCAAATACCTGTCGATGATCTCGCAGGCCTCGGTGGGTGAGTCAGCTTCGGTCGTCATCAACTATTACGTCACGTTCCGTATCAAGCAACTCCTCTACCGCGGCCAACTGAGCGTGAAGCAAATCAGCGAAATGCTCAATTTCCCCACGCAGTCGTTCTTCGGCCGCTACTTCAAGAGGGTGGTCGGCATTTCGCCACGGCAATATATGAAGCAGAACTGCAGAAACTATAACGAATAACACGCCATGAACACATTCACACAATACATGCAGTCGCGTTTTCTGCCCAAGGGACAGTTCGAAGAGGCAAGTGCCCGTTTGGAAGGTTACGTTTCGCTCTACGATAACTTCAGTGGTTTCAGTCCTGCTAACCAGCTGTTCGAAACCAGCCGCGAGTTTATCAACCAATATACCATTTGCATCTATGTCATGAAGGGACAGGCAGAGCTGAAGGTTGACAACGACCACCACGTCCTCATGACACGCACGCTGAACTATGTGGCGAGTCATAGTGTGGTTCAGGCACTTTCAGCCTCCGAAGACTTCCACTTCTTTCTCTACGCCATCTCGAACGAGGCCATGCAGGACGTGTATAAAGACATGGATATCGCCTTCAGGATGCCCTCGAAGTACAAGCGTTTCGTCACAAAGGCACTGACGATGGACGAACTGAAATACCGTCTGGCTCTCTACAACGAGATGAAGCGCGACCTGGGACGTACGAGCGACGAAAACAAGAAACATGTCGCACAGGCGTACCTATGTGTGCAGTACTCGAACGACATCGACCTCTTCGAGCCGGATATGCCCGACAACGACAAGGCCATATCTCGCCAGCACACCCTCTTCCGTCGCTTCGTTGACCTGCTGGGCGAGCACTGTAACCGTGAGCGTGAGGTGCAGTTCTATGCACGTGAGCTGGGCATCACGCCGAAGTATCTCTCGGCTCTCTGCATCGATTACAGCGGAAAGAATGCCAGCGCATGGATCGACGACTACGTCATCTCGCGCGTCAAGTTCCTGATGGAGGAACACCGCTACAACGTCAAGGAGATTTCAGAAGTGATGAACTTCCCCACGCAGTCGTTCTTTGGGCGCTACTTCAAGCGTGTGACGGGCATGTCACCGCGTGCTTATATGAGGAATCTGTAGGCTTTTCCTTGGCCTAAAGCAAAGATTCAGGGCTCTGCAACGATGTGGCAAACATACGTTGCAGAGCCCTGAAAGTTTATGGACGCTTCGACTGAAACGAAGTTTAGTCGAGGCCAAAGAGCAGTTTCAGGCCGCCATCGACACCGCTGAAGCCCATGAAAGCCATGGACAGCAGGCCGGCTGTGATGAGTGCGATGGGCATTCCTTCGACAGCTTTGGGCACCTTGTTCATCGCCAGCTGCTCGCGCAGACCGGCAAAGAGCACCATGGCAAGGAAGAAGCCGAGGGCGGTGGAGAAAGCATATACCACACCCTCCAGCAGGTTGTAGTCCTTCTGAATCACGAGGATGGCAACGCCGAGGATACAGCAGTTGGTCGTGATGAGCGGAAGGAAAACACCGAGTGCCTGATAGAGGCTGGGGCTGACTTTCTTGAGAATAATCTCAACCATCTGCACCAGTGCGGCGATGACGAGGATGAAGGCGATGGTCTGCAGATAACCCAAGTTGTTCGGGTCGAGCACAAACTTCTGAATGAGGTAGGTGACGATGGTGGCCAGCGTGAGCACGAAGGTCACGGCCATACCCATGCCCGAGGCTGTGCTGATCTTCTTCGATACACCGAGGAAGGGGCAGATGCCGAGGAACTGCGACAGGACGACATTGTTGATGAATATCGCTGTGATGAATATAAGTATGTATTCCATGTTTATGCCTTTCTCATTTTGTTAACAATAGCAATCAGGTAGCCGAGGGCAATGAATGCACCAGGAGCCAGCACGAACATCAGCATGCCGTAGTCTTCGCCTTGCAGCGTGATTCCGGCGATGCCGAAGTCGTCGCTCTTGAAGAGAACACCCGTGCCAAGAAACTCGCGCACGGCACCCAGCAGCGTCAGAGCCATGGTGAATCCAAGGCCGATGCCGATGCCGTCGAAGATGGAGGCAACGGGGCTGTTCTTGGCTGCGAATGCCTCGGCGCGGCCGAGGATGATGCAGTTGACCACAATCAGCGGGATGAAGAGGCCCAGTGTGGCGTAGATGCCAGGAACGTAGGCCTGCATGAGCATCTGCAGCATGGTCACAAGCGAAGCGATGACAACGATGTAGGAAGGAATGCGCACCATGTCGGGCACGAGATTCTTAATCAGCGAGATGATGAGGTTGCTGAGAATCAGGACGAACATGGTGGCGACGCCCATCGACAGTCCGTTGATGGCGGACGAGGTGGTGCCGAGGGTGGGGCACATGCCGAGGAGGAGCACAAAGGTTGGGTTCTCCTTGACGATGCCGTTCATCAATATCTTAAAGTTACTCATAGCGTTTACTTTGTTGCTTGTTCCGTCGCACCGGTGGTGCCGTCGGTGGGTTTAACAATCACTTCGTCGTAGGCGTTCTTGATGGCCAGGAGGAAGGCGCGTGAGGTGATGGTCGAAGCCGTGATGGCGTCGATGTCGCCACCGTCCTTGCTGACGGTGAAGTTGCACTGGCCAGGGTTCTTACCCACAACCGTGCGGCTCTCGCCATTTTCCTTCTGGAACCACAGGCCTGCCTTCGCGCCGAGTCCAGGTGTCTCGGCGTGCTGCAGGATCGTGTAGCCGAGGATGGTGCCGGTGGGGTCGAAGCCGACGAGCACCTGCAGTTCACCGCCGAAGCCGTTCTCGCTGGTCTTGACGGCAGAGCCAAGGCTCTGTCCCTGCGGGTCGGTCACGGCATAGACGGTGAACGTCTTTTCCTTGCCGGCGATGGTAGCTTTCTTTTCCTGCGGCTCAGCCACGCTGATGTTGTCGCTGCCCATCACTTTCTTGATACCGGCGGCGAGGTTGTCGGCGTTGATCTTTTCAATCTGGGGAGCAGTCATGGCATTGATGCCTGCCAGTGCTGCACCTGCAACGACGGCAATGATGGTGAGCACCAAAGCCATGTTCGTGAGAGATGATTTGAGCTTTTCCATATTGCGTTATTTCTTTTTGATGACTTCGCCAAAGCGTTTGGGCTTGAAGTAGTTGTTAATAAGCGGTGTGAATGCGTTCATGATGAGGATGGCGAACGACATACCTTCCGGATAGGCACCCCATGTACGGATTACGACGGTGAGGAAGCCGATGGCTACGCCATAGACAAGCTGTCCTTTCTTCGACATCGGGGAGGTCACGTAGTCGGTGGCCATGAAGACCGAACCGAGCAGCAGACCACCGCTGACGAGTTCGAGTGTCGGGTCGATGAACGTCGTGGGGTCAGCCAGATGGAGCAGACCGCCGAAGCAGAACACCGTGAGCAGGATGCTGACGGGGATGTGCCAGGTGATGATCTTGCGCACGAGCATATAGACCAGTCCGATGAGGATGGCCAGTTCGCAGACCTCACCCATCGAGCCACCGGTGTTGCCCAGCATCATCTCCACGGCGCTGGGCAGGTCGTTGAGCGCCGAGAGGTCACCCTTCGTTGCCTGCTTGAACAAGGCCAGCGGTGTGGCACCCGTCTGAGCGTCCATGTAGGTGAAGAATCCCTGTCCGGGCAGCGGCCATGTGGTCATCTGCACGGGGAAGGAAATGAGCAGGAAGGCACGGCCGGCCAATGCGGGGTTGAACAGGTTGCAGCCCAGTCCGCCGAAAGTCATCTTCACCACGCCGATGGCGAACAGTGCACCGAGGACGACCATCCACAGCGGCAGGTTAGAGGGAACGTTGAACGCCAGCAGCACGCCAGTCAGGATGGCTGAACCGTCGCGCACGGTGTTCACGGGATTCTTGAGCAGGTACTTGTTGATGGCCCACTCGAAGAACACGCAGGAGGCGACAGACACTGCTGTCACCAGTATGGCACCGAGTCCGAAGTAGTAGAACGAGACGAGCAGGGCAGGAACGAGGGCGAGGAGAACGCCGTACATATTCTTGCCGACCGAGTCGCCCGAGTGGACATGCGGTGAGAGTGAAACTACTAATTTATTCATCTTTGTTTATGCTTTTGCTTTGCGAGCGTGAATGATTCCTAAAACGGTTGACTTGCCGAGACGGATTTCGTCGAGCAGCGGACGGTGGCTTGGACAGGTGAACGAGCACGAGCCGCACTCGATACAGCTGACCACATCCTCCTTTTCGGCGCGTTCCCAATCGTGGTTCTCTGCCAGTTTGGAGAGCAGGTACGGTTCCAGTCCCATCGGGCAGGCACCGACACACTTGGCGCAGCGGATGCAGGGCTGCGGTGTGGCACGGCGGGCTTCCTGCTGGTTCATGAGCAGCACGCCGCTCGAACCCTTGCAGATGGGCACTTCGGTATTGACGAGTGCCTTACCCATCATCGGTCCGCCACCGATGAGCTTACCGGTGTCTTCGGGCATTCCGCCGCAAGCGTCGATGAGCTGACTCATCGGTGTACCCATGCGGACGAGGAAGTTCGAGGGGTGGGCCAGGCTCTTGCCCGTCACGGTGACGATGCGTTCGAAGAGCGGTTTGTTCTTCATCACGGCTTCATAGACGGCGAAGGCCGTGCCGACGTTCTGCAGGATGGCACCCACGCTGACGGGCAGTGCAGGCGGTGCTGGCACTTGGCGGCCGACGACGGCGTCGATGAGCTGTTTCTCGCCGCCCTGAGGGTACTTTACCTTCAGCGGAACGATTTCGATGTCGCCGTCGTGGATAAACTTCATCGTCTTCGACTTCATCAGTTCGATGGCGTCGGGCTTGTTGTTCTCGATGCCGATGTAGGCTTTGCCCACGTTCATGGCCTTCATGAGCAGGGTGACGCCCACGAGGATTTCGTCGGCATGCTCCAACATCAGTCGGTGGTCGGCGGTGAGGTAGGGCTCACACTCTACGGCGTTGATGATAATCCATTCCGGCTTCGAACCCGGTGGTGGCGAGAGTTTGACGTGTGTGGGGAAGCAGGCACCGCCCATACCGACGATACCGGCATTCTTAATCTTTTCCTTAATCTCGTCGGCGGTCAGTTCGCGGCGGTCCTTCAGGGTGACAAGGTCGGTCGAACGGTCAATACTCTCCTCCCATTCGTCGCCTTCGACGGTGATGTAGATGGCAGGCTTGGCATAGCCGCTGGCATCGACCACGGTGTCGAGCTTGAGCACCGTACCCGACACGCTGGAGAAGATGGGTGCCGACACAAAGCCACCAGCCTCGGCAATCATCGTGCCCACCTTCACCTTGTCGCCCTTCTGGACGACAGGCTTGGCAGGTGCACCGATGTGCTGACTCAGCGGGAACACGGCTACCTTCGGCAGCTCGGCCTGCTTGATAGGTTCGGCGGCTGACAATTTATTTTCTGCTGGATGTACTCCACCAATTCTAAATGTCTTCACGTTGTATTCTGTAAATTGATAATTGACTATGGAAAATTAACTCACGCCTCTGCCTTCGGTGCGGCAGGTGCTTCAGCCTTGGGTGCAGCAGGTGCGGCTGGTTTCGGTGCAGCGGCAGGTGCTTCGGCGGGCTTCGGTTTGCGTGCCGGCATGTTGATGGCATGGATCACCTTCTTCGGGCATTCGTCCTCGCACTTGCGGCACAGGCGACACTTCTCGGGGTCGATGTAGGCGACGTTGTTCTCGACATGGATGGCGTCGAACTCGCACACCTTCACGCACTTCTGACAGGCGATGCAGGCCGCCTTGCAGGCTTTCATGGCAACGGCACCCTTGTCCTTGTTCATGCACTCCACGACCACGCCCATCTTCTTCGCACCTTTCATCGAGCGAATCTCGATAATCGAGCGCGGACAAGCCTTGGCGCAGGCACCGCAGGCGGTACACTTCGTCGTATCGACTTCAGGCAGACCCGTCTCGGGGTTCATGCGAATGGCGTCGAATAGGCAGGCAGCCACGCAGTCGCCGCAACCCAGACAGCCGTAGGCACAGGCCGTCTCGCCCATGCACGTGGTGTTGGCGATGCGGCAGGTGCGCACACCGTCGTACTCGACCACGCGCGGACGGTTCTCGCACGTACCGTTACAACGCACGACAGCCACCTTCGGTGCGGCAGCGGGTGCAGCCTGCAGGCCGAGAATGGCTGCTACTTTTGCCATGCAGTCGGGACCGCCGACGGGACAGTTCAGACCTTCCAGGCTTCCGGCTTCGTCGCATGCCTTGACACAGGCAGCGGCCATACCGCCACATCCTGGGAATCCGCAACCGCCGCAGTTGGCGCCAGGCAGCACTTCGCCCACCTGTCCGATGCGTGGATCTTCCTTGACTGCAAACTTCTTGGCGGTGCCCCACAGCACGAGGGCTGCAATGAGGCCGATGGCGCCAAGCACAATCACAGCAATAAGAATTACGTTCATAGATTTTGTTGATTAAGTTATGTTGTTGGTTGTTGTTGTCGTTGGTTGTAGTAAGCTGTGGCAGAAATGTCAGCCGTGCTAATCCTTCTCGATCCAGAAGGCGAACTTGCGGCTCAGCTTTTCGCGCACGCTCCACAGCCCTATATAATATATAAATAGGAGAAGCAGCACGCCGCCGATGGCCATCAGTTCACTGAGAACAAGCCATTTGAGGGCCACGACCAGCCATGCCACCATCAGCAGGAGCGGCACGACAAACGCCAGCAGGACAGCGTTGCGACCCATCTGCATCGAGGCACAGACCTTCACCTGTTCGCCCACAGTCAGACGGTCGGCGTGTGTGTCCCACACATCGACAATCTTTTCCTTTGCCTCAGCCGAGGCACACAGACTTTTTGCCTGACATGCAGAGCATGCCGACGATTGCAGGATGCGAATCCTGACGTGTGTGCCTTCAATGCTTTCGACAGATCCGGTGTGGTCGATGATGTCCTTCATGACTCTCTTTATGCTGCAAAGGTACAAAGAAAAAGCGCAACTAACAATTTACCATTCATATTTTTTGCATTTTCAGGCGCTTTTTCCCCATTTCACTTCCATTACAGCCCTACTCAGTTCACGTTTCCACGATACTCAATTATCAGTATGAGCGCAGCCAACGGACATCACGATCGCCGTCCATGCTCAGCACGACCGCAGCTTTAATAACAGAAAACACCCCACAAAACTCGCCGCAGCGCCTTGGAAACTCCAGTGCTCTGCGGAGCGGGGAACAATCGTGGGCAGACGCAGTATGGTCAGGGCGTCACATGAATGTGCCGACACGCCCCCTACGTCAACAACTGCAAGGCTTACATGACAGTTTGGAACTCTTTCATCATTTCCTCTACGCCGGGCCAGCCGCTGATGAACTTGACGAGGCGGCCGTCGCGGTCGTAGATGAGGTAGTGGGGAATGGCGTTGTCGTAGCCAGGGATTTGCAGGTCGCCGAAACCTGTGGGCGTGATGTAATGGTCGCCAGCGTGCTGCCCGACGATGTCCAGCCATGCGTCGGCATTGCTGCTGGTGTCGGTGATGTAGATGAAATCGACGCCGCGGGCCAGAAGGTCCTTTTTCACGGTTTCCATCTCCTTCATGCCTTGCCGGCAAGGGCCGCACCATGTCGCCCAGAAATCAACAAAGACGATACGCCCTTTGTGTTCTGCTACGATTTTGGGGAGCCATTCGTGCGGCTCGCCCTCGGGCAGTTCACGGCGAATGCCCTTGCTGTCGGTGGCTTGCTGACGGAGCGTGGCCTGCATCTCGCGGATTTGCGTCTGATATTCAGGAGCAAGGGCCTCAATTTCGCTCTCCTCGACAGGTTGCATGGCTTTGGCACGAGTCATGACTGCATGAGCAACTTCCAACTCCTGCAGCCAATGCCCCAGAGGCGAATCCTGCAAGTTGTTGGCACGCAGGTAGTCCAGCATATCTTTCTCGCCGAAAAAGTCGCTGAGGGCATAGAAGCCAGTCATGTCGCGATAGAACGTCAGTTCAGCGGCATGAGGGTCGCGCAGCGTCACTTGCTGCTCGAAGGCAGGCTTCTCCTCGTCGGTCAGCAGTCCCCAACTGGTCTTGCAGAACATAAACTCATTCCGCTTGCAGACATAGTCTTCCTCGAGCCCCAGACGCTGATAGGCCTGTTGGGCTGGCGAAAGCGTGAGCAAGTCGAGCCGTTGCCTGGCCTCCTGATATTCGCGCCAGCACACTTCCTGCCATTCGGCGAAGGTGTCGTGCAAGTGTGCCTCAGCATATTCCTTTCTATATCCGCGTACCAATCCGTTGAAATGCACCGGCAAGGGCTGTTCGACCGTGCCTCCTTCGGTGTGGACTGCGCGCTGCCACAGTTCCTGCAGCCGCTCGGTCGTGATGCTGTCGGCAGGCGTGTTCTTCTTGTAGGCTTCGTAGTCGGCCATCGCGCCGCGGTCGATGTCCAGAAGGATGGTGTCGCCAGGGCAGAGCCAGAGGTCCCAACCATGAAAACTATGCTTGAGCGGGTAGCAAATGTCCCACACAAACGTAAATGTGCCGTGAATGGAGTCGGTGGTGATGGCAGGGTAATGTCCGCCCTTCAGCGAGGCCCCATTTCCCCAAAATCCAGGAAACTTGTATTTCTCGCCTTGCTTAAAATCGAGGACTCGCCCCAGAATAACGGCTGGCGCACTCTTGCGCTCCCACATCGGAAGTGCGGAAGACGTTTGTGCGAACGAAGGTACACATGCTGCAAAAGCGAGCATGAAGGTGAACGAAACGACGGATTCTCTTGCTTTCATAACATCTTATTTAAGAAATAAAGTGACACTGCAAAATTAGGAAAAATGGCAGGAACGAGCAAGAGAAATCCTTGTAAATCAACCGAAAGGCGTTGTTATTTAACCTTTATTGTTAGAATGAAACATGTTTTATTAGAACGTTTTCGTTATGCCAAATGAGCAAAGTCAAACTTGTTTGAACTTTGTCATGGCAAGAAAACGAAGGAATTTATTCCAACGTGGCATTGGCAGTCTGTGCAGTATGTGGAAAATTTCAAGTGCTTAGAAAAAAAATCCAGGTGCTTAGAAAGTTTCGTCCAAGCACCTGGATTTTTGGATGTGGCTCAGCGTACCAGAATTTTCTGCCCATGACCAAGGAGGTTGATTCCCTGTTGCCGATGGCGGAGGCGTTGGCCTGATAGGTTGTAGATGGGTGTGACGACGGTGTCGGTGCCGTTCACATGCTGAATGCCGACGGAGGTGTCGCCAAGCCATGTGAGTCGGAAGTCATCGACCTTGAAGAATCCGTTGGTGCGAACTCCAAAGGTGAGGGTGCCGTCGGTCACCGTGACACGGACGCTGAGCACGTGGCTCATGTCGCGGTCGCTGGTGGCCCACCCGTCGGCAAAGGTGACGTTTTCGCCCGCTGGCAGGGTGGTGTAGGCATCGGCCGGACCGGGCATCTGCGACTGGTCGGCTGCAAAGAGGCGTGCCATGTTGCCCGTTTCGGTGTTGTTCTGCATCATGCGTGCCGAGACTTCGTAAGTGCCGTTGGGCAGGCCGGTGATCGTCTGCGAGAGTTCGATTTCGCCGTAGTTGCTGCCGTTCCAGATGCCCCAGATGTAGTCGCCGTCCTTCTCGTTGCCGTCGCCGTTGGCTCCGAACCATGCCCATTCGTTCTGGTCGGTGACGGGTGTTCCGTCTCGTGTGAGGGTCCATCCGAACGGTGCGGCGTTAGTGACCGCGTGCTGGCTGGTGACGTTCTCGAAACTGGGGTTGAGGATGCCGTAGGTGGCTGGCATGTCGAGGGTGTACTGCTGTGTGGTCGCAGCGATGGCCGACTGGATGGTTGCCAGTGCCTCTTCGATGTCGGCGAGAGTGTTGTCCGGCCGGTTGTAGATGGCGGCTCCAGCCTTATAGACTGGCAGCATGGAGGTGATGCCGCGGTCGTTCATCTGGAGCGTCTCGATGAGGTACTGATAGAGCAGCAGGTTTTTCTGATTGTAGTCGGAGAGGGCAGATGCGTTAAGGTCGGCGGTGCGGAAGAACTGCCAGTGGGTGGTGTTGGCGGTCTTGTCGATGGTCTGTCCGTCGAGGTAGCAGCACACCCAGTCGGCGCTGCCGTTCATCGTCAGTTCGTGACCTTCGTCGGGGGTGTCGCCACGCAGCAGGAGGGTGAAACCGTCGCCCTCTTCCGTCTCGCTCTCCACATAGACGGCCTGCCAGAGCGTCTCGGTGTCGGTGATGCCGATGTTGCCTGCGTTGTTCACACGTCCGATGTAGCGGTCCTTGCCTGTCGCAGAGGTGAGTTGGAAAGACCAGAAGGTCTGACCGTCAACTCTGTTCTCGTGAGCAATGAAGGTCACGTCGTCCATGGTGCCGGACGACTGTGTGCGGAGGTACTGTCCCCACTCCCAGTAGAGGTTGCGCTTGGCCAGGGTTTCGTTGGCGTTCTGCATGGCATACTCCGTGCCGTCCTCGAGATTGGTGACGGGCGTGAATTGTGTCTTAGGCTCGGGGTAGGCAATGGTTTCCAGTTCCTCCGCGCCCTCTTCGATGGTGAAGGTTTGCTCCGTGGCAAACGGACTGCCAGCGTAGGCAGCATCGACTGTCTGCACGCTCCAGGCATAGGTGCCGGCTGGGAGGTGGAGAGTCCACTGGCGGTTCAGCCACGCATTTCCCATCTGGCTGACGCGGCGCTGGCCCGTCGTGAGGTCGGCGTTGGGGAAGGTGAGGTAGAGGCCGCTGTTGACATCGCGTAGGTAATAATTATAGGAAAGCGCGCTGACGGGTGTCTCTGCATCGTCGCCAGGCTCCCACCGAAGGGTGACTGTGCCCTGGTCGGACACTTCGGTCGTGAGGTCGGTTGGTGCTACTGGTGCGGTGTTGGGATGGTCGGCATGGTTGCGGCAGAGGACTGCGATGCGGCGGTCGGCACTGAAACCGTTGTAGCCACTGTTGCAGTTGCCACTGATGAGGATGTCGTTTGCGCCACTGCCACCGAAGTCTGCGAGTTCGATGGCACCTTCGGACACGCCGGGCAGGCCTGCATAGATTTTCGTGAAGTGGCCTTTTCCGTCGTTCAGGAAGACGTCGGTGCGCGAGACGTTGCCTTCCGACATGTTCCAACCGGTGACGATGAGGTCTGTGTTGCCATCATTGTCCCAATCGCAGAAACGCAGGGGGTGTGTGACATTGTCGAACATGTATTCCGACAGTTCTTGCAGCTTGGTGAACTGGCCGTGCTGATTGTTGAGATAGACAGTGACGGTCTTTCCTCCGTCGGCTGCCGTCGAATTCCACTGTTCGCCGTAGAACATTCCTCCAACGGCCAGGTCGAGGAATCCGTCGTTGTTCACATCGGCGTATGCCATGCCACCCCGTGTGCCACGCTCGGTCAGACCAGCGTCGGTTTCGGTGAATTTACCCATTCCGTCGTTGAGGAAGAGGCGTGTATAGACTCCTCCGTCGCGGTTGGAAAGGAGGACGATGTCGATGCTCTGGTCGTTGTTGAAGTCGGCATAAACCATGTTCGGGTCGGAGAAACCGCCGGGCAGGCTCAGTCGTGCTGTGGCTTCGGCGAACGTGCGGTCGTGACGCTGCAGGTAGAAACTATTGTCTTGTCCGTTGCCGACGAAGAAGTAGTCGGGCAATCCGTTGTTGTCGATGTCGGCTATGCCGCAGGCCGGCGAGGTGTTTTTGGAAGTGGTCAGCGGTTGCTGAGAGAGTGAGCCTTTGCCATCGTTCAGCAGCACAGCGTTGTAGCATCCCCAGAAGTCCCAACCTGCCTGCACGAGGTCCATGAATCCGTCGCCGTTCAGGTCGCCGGCGGCAAAATTGCTCATGTAGAGGCGTTTCAGCCCCTGTGTGGCGGCAAAGGAATATTGTCCCATGTTCATGCGGACGCCTCCGTGCTGCACCTGAAAACTCTCGCCACCGCCATAGACAATGTCCAGACGGTTGTCGTTGTTGAGATCGACTGCCAGCATGGCACCGAGTTTGAATCCTTCGTTCTGAGCAACAAATTCGATGCGGTCGAGTCCGCTGTTGTCGTCGCCGATGCTGTCGAGCGGGGCCAGTGCGGGCGCAGCCACACTCTCACGCAGGGCGAGGAAGTCGGCTTCGAGTCCTGCTGCCTCTTTGATGGCTGTCGAGACATTGCTGCCGTTGGCACCCCATTGGTTGTGGCTGCCGTTCTGGTTCTTGGATATCTCACTCCGTTCGAGCCAGTTGTTGTTGACGGTGAAATAGTCACTGCCCTCGTCGGTGTAGAGGTCGAATTGCGAGTGACGCATGTTCCACATCACGGGATTGAGCAGAGGGTCGCCGACCGCTTCTATGCGGTTCTCCTCGATCGACGAGTTGCTCTGGGACGAAAGTGTGTAGATGGCACCGCTGTCGCGCATCTGGCGGCTGAAGTGGTGGATGTAGTTGCCGATGATGTGGTTGTCGTGCATACAACTGGATTCCTTTGTCCATCCCCAACCCATGCTGATGGCAGAGTAGGGCGTATGGCAGATTTCGTTGTGGGTGATGCTGACGTTCGACGCAAAACCTACGCCGACGCCTACGCAGCCCCAGTCGTCGGTGCCGACGTTGGTGATGTAGTTGTTATCGATGACCACTCCGTCGCAGACCACACGTTCGTCGTCGGGATTGTAGGCCTTGTGGGCTTCAAACGTCTCGTCGCCGAAATAGCCGGCCAGGATGGCTGTTCCTCCGACGTCGTTGAACACGCAGCCCTTGACGCTTGTCTGCTTCGTACCGCTCACGAAGTCGAGGGCCGTCGAACCGACATGTTCGAACCGGCAATCATGGAACGTGACGTCGCTGGCATTCTTCACACTCACGGCTGCCGACGGACGACCTACCCATGCTACGTTTCCACCAGGAGCCGTGTCGTCGGAGTAGGCATCGTAAAGCCACAGGCCAGCCTGCAGTGCCACATGGCCAGCCTTGGACGGACGCATCCAGGTGGTGTGTTCGAATGTGATGCCACGGAAATGCAGATTTGTTACTTTCTCCTCTACCGTACCCTCAATGCTGATGAGTGTTTCGAGCGTAGGGACAACGGCCTCGACCATCGAGGCATTTTCGCCTTCGCGTGGCCAGTAGTACAGCGTATGGTTCTCCGCGTCGTGATACCATTCCTGCGGGCGGTTCAGCAGTTCGATGGCATTGCTGAGGTAGAAATGATGGTTGGAGAAACTCGTCTCGTCGGCACGCAGAATGGGCCACGGACGCTTAAACTCGATGCTGCTTTCCGGATCCATGAATGTCAGTCGAGAACGCTCGCCATCGTTCACGAGAGTCTTCACACGTAGGAGGTTCATGGCCCAGTCCTGAATGATGGTCAGTTCGAGTCGCTCGGGATGTATGAACGCCTGACGGATGAGGGGGACGGTGAGTTCGCCCTTCTCCTTGTCAACCGAAATCAACCGGGGCAGCGACAGGTCGTCGAGCGTGCTGGCGCGGTGCATCTTCGTGTTGCCGATCCACATCTGGCGAATACCTGATTCTGACACACCGAGGTCGTTCACCGGCGCACTCCACACCTGTCCCTGTGCCGTTTCGGGAAGTCCGGCTGCCGACACACCGCTCTGCCATTCGCTGATCGTCACTCCACCGCTCAGCACAGGCAGTTCTCCTTCGGCAGCTTCGATGATTGTAGGTGATGTCGGTGTACCCGAATCTTCAGTAGTCAGCGTAAGTGTCGAGGTCAGGCGGTAAGTACCTCCGCGCAGAACAATGTGCACCTCGCCCAGCGTTCCTTCCTCCGCCGTCTGTCTCATCCGTCGTACGTTCAGCAGAGCTTGTTGCAGTGTGGCCAGCGGAGCCTCCTTTGTACCTTCAGCCTCATCGTTGCCATCGGGCGATATCCACAGAACAATGGGGCCGCTTTCTGCCTTCCACACCGTTTTCATTGCAGACGTGACCGTCCAATTTGCTGCCTGAGCCTTTGGCATAGCGGCAGGCAGGAGTAGCACCGACGCAGCCAGTGCCCAGCATTTCAGTTGTTGTTTTGTGTGCATAATAGATAAGAGTTAAAAAATAGTTGGAATAAATTCCTTCGTTTTCTCGCCATGGCAAGGTTCAAACGAGTTTGACTTTGCTCATTTGGCTTAACAAAAACGTTCGTGATACAGAAATTAAGAACTTTTTCTTTTGTGTCTGTCATGGTGCAAATATACGATAATCGTAAATATTGAGCTTGCAAAATAACGGGAAAATGCCAAATATGTCGATATCGTGATACGGAAAGTCGATATAGTGACAAACATTCGTTTCTTGCCCTCCGACCCGCTCTTTGGTGGAAAATGCTGACAAATGGCTGTCGCAAAGGCAAATTTTTAATTTTTAATTTTTAATTATTAATTTTTTGTCGTACCTTTGCACCGCTTTTTCGACAAGCACCCTCGGAGCACCCCTCGGGGCGGACTCCATGTGTGATGGCAGATTAAGCAGAAAAAACTTAATTCATAGTAACACAAAAACGAAAGAACAATGAAAGAAATCACTCTGAATGCCCAGGTTCGTAAGGAATTTGGCAAGAAGGCAAGCCGCGACCTGCGTCGCGCTGGTATGGTACCCTGCAACATCTACGGTGTTGAGAAGGACGAGAAGGGTCTGCCCAAGGCTCAGTCGCTCGTAGTCAGCGACAAGGAACTGGCCAAGCTTCTCTACACGCCAAACGTCTATATCATCAACCTCAACATCGAGGGCAAGACCGTGAAGGCTATCCTGAAGGAGCTGCAGAACGACTTCGTGAAGGACACTCCCGTTCACGTTGACTTCTACGAAATCACCGACGCTCCGATCGTAATGGAGATTCCCGTGAAGCTGAACGGACTGGCCGAAGGTGTTCGAGCCGGTGGTAAGCTCGCCCTCAGCGTCCGCAAGCTGAAGGTGAAGGCTCCTTACACACAGATGCCCGACACACTCGACATCGACGTCACCAACCTCGGTCTGGGTAAGACAATGAAGGTGGCTGAACTGAGCTTCGACGGCCTCGAAATCGTTACTTCGAAGGAAGTGGTTGTCTGCGCTGTCCGCATGACACGTGCAGCCCGTGCAGCTGCCACCGAAGAAGCTGCTGCCGAATAAATGTGCAACGAACAAAAGGAAGCCGAACCGGTGGGCCTATGCCACGGTTCGGCTTTTTTGTAAAAACTCCCAATGAACATTCTGCAATTGATTTCCTCGCTTTTTGGCCATCGGAAGATGCCGTCGGAAGCTGAGGACCCTAATGTTATGAAATACCTCATCGCCTGTCTTGGCAACATCGGTGCAGAGTATGACGGCACGCGCCACAACATCGGTTTTCGTGTGGCAGACGCATTGGCTGAGGCCGCTGGTGCGACGTTTGAAGACCACCGCTACGGTTTCGTCAGCCGTTTTCGCGTGAAGAATGCCGAGCTCGTGGTGCTGAAACCGTCCACCTACATGAACTTGAGCGGCAATGCCGTGCGCTACTGGATGCAGAAGGAGAATGTGCCCGTCGAGCGGCTGCTCGTCGTGTGCGACGACCTCTCGCTGCCTTTCGGCAAACTGCGTATGCGGCAGGGTGGGGCAGACGGTGGACACAACGGACTGAAACACATCGCACAGGTGCTCAGTACACAGACGTTCGCCCGTCTGCGCTTCGGCATCGGCAACGATTTCCCGCGCGGCGGGCAGGTGGACTTCGTGCTCGGCCACTTCTCCGACGACGATTTGCAGGCCATGCCCGAGCGCATCGCCCTCGCCACCGATGCCGTCCGCACTTTCTGCCTCGCTGGTGTGCAGACGGCCATGAACCAGTATAACAATAAGTGAAAAGTGAAAAGTGAAAAATTAAAAATTAATAATTAAAAGCCTGCCGGTCCGAACTCCCCTCCTTGGGTGGGTTCCAGGGGGAAACTTTACACTTTTTCCGCTTTTCATTTTTTACTTTTCTGTTTTTTTCGTACCTTTGCATGCCGTTTCGTGTAAGCGGCACTCAAATCAACCGTTTTTATTCACCCGAAGGAACAGTCGTGTACTCCTCCTTCAACAAAACCAAAAGTCATTCAACATGGCAACAAAAATCAGACTCCAGCGCCACGGTCGCAAGAACTATGCGTTCTATAGCATCGTAGCCGCAGACTCTCGTGCTCCACGTGATGGACGCTTCATCGAGAAGATTGGTACCTACAACCCCAACACCAATCCCGCAACCATTGATTTGAAATTCGACCGTGCCCTCTACTGGGTAGAAGTAGGTGCCCAGCCCACAGACACAGTCCGCAACATCCTCTCACAGGAAGGCGTTTACCTGATGAAACACCTCAAAGGTGGTGTCGCCAAGGGCGCATTCGACGAGGCTGCTGCACAGCAGAAGTTCGATGCCTGGAAGGCTGACAAGCAGTCGAAACTGACCGCTGTCCTCAGCAAGAAGGCTGCCGACAAGAAGGCTCAGGCTGCCGAACGTCTCGCTGCCGAGAAGAAGATCAACGAGGAAATTGCCAAGAAGGTGGCTGAGAAGAAGGCCGCTGCCGTGGCTGCTGCTGCCGAAGCCGCAGCACCTGCTGAAGAGGCTCCTGCTGAGGAGGCTCCCGCAGCTGAAGCTGAAGCATAATCCTCTCACTTCTCAACCCAACAAGCGAAAAGCGCAAAGTCCACTGGATTTTGCGCTTTTCTATTTTCCAATGTTTGGGCGACAGAGCTTAGACAAAAAGTTTGTATGGCACGCTGACGGGGATTGTTCCTCGTCAGTAGGCATAGACCAGGTCGTATTTCTCGTGGAGACGACGTAGCGTACCGTCAGACTTCATCTGGCGGATGGTAGGTTTACCAACTTCCAGCAAGTCGTCCTGTCCTTTGCTTTGTATGGTCTGCCATGGGTGTTTTTATTTCTCGAGTATTTGGTCGGCGTGTTCCTTTGTCTTAATCTGCTTGCCAGCCCAGATGCGTTCGATGTGGCCCGTCTCGTCGATGACGAAGGTGGTGCGGATGGTGCCCATCACCTTCTTGCCGTACATAGACTTCTCTCCCCACGCGCCCATGGCTTCGAGGAGCGAATGGTCAACGTCGGCGATGAGGGGGAAAGGCAGGTCGTGCTTTTCCTTGAACTTCTGGTGCGAGGCTGCCGAGTCCTTGCTCACGCCGACCACCTCGTAGCCTGCTTCTTGCAATGCCAGATGGCGATCGCGCAGCGAACAGGCTTCCGATGTGCAGCCGCTCGTGTTGTCCTTGGGATAAAAATAGAGAATGAGTTTGCGTCCGGCATAGTCGCTCAGCCGTACTTCGTTTCCGTTTTCGTCGCGCCCCAGCACTTCAGGGGCTTTATCTCCGATGTTCATGATGATGCCTTGTATTATAATTAAATATTGAATTGTTGATTCTCACGACAAAGGTAATGAGAATCCTCTAATTCAACAAATCTGTAAGGCGCATTTTTGTTTCATTTCCTATATTCTTGTGCACTTTTCTTACTGTATAGGCTTAATCATCGATTCGATCAATAAGATTTCTTTGGAATCCAACTTGTACTTGGCATATAGTTGATTGTCTATTTCCTTGATGCTTTGATTCCATTTTATATCAGAGGAGGAAGTGAAATCCTGAATGGGCACGTATTGGTACACAATTTGCGTGACATTTTGTGAAACCTTTAGAATACTGACCAAATAACGTAAAAATTTTGTTGAAAGGTATTTCTGCAAGTTCTCGGCCTCCTCTAATGTATTAAAACCACCTATAGGTATCAGTGAATCTGTACATGCTTCCCGAGGCCCTGCAACATAAGCTTGACCTATGATTTTACAGTCTGTTGCAGGGTCACCTGCAGATTTTGAGATAAACACTTTATACTTATTTAATAAGTCTTTGGACTTAGTCACGTGTTCTTCTAAAGTCCAACGAATAACATTATTCTTACAGCGGAGTTTGATACCATTTTGTGTTTTGGAGGAAACGGAAACTTTAGCAACTACATCGGGCCTTCCAATAATACCAAAAGCATTACGGCCTGTTGTTATTTTAGTTAAAGGTTCAAAATCTCTTGAAGTTACCTTTTTGATTATCTCGTATTCCTGGCAATCCTCAAAAATAATATCCATATCTTTCTCAAATAATGGGCGCTGTTGCTCGGTCAAATTGCCCTGTGTGTTGTTGTAAAATCGTACGTTTCCCTTATAACCTCTCTTATAAAGGAAGTAGTTAACACCGCCTTTGATAATTGTAGTTGGAAAAACCTCATTGCCATTAGGAAAGTGTACAATGGTATGAATATGGTTGTTGTTTTTTATATAATCTCTCAGTTTGACGAATGACTTGTCCTGTGCTTCTGCTTTAAACCATCTGGAAGGAGTTATAAGTGACGCGCATGAAACATCCAACTCGTGTATTAATTGAATGAATGAAGGGTACAATTGTTTACTGAGCGAACTATTAGCTTTACTTTCACTAATATTTTCATGATAGGGAGGATTTCCCACTATAGCATCGAATTTCATATTTTTAATTTTTTTGATGAGTTCAGCTTTATTCTCTAGAAGGATAAGATCTTGAGAGTGATATGGGTATATAATGTTTGAGATGGGTATCCCCATCAATTTAAACATCTTACGTGTACATTCATAAGTGACAGATGAAGTCGGGATAGTGTATATGTTTCGTTTTACTTCATCATCATATTTTTGTAAGAGTGCGTATTCAAATTCTCCTGTTTTACCAGCAATATTGAGAAAGCGTGATTTTGCGTTGATATGACTGGGCAAAAGTTCAACCATTTCTTTTGTTATCCATTCTGGCGTGACAACTTCTGAGTTTGAGATTCTGGCAATTCGTTTCAAAGCAGAGTGTACTTCTATTTTTTTATCAGAAGATAAGTCCGATATATTGAATATTTTATGTTCAAGTTCGTTTAATACAAACGGATTAACTTTCAAGAGAAGGGTTTTTAGAAGTGATACATCCAATTGAATGTTATTAGCGATTCTTCGACTTTCTTTATCATGTAAAATATTCTGAAACACTTCACTTAACGACTTTTCTTGGTGATCTGAAAGGAAAGTGTATAGCAAAACCTTAAAGTACAGAGTTTTCATCTTTTTTTGCAAACTCTTTGTAGTGTCATCTTCTTGTCTAGTTAAAGATTGTTGGGGAGTAGATGGCTGGTTTTTAGAAGTAACTGGATTTCCATCATTATCAATATCATCTTTATTTTTGCCATTATAAGGTTTTGTCGTAAATATTCCAACTTTTGAGTCTATTTCATTTTCACGATCAAGAAGTGAACAAAAAAAAGCATCATGGATTAGCTTTTCATCTATAGAAATGTCCTCTGTCTCATCCAGAATACTTTTGTTGTTATTGTATTGGCGTATTGCATCCGTTATATCACAAGCTTCTACCTGTTGTAGTTTGTCATGGTTAATGCAGATAATAGGAGAATATACTAATTCTTTAGATATTTGTTGTTGTAATTGTACGTAACCTCGTTCATTGTCATTTATTTCTGATATGAGTGCCCGTTTATGCTGTAATTGAAACATGCGCATGGGATCGAAGTCGACAAGCAAGGTTTGGGGTTTCATGTTTTGTTTTATAAAACCGCCATGGTTGCTTTTAACAGTCTTGATATATTGACTCTGGAGGCGATAAATAGCTTGGTCATACAACTCTGGAGAATTCGTATTACGAAGCATAATCATCGTATCCCATTCTGGAACTGTACATCCTGTCAGCATTCTGCCAACTGTAAGCGTTATGGTTTTCTTATCTTTCTGTTCACACTTTGCTATATATTGTTTTGCATTTTCAACATGGTTGGGATTTGACGAATCAAATTCTGCTATTGTATCTAAACCGGCAATATTAATAACATCGTAATCATTCAACAGGTTAAATTGATTCTCTTTCAAGATTCTTTCCATGGCATCGCAGGATGCGCGCCATGGCAAAACCATCACAATGTGACGACACATCTTGCCGTTTTGTATCTTATCATACTTCAAGAAACTAAAGATGTTTTTGTCTTCTTTTGTACCGTCTATTGCCTGTAAAAGCTCTAGAACTTCTTCTTTATATTTAAACTCATTATAACGTCCTGTTTTGTTCAGAGAGTACGTTCTGAAAAGATCACTAAGACCACATTTAACATCTGTTTTCTGCAATCTCTCAAGTAGTTGACGTGAAGAATCTGTGAGATAGAAAGCAAATCGAATCATCTGAGGAAATCCATAGTAGGGATTATCCCATTCATCAGCATCGGGATTATTTCTGTCCCAGTCCTCTTTTGATTTTGCGATGTCTTCGTACCTGACTTTTGCGATGATATCTTGTTCTTCAAATTCTCCGTCTAAGAGAATTCGATAAGGGGTACCTGAAAGGTGAAGGCAAACCTTGGGCTTAAAAGATTTTGTGTTTTTCAAGAAATTGTTAAGCGAAATATCGTACGCTTTTTCTTCAAGGTTAAGAACTTTTCCTAACTCTTTACCACGTGCTGCAAAATGTGTTTCATCAATAATCAGCAAATCAATCTTTTCCGACTCATTGAGCCTAAACAATTCCTTATGCCTATCCTTAATGATTTCCCCTTGAAGATCTTGTAAAGATAGAAACAACACGACTCTACGGCCTCTATTTAGGTTCTCGGAAATGACATTATCATCGCCTATACTATTTGCGGTCAGAAAAAAGTAACCATCTAATATTTTTGGTCGTTGGACATTTTGTTTCCATTCATCCATGACATCTGTCTTTCCACATACAACTACAACGAGTTTTGCGTCCATCTTTTTAGCACATCACAAGGCGGTAAAAGATTTACCAAAACGCATCACGGCAAACATTAACAGATTGCGCCTACCAGCTTTGTATGCCTCAACAAAATTATTAATAACTTCTTCTTGATTTCTTCGAGGTTTCCATGACTCCGTTCTTTCATATTCTGTCTCAACAATTGCGTTCGGAATAATGGTGTCATAAAAAGTATATCGGTTTTCACCCTTTGCAAAACTTTCTTTAATAGCTGAAATCGCTAGGCTTACATTGTTTTTGGTTGCATTACGAAAGAACTCCACAGAAATATGGAGATTATTGTTCTTTTTTGAAAGTTCCTGCCGCTCGCTATCGGTTATTTGTTGAACATGCTGTACGTAGGTCAGATGCTGATGAACGGCATAATCTCTAAAATAGGTATTATCATCTATCAAAGCATCGCTGTCATAAATCTTTTCAAGGTGGATGTATCCCAGTTTTCTCCATTCGTCGAGACGGATGGAAACTGGTCTGTATGTGTCACCGACTTTCAAATAATTCGGCACAGTATTTGTCTCAAAAGCATATATATGGGGCTTAACTCTCCCATATATAATTATGTCTGCTACAGATATGTCTAACATGTAAAATCTTTATTAAAAAAGTTGACAAAAGGTGTAATTTTCCCTCTTTCTCCAGTCATATTACGTTCACCCTCCCAATCCTTAATGATGGAATAGCGTCCTATGTGTTGTTTAATCTTATGAGTTTTGCATCCTATGCAAGTTTCGTTTTCTTTGACTATGCCAAAAATATCTTGAATAGTATTCTTTGTACCGTTGTTGCACGAATCAGGCACAACACCTTTCAATCCGTCCATTTGCCAAAGATTCCATGAAATGATGTAGGCGATGAGACGGATGAACTTCTGCATCGGCAATCGGCCGAACTTGGCATGATAGTATTCGATGAAGGTGTAGAGGAGAGCTTCGCGAGCTAATAGCAAGTTGTCGCCCTGCCACTCGTAGCCGTAGATGCTTTTGTATGCCAGCTGTGCCCATTCGAGCCATTCACTACATTCGTCCACATTCTCACAGACAACGCGCAGCTTGCGGTCCAGCAGACCGATGCGGTCGGAAAGTGGAATAGCTGTGCCTGTCGTTGCATCGTAGCGGCTGACGAGATAGGGAGCTTCACCGCAGGTAATTTCCATGCGTACCGCACGCACATAGTCCTTCCACGTTTTACCTTCGGGGAATGTGACGCGTTCGTGATGAGTGTACCAAGTGCGCAACTCGACATTCTCTGTGTTGAAGACATCTTTGCGCCCGAACCATCCCTCATCGACAAGGTTGTTCTGTGCATTGCATACCCACGACGGTGTGAACACCTCGGCCTTGTCTTTCGAGCGGTCGGTCTGCTGTTCTCGGGTCTTCATCACGCGGGGACGGATTACCTGACGGTGGTAACCGGTGATGAGCTGGGGCAGAATGGGCTGGTGGTAGCCGTAGCCGTCGCCCAGCGACTCGTAATCGTGGGTGCACCACAGGATGTTCTGACCCGTAGTGTGGTCGCGCAGCAGCTGATCCAGCACGTCTGGCATACGATGCCACAGTTCGTCTTCGTGGATGTCGATGTCTGTGAAGGGCATTAGCGACGGAGAGAGAAACTGTGTTTGCCAATACCCGAGCAAACGTAGGAGAGTAATCAGTCAGGTGCTCCCAACAAACAAAAATGCGTGGGTATCGACTGCTGCCTGTCCGTCGCTTAGGTCGTAGGATAACCTCGTAAATGGACAAGCAGAGCAATACGCCACGCATGGTGATATACATGGAGCGCACCCATAAAGTGTGCTGAGGGCACGATCGTCCCTCTGCACACCGTCGGATGCATGTGTATATCACATCCGCGGCATCTACTCCACAATGTTTTTGATTTACGGTGTTGAATTTCCTACGTTCAAGCGACCAAAAACAAAGCGTAGCAAACGCCTTTTCGTATGTCGGAGTCAAGCTTGCGGCGGTTCAGCCTGTGCAGCTTGACCATGCAAGGTTAAAGAAAAAAAGTGAAACGGGTAAAAGGAAAATGAGAAAAAGTGACAGCTGCGAGGTTTTTTCTGAACAATGCCTGTTGCTTCAAAGTGCTTTGAGTTGGTAAGCCTAGTACTTGGTAAATAAAACTCCAAGTGTTTTGAAGTATTTTTTGCACTTGGAGTCAGTTAAGCGGATAGTGGCATTGAGAAGGGGAGGCTCAGAAGTCCAGCTTCACGACTCCCATGAGGGTGATTTCTGCATCGATCACAAATAGATCTCCATCATGATCACGAAGAACATTACGTGGAAGAACATCCCAGACCCTCATCTCATGGTTTGAAAAGACTCCTTCTTCCATTTTATTAAAACCGAGAGCTGACATATAAGTGTCAATTTCTATAGTCGTGGCGGGAGTGGCATCTTTAATCAATTTCTGAGTAAAGATGGGCATGACGCTACGCCCTTCAAAGCCCGTAAAACCATAGAACTCATAGGCTGTATCATAAAACAGGATATTATGACATAGCATCTTGCAAAAAAGACTTACTATAGTCTTACTGTTCAGTAAGTTATTGACCTTATAGATGGTGTCGTTGGAAACATAGGTGTCATTTTCATGACCACTGGGACCTGGAATGCCTAACTCAAATACTGTGCTATACGGAGTCCAAACACCATGCTCCTTTGCATAGCACTCTGCGACGTGTTGCTCTATCTCGCGGTAACTTGCATTTTGTTGGCTTTCGCAAAGTTGTTTTTCATGTATGCAGCAGCTTCGGCTGAGTTCATGGGCGACTTCAAGGATTCTGCGATTTTGCGCAATTTCCTCTCTACTGATTCTTTGTGAAACGTATTCAAGTAAGTCATGTTCCATTACTTTTTTTGCAAAAGTAGTGCTTTTGGGTGAAGAATGCAAATGAAATAGTCATTTTTTTCTCATCTCGCATTTCTCATCGGTTTATCTGACGTAAATGCATTACTAATTACAGAAATGCAAACGAGAAGGTCGGTTGTTATAACATAATAACAGCGAACCTTCTCTTTTTGCTGATTCTGTTAGAAGTCCAGTTTCACGCCTGCCATGAAGGTGGCGCGGGGCATGGGGTAGCCCTTGTTGATTTCATAGCGTTGTGCGAGCAGGTTTTCGCCGCGTGCCCAGAGGCGGAGGGAGGGCAGCAGTTGGTAGCTGACGGTAGCATTGACGAGGGTGAATGTCTCGGTGTCGTCGGCCTGTGTCGCGCCGTTGAGTTGGGTGTAGAGGCGGTCGATGAACTGCAGGCCGAGGTTGGCGGCGAACTTTCCGCAGCGGTAGTTGGCGCCGAGGAAGCCTGCATAGTCGGGTGCAGCGAGCACGTGGTGGGTCATGTGCAGGAAGGAGTGGTTGGTGTTGAGGCTCCAGTGGTTGTCGATGCGCCAGTGGGCATTGAGTTCCAGACCGCTGTTTTCGACGATGCCTGTGTTGAGCATGCGCATTGGCGGGACGCCAGGCACAGGAACCTGCTGAATCATGTTGTCGCCCTTGAGATAGAAGATGTTGATACCGTAGGTGAAACGTCCGCCGTCGAGCTGCTGACGCCATGCCAGTTCATAGTTCCAGATACGTTCGGGGCGGAGATCTGTGTTGGAAGGCGGGTAGAGGTAGAGTTCGCGCATGGTGGGATTGCGGAAACCCTTGCTGGCTGTGGCCTTCAGTTCGCCATTAGACGTTGGACGGACGACGATGCCGAATTGTGGAATCCACTCCGTGCCGCTGATGCTGTGGTGGTCGAGTCGGATGCCGGCATCGAGCGTGAGCCAGTCGAAGAGGTCCTGACGCAGATCCACATAGCCGGCAATTTCGTTGCGGTAGGAGCGTCCGCTCTGCTTGTTCGGCGTGTCGAGCACGTCACCAGTGGCTTTCGAAGTGTAGTAGGCACGGCCGTAGATGTGCTGGTAGTCGATGCCGACGGTGGTGCGGTTTCCCTCGAACAGTCGGGCACTCTGGTAGATGTTGAAGCCGGTCAGCACGTCCTTCGAGCGGAAGAAGCGCTGTGTGGGCGTGGTGGGGTCGCTGGTGCCGTCGTCAATCTTGTGTCGGCCGAAGCTGGAATAGACACTCAAGCCTCCGTTGGTGCGGCTGTAGTGGTTCTCCAGTCCGATCGAAACGGCTCCGCGCGTGATGTGCTGGTCGGCATCCCATACGGGGGCATCGGTCGTTCCAGGTTGTGATGCGTTGAAGTGGGTGAGGTCGATGTCGGCATAGCTGTTCCAATGCTCCGACAGGTCGTAGCCCAGTTTCCAGTAGCCGCCATACTGCTCGAAGCCCATGCGCGGCCGATGGTTGTCGGAACGGCTGTACTGGGCGGCGAAGGTGGAGGAGAAGCGGCCGATGCGCAGCTGATTGGCTGCTTCGGCTTGGAAGGTTCCGTAGGAGCCGGCGCCGAGTTGAATCTGGGTCGAGGTGCAGTCACGCTGTCCGGCGAAGGTGTTGTTGGCACCTCGGGTGACGATGTTGATGACGCCGCCCAGGGCGTTGCTGCCGTAGAGCACAGAGGCAGGACCACGCAGCACCTCCACTCGCTCGGCCATGAGTGTCTGGTAGGCATCGGCGATGGGATGACCGTAGATGCCTTGGTATTGCGGATGACCGTCGATGAGCACGAGCAGCTGTCCGGCTCCGCCGCTGATGCCGCGAAGGTTGATACCCCCAGCCGCACCTCCGCTCACGCCGTAGCCCATCATGCCACGCGAGGTGACGAGGAGTCCAGGCACCTGCTGCGCGAGGGTGGGGAGGATGTTTACTTGTTCGTTCTGGGTGAGTGTCTCTCGGTCGATGACGGTGACGGTGGCGGCCAGGTAGCGCACGTCGGCAGTGTTGCGGGTGCCGGTGACGACGACGTTGGGAATCGCGTGGCGCGCAGTGTCGGCGACTTGTGCCTGAAGGGGCAGCGACGTGGCCGCAGCACAGAGGCACAGGAGGACGTGGAATGGCTTCATCATGAGTTTTGTGCTTGTGTTAGAGTGTTTTATTTGTCGATGTTGACGATTTTATACTTCAGGCTTCCGAGGCCAATCTGGGCAGCATAATCGACGATGTAGGTGCCGTGCTGGCGGTTGATGCGCTGGATGAGGGGCTTCTCGTCGTCACCTGGCGTGGCCTTGTGGTTGAAGACGAGGTCGAGGCAAGCCTTGTCGAGGGCGACGGGGTCGGTCGAGGCCAGGATGCCGATGTCCTTCATCTCGGGACGGGCGGGGTGGCCATCGCAGTCGCAATCGACCGAGAGGTTGTTCATCACGTTGATATAGATGATGTTGCCTTCGCCAAACCAGTTGTGAACGCCCTGAGCGGCAGCAGCCATAGACTCGAGGAAATCGTCCTGTGTAGGGCCGGCTGCCAGATATTCGGGCTGCCATGCGAGCTGGGCGTCGGCGGTCTTACCGGCGGAGTGGATGTAGGCCTTGCCGGCGGTCGATGCCACACCGATGCTGGCGTTCTTGAGCACGCCGCCGAAGCCACCCATCTGGTGACCCTTGAAGTGGGCGAGGTTGATCATGAAGTCGTAGTAGGGCAGGTGTTCGCCGACGATGTCGTACTTGATATGCTTGCGGTCCTGCACCGGAATACGGAAGTCGCCGTGTTCGTCCATCAGGTCAACGGCGAAGATGGAGTCGAAGCCATGCTCGTGGATGGTTTCCCAGTGCTTGCCCTTGTCCTGACGTGTGCCGCCGTAGGCTGTGCAGCACTCCACAATCGAACCGTTGACCTCCTCGACGAGCTTGCGAATCAGTGTGGGACGCAGGTAGTGCTGGTTGCCTCCTTCGCCTGTGGATATCTTGACGGCAACACGTCCGTGTGCCTTGACACCCAGTGCTTTATAGATTTTTACTAAACCTTCAGGTGAGATTTCCTTTGTGAAGTAAACTTTGCTTTGCGCCAGCATGGCGGCGGTCATGGCGAGGGCCATGAAGAGTGAGATTGTACGTTTCATTGTTCTATTCTTTGGGTACAGAGATAATACTTACGAACATGTTTCGACAGCGTGTCGATGTTGAGCATGTCGCTCACTTCGGTCACGTCGTGGATCGAGCCATCCTTGTCAAGAATCTCGATGCGGTCGTCGAGCGGGTTATACATGTCTTTGCCCACTTCCTTCAGCGCCACGAGGTAGCGTGCATCGTCGGTCGAGAGCCCCCAGTGGCGGGCCTGCTCCTCGATCTTCTGCCCGACATATTCCTCGGAGAACGGTTCGTCGCTCACCTCGACGCGGAAGATACGGCGGTTGATGAAGTCGCGCGCCAGGATCGAGAGCACTTTGTCTTCATGTTGTTGCCACACACTGAGGGCGCACCAGATGTCCGAATCGTCGAGTGCGAGGTAGGCCTCCAACGCCTGTTCGTCGCTCTCGAAATCATGGCGCGATACTTCGCGATACAGATAATAGTGCAGCGACGGCGATGCAAACAACTCCACACCCTGTCCCGCCAGCCATTTGGCACGTCGCAGGGCGTTGATGAGCACGTGCTCGGCCGCCACGGCGGTCTTGTGCAGATACACTTGCCAATACATCAGACGTCGCGTCACCAGATAGTTCTCGATGGAGTAGATGCCTTTTTTCTCGACCACGAGATGGTCATCGACCACGTTGAGCATGTCGATGATGCGTGCCGAACCGATGTTTCCCTCGGTCACGCCCGTGAAGAAAGAGTCGCGGCGCAGGTAGTCGAGGCGGTCAACGTCGAGTTGCGAGGAGATGAGTTGGTGGAGGAACTGCTTCGGATAGTCGCCCTGAAACAGCTTGATGGCCAGCGTGAGCAGTCCGCCCATCTCGTCGTTCATCCGCTGCATGATCATCAGCGAAATGTCTTCGTGGCTGATGCCCTCCGTCAGTGTGTTTTCCAGCACGTGCGAGAACGGTCCGTGGCCAACGTCGTGCAGCAGGATGGCAGCCAGCACCGCCTCTTCCTCCGAGTCGAAGATGAACTGCCCCTTGCGCTTCAGGCTTTCGGTGGCGCGGGTCATGAGGTGGAAGGCTCCGAGCGAATGCTGAAACCGTGTGTGCTGGGCTCCTGGATAGACCACGCTGGCCAGTCCCAGCTGCTTGATGCGCGTGAGGCGGAAGAAGGCTGGGTGGTTGACGATGTCGAGCAGCGGACCGCTCGGCACACGGATGAACCCAAACACGGGGTCGTTGATAATCTTCATGCTTTTATGGCAAATCCTTTGTCACTGCAAAGTTACGACAAAACGAGTGGAATGCAAAATAAAAATGCTGGCTTTTTTATGTTCATTTCCGAGTGAAAGTAACTTCGGCGAAGCCAAAGTTACGACAAAAATCGCTGATGGCAAAGAAAATACAGGACGAATGTGTCGTCTGCAAACTGTGATGAGGCACATCGAAATCGGCAGCAGCGCACAGTGTCCTCAGGTGCCGTGCCGTCGGAACAGGGACGATGGGCGGAAAAGACTCAAAATATCACTGATATTTCCACAAATTCCATTGATATTTTTACAAATACCATTGATATTTCTACAAATCTCAATGATATTTTGAGTTTATTCGGCACCATGAACGACTATTCAGTGCGCAGGCAGCGGTTTTAGACCGCGCCAGCAGCAGGCTGAGTCGGTGGTGGAGAAATGGGAATGGCGGAGTAGGGGCGAAGGAAGAGTGCTGCACGGCTTATTTCAGCGTGGCCACGATGTATTCCGACTGTGTGCCGATGCGGAACTTTCCGCCCCAGATGCCCAGGCCCGACGAGACGTAATACTGGGTGTTGCCGCGCTGATGGCTACCCCACGAACATTCATAGACGGCATCCGTGATCCACGAGATGGGCCACAGCTGACCGCGGTGGGTGTGTCCGCTCAGTTGGAAGTCGATGCCCGCACGCTCAGCCTTTTCGAGGTGGTAGGGCTGATGGTCGAGCAGGATGGTGTATTTCGACCGGTCGGCCTGTGCACAGAGGTCGGCCACACGGCGGCGACGGGGATTGGTGCGGTCGTCGCGTCCGATGACGACGATGGCGCTGTCGATTTCGACCGACTGGTCGCTGAGCAGGTGGATGCCGGCGTCGTGGTAGAACTGACGCGCACGCGGCTCCTGCGCATAGTATTCATGGTTGCCCAGACAGGCATAGACGGGTGCCTCCAGACGGCGGAACTCGGCTGCCATGTCCTCCTCGACGAGGGGCCGGATGCTGATGTCGATGATGTCGCCGGCGATGAGGATGAAGTCGGGGTGCTCGGCGTTGATGAGGCCGATCCAGCGTCGGAGTTCGGTGCGTGGGTTGTGATAGCCGAGGTGCAGGTCGCTCGCCATGACGATGGTGTACTGCTTCGGCAATTTCTTCTCAGTTCGCAGTTCGAGCGGCACGCGCACCTTGTGGCGGTAGTGCAGGTTGGCATAGACGAAAACCCCCGTGAGCACGGCGGCAACGGCCGCTGTGGTCCACCAATTATCGTAGAGCACGGACTTGGGAACGAGACGGACGAGCCTGCCGATGTCGAGCACGAGGAACAGCAGGACGGCGTAGAGCAGAATCATCAGCGACGACGTTCCGACTTCGTACAGCGTACGCGCCAGGGGCAGAGGGAGTGTGTCGAGACGGCCAGTGAAGTCGAGGATAATGGTCAGGAAACAGGCGACCATCACCGTGATCAGCACCGTTCGCCAGAAAGCACCGAGTGGCAGGAGTACCCACACGTGCCAACCGATGTAGCTGAGGGCTGCAACGGGCAACAAAAGAAAGAGAATCATCCACATGGGGCGCATGGAAAAAAAGGGGTGTTATGACTGGTCACGCTGTGGGCAGGAGGGCATCCATCTGTTTCTGCACCTCGCGTGCATGTTCGGCAGCCACCTCGGCGAAGCGTTCCGAGTCGTCGGCGTAGATGATGGCGCGGCTGGAGTTGACCAACAGGCCACAGTCGGGCGTCATGCCGTAGCGGCACACTTCCTCCAGGCTGCCGCCCTGAGCACCCACGCCAGGCACCAGCAGGAAATGATTGGGCACGATGCGACGGATGTCCTCAAACAGACGGCCCTGTGTGGCGCCGACGACGTACATCATGTTGTCGGGCGTACCCCACTGCTGGCTCTGCTTCAGGACTTTTTCGAAGAGGCAGTTGCCCTCTGTGTCTTGCGTGAGCTGGAAGTCATGGCTGCCTTTGTTGGAGGTGAGAGCAAGCAGAATGACCCAATGGCCGGGGTAGTTGAGGAAGGGTGTGACGCTGTCCTCGCCCATGTAGGGTGCAACGGTGAGGGCATCGACCTGTGCATCGCCCTCGAAGAACGTGCGGGCATACATGGTGCTGGTGTTTCCGATGTCGCCACGCTTAGCGTCGGCAATGACGAAGTGGTCGGGATATTGCTCGTTGAGATAGTGGATGGTGCGCTCGTAGGCCTTCCATCCTTCGATGCCGTGAGCCTCGTAGAAGGCCAGGTTGGGCTTGTACGCCACACAGTAGGGTGCCGTGGCGTCGATGATGGCTCGGTTGAAACTGAACAGCGGGTCGTCCTCGCGGAGCAGGTGCTGCGGGATCTTGCGGATGTCGGTGTCGAGACCGACGCAGAGAAATGTGCGTTTCCCGAAAATCTGCTGAATGAGTTGCTGGCGGGTCATGGGGATATTGAAAATTGATAATTGATAATTAAAAATTAAAAATTGGAAATTAAAAACCACCTGTCTGGACTCCCCCTCTATCGGAGGGGGGTGGGGGGAGGCTTTTTCCCTATTTGATGAAGAGAATGCCGCGGACTTCGAGGCTTCGCTTTTCTTTGTTTTCATCGCGAATCTCGAACTCAGTGACGGCAAAGATGCAGCTGTCGCTGGTGCAGGGCATGAATATGGGCTCAGGCATGTATTCAGCATGCGCTTTCAGACTGTCTATGCAGACGAGGACAGTGGCTCCTCTGCTGACGTCGGTATTCACTTCCACCTCAACCGTGTCTTGGTCTTGCCGACAAACGTTAATGGTGTAGTAGGAGGGTAATATAAACTTTGTATAGCCTGTGGGAATGTTGATGATGTCCGCAGTGTGGGAGTTTGAATAGACAATGGCGTCCTCAATCTTGTCGTCATCCTGGTGGATGTAATTGTATAGCGGGATGTAGTCGTCTTTGTCGGTGATATAGGCGTCGGTGCTCTGATAGCCGAACGTATTCCGCATGTATTCAAGACGGATGCACAGGCGCTGACCTTCCTCGCGGGGCAGGGCCTTCATGAGTTTGTCGAACTGTGCCGCATTCAGGGGCAAACGTTGCCCTTGCAGGAATCGTTCGACGCTGTTCGCCATGTGATGGCGCGTGATGCTGATGTAGTTGATAGGCAGTGCCGACGTGAGCAGGAAGATGAGGGTGAACGAGATGGTCATCCAGTTGATGCGGCGTGCTTTCGTCAGAAAGAGTGTGATGCAGACGAAGTAGAACCAGAGGTTCAGGGTCAGTAGATACAGACGGTTGACAGTGATGCCGTAGTCGCTCAGACGGCGCACGATGCCAACGCTCATCAGCAACAGCAGGGGTAGAATGACGACGGGAAGCCATCGCGCAATGAGATGGTCGGCACGTTTGTCTTGCAACTTGCGCACTGGATAGAGGCCGAACTCAATGACGATGCAACCCACCATCGAGGCACATACCAACGACGAAACCCATCCGTTGGGCAGTTCCCAAGTCAGCAGAATCTTTGCTCCATAGAGGTATAGAACGAGGATGTAAAGACCGACAAGCGGCAGGAAAAGGAAACGTACGACGACGTTGAGGAAGTTTGAATCAAGCGGATTGCGGTCATGCTTCTTCGCCCCCTGCGGTATGCGTCCGAGAAAGAGCAACGCCGAAAGCAAGAGGCCGAAGATGCACTCGAGGATGAAGTACCATTTTTCATCAACGTCAATGCCGAACAGCAAGTCGAGCGATGCAAGCAGCAGACTCATGCCTGCCATCATGACGTGGCCAATAACGGCGCAGATAGAGGCATTCAGGATGAGTTGCAGGGTAAAGTTCCACGACACAATGTCGTCTTTCTCGCGCCAGAACGATAGGAAAAACAGGGAGATGAACAAGGCAAAGATGGCTGAGCTGTGTGCCACAACCAACTCCAAACTGCCTGTTTCCGTATAGACGTTGTATAGATAGATGGCATCGGCAAGCAGCAGAGCGTGGGCAATCGAGTTGACGATTCGGGCTGTGTTGCGCTTGACCTTCTCTTCCTCCCAAAGCCGGAGCGTCAATGTCAGCAGAAAACCGACGGAGAAGTAGTAACAGAGAGTGAAGAACGTGCGGTCCTCAATCGCATCATTGTCCGCAATCTTGGTCACAAGCACGAGCGTCAGGATGGCGACAAAGGCTGACGGCAGCGGAAAACGACGAACGCTGTTCTGAAAGGCGGTGACGATGGTGGAGGTCAGTTTCATAGTTGTGCTTCCTTTAGTCGTTCTGCATTCTCAGCCACGATGAGGTGGTCGATGCAGTCCTGGATGTCGCCGTCCATAAAGGCGGCGAGGTTGTAGATGGTATAGTTGATGCGGTGGTCGGTAATGCGGCCCTGCGGATAGTTGTAGGTGCGAATCTTGGCCGAACGGTCGCCGGTGCTGACCATCGTCTTGCGGCGTGAGGCGATGTCGTCGATATACTTCTGATGCTCGCGGTCGTAGATGCGGGTGCGCAGTCGAGCCAACGCACGTTCCTTGTTCTTGGGCTGGTCGCGCGTCTCGGTACATTCGACAAGGATTTCCTCCTTCTCGCCTGTGTTGGGATTGGTCCAGACGTAGCGGGCACGAACGCCCGATTCAACTTTGTTCACGTTCTGACCGCCCGCACCGCTGCTTCGGAAGGTGTCCCACTTGATCTCGCCTTCGTTGATCTGTACGTCGAACGGTTCGGCTTCGGGCAGCACTGCCACGGTGGCAGCACTGGTGTGGACTCGGCCTTGCGTCTCGGTGACGGGAACACGCTGCACGCGGTGAACGCCCGACTCGTACTTGAGAATGCCATATACGCCTTCGCCGGTGACGTTGAAGATGATTTCCTTGTAGCCTCCGGCAGCTCCCTCGCTGAAGCTCGAGACCGTGACTTTCCAACCCTTCAGTTCGCAGTACTTCGAATACATGCGGAAAAGGTCGCCGGCAAAGAGCGCAGCCTCGTCGCCGCCCGTTCCGCCACGAATCTCCATCGTCACGTTCTTTCCGTCCTCGGGATCGGCCGGCACGAGCAGCAGCTTGATCTGTTCTTCCAGTTCGGGAATACGGTGTTCGCAGGCAGCAGCTTCCTCACGTGCCATTTCTTTCATGTCGGGGTCGTCTTCGGTGGCGAGCAACTGCTTGGCCTCTTCCAGTCCCTTCACGGCGTTGATGTATTCCTTGCGGGCATGCATGATGTCCTCCAGGTTCTTGTATTCCTTCGTCAGCTGCACATAACGCTTCTGGTCGGCGATGACACTGGGGTCGGTGATGAGCGTACTGATTTCCTCAAAGCGGGGTACGAGCCCGTCCAGTTTCTCAAGTATATTGTTAGTCATAAAACGATGTATTATTTTTTACACGTCAATCTTTATCAATCTTAACATCAATATGATTAAATATCAAGTAGATGCATGTTTTTGTCAACTCTATGACAATAATTCAAAGAATCACGAACATAGCGCTCTCCTTGCAAAATATCTATGTCGCCAAAGTTGATGAGAAGACCAACTGGCATGTGGGTCAATCGCATATAATTAAAAAGTTGTAAACGATGGTCGGAAGTGAGTTCTTGCGCAGACTTCAATTCTACAATGACATTCCCGTTCACCAACATATCCAACTTGTAAAACTGCTTCAATTCATGCTTTTTATAATAAATGTGGACATATTTTTCACGTTCACAAAGAATGCTCCGTTCTTTTAACTCAATCTCCAAAGCCTCTTGATACACCGATTCGCGTAGCCCAAAGCCCAATTCATTGTAAACATCCATAGATGCTCCAATGATATCATATACAACTTGTTTATATTCTTCAAAGTTCAGCATTTCTATTGAAAGAGATTGACGTTAAGATTGAAGAAGATTGACGTGTAAAATGTTGGTTTCAGGATGAATTCAGTATTCAAACGTGCCAAATTCCGATTTGATGGTGAGTGATTTATGTCCTTCCTCGATGTGTCCGACGATTTGTGCATCGATGTTGAACGAGCGGCTGATGTCGATGACCTGCTGCGCATGTTCCGGAGCGAGATACACTTCGAGACGATGACCCATGTTGAATACACGGTACATCTCCTGCCAGTCGGTCTGGCTCTGCTCCTGAATGGCACGGAAGAGTGGCGGAATGGGGAACATGTTGTCCTTCACCACACGACAGTTGTCGCCGACGAAATGCAGGACCTTGGTCTGTGCGCCACCGGTGCAGTGTACCATGCCGTGGATGAGCGGACGCAGTCCTTCGTCCAGCATCTTGCGGACGACGGGTGCATAGGTACGGGTGGGGGAGAGGACGAGTTTTCCTGCGTTGACAGGTGCGCCTTCCACGTCATCCTGCAATGCGTAGCGTCCGCTGTAAACGAGTTCCTGCGGCACGTTGTGGTCGAAGCTTTCGGGATATTTCATCGCCAGATACTTGCCGAACATGTCGTGGCGGGCACTGGTCAGTCCGTTCGACCCCATGCCACCATTGTACGTCGTTTCGTAGGTCGCCTGACCAGTGGAAGAAAGACCGACAATCACGTCGCCTGGGCGGATGTTGGCATTGTCGATGACGTCGGCGCGGCGCATACGGCACGTCACGGTGGAATCGACAATGATGGTGCGCACCAGGTCGCCCACGTCGGCTGTCTCGCCGCCCGTTGCCCAGATGCCGATACCCATGTCGCGCATCTGCTGAAGCAGTTCGTCGGTGCCGTTGATGATGGCCGAGATGACCTCGCCAGGCACCAGCATCTTGTTGCGTCCGATGGTCGAAGAAACGAGGATGTTATCGACGGCACCGACGCAGAGCAGGTCGTCGGTGTTCATGATGAGAGCGTCCTGCGCAATGCCGCGCCAGACGCTTAGGTCGCCCGTCTCCTTCCAGTACATGTAGGCAAGGCTCGACTTCGTACCAGCGCCGTCGGCGTGCATGATATTGCACCACTCGGGGGCGCCCCCTAGGATGTCGGGGATAATCTTGCAGAAAGCCTGGGGAAACAGTCCCTTGTCGATGTTCTTGATGGCGTTGTGCACATCCTCCTTGGCGGCACTGACGCCGCGCATCATGTAACGTTGCTGTTGATTCATGTCGTGTTGATTCATTAAAAGTGAAAAGTGAAAAGTGAAAAGTAACAACTCGTCAACTTGTCAACTCGTTAACTTCAAACTTCAAACGTTAAGATTTTTGCAAAAATAAGGAAAAAAAATGAGAAATGCAGAGCCAGCTACCTAAAACTCGACATTTTTGCGTAACTTTGCCTTCGAATAGCGTCAGACGTTTTCTCGACAAGGCAACGAACAAGAAAAAAGTGAAAAGTGAAAAGTGAAAAGTGAAAAGTGAAAAGAAGTACAACGAAGGATGAAAAGTAACAACTCGTCAACTTGTCAACTCGTTAACTTCAAACTTCAAAAAACTAACATGATTGGTATGCAAAAACTCACCCTCATCATAACCCTGCTGTTTGCGATCTTTGGAATGCAACTGTCGGCTCAGGAACGGCCGGCCGAGCCAACTCCCTTTGTGCGCAAGAAACTTGTCAAGGAAGTAAAGATTCAGAATAAGGCCGAGAAGTACGACAAGAGCAGCGAATTGCTGCGAAAGGCATTCGCCCAGTATCCCGAGGCTGCTACCGATGCAGAACTCTGCAACTATGAACTCACGGCGCAGCGACAGTTGGCAAGTCAGCAGAGCCGTGCCATCTTCCTGAACCAGAGACCCGACACAGCTCGCTACTTTAACCACATCCTCGAAGCCTACCGCTACGCACTACGTACCGATTCGCTCGACCGTCTGCCCGATGCAAAAGGACGCATCCGTCCGAAGTACAGCTCGAACGTCAGTGCTGCCTTGACCGACTTTCGCAACAATCTTCGCAGTGGCGGCAAGTGGTTTTTCAAGAAGAAAGACTACGCCCACTCCCTGCCCATGCTCGAAACCTATCTGCAGACAATCGATCATCCGCTTGTCCAGAAAGAAAAGGTGAGTGCAAGCGTGCAACCGCTCGATGTAGATAGCGTCGAAATGGCTCGACTGGCAGTCGTTGCCGCATTCTCAAACCAGCAATATGCCAAAGTGTTACGGTACGAACCCATCACTGCTGTTGACTCTACGCAACGTGCGCTCATGCTCGAGCTGAAGGCAAAATCGTTTCAGCAGTTGGGGGATGAGCAAAACTATTTGCAGACGCTGCAAATGGGATTTATGCACTATCCGCTCTATGATTATTTCTACACTTCGTTGCTGAGTCACTACAACGCTGTGCCCGACTACCAGCAGTCGCTTGCCGTACTCGACCGTCTGCTTCAGCTCCAGCCGCGCGACCGCAAGTTCCTCTACCTGAAGGGAAAGATGCTGCAAGGTCAACACCAACTTGATGAAGCGATCCAGGTGTTTCAGCAAACCATTCAGCTGGCTCCCGACGACGCTGAAGCCCATGCTGCGCTGGGCAATGTCTATCTTGAGAAAGCCCATGACTTCTATAATCGTACCAATCTCAAGATTGGAGACAAGGACTACGCAAAGAACCGTCGTTACCTCAATTCGCTCTACACCCTGTCTATGAAGTCGTTCGAGCAAGCTCGCCAGTTTAACGAAAACGATTCACATCTTTGGCTCTCAGGCCTTCGCGAAACGTATTATAAACTGAATAAGGGGAAGGAACTGAAGGCTTTGGAGCAGCGGTATTAAAAATTAACGGACCCACCCCCGACCCCTCCCTTGCAGGGAGGGGAGTAGATACAAAATCCCCTGCAAACACTTGCTGCTTGCAGGGGATTCATATTGATTGTCTTAGTAACCACCCCCCCCTCCCTACAAGGGAGGGGGGGGTGGGTCTATTCCCTCACTGGGAGGGGTTGGGGGTGGGTCTGCTGGGATGTGTCTATTGCTGGGATGTGTCTGCTTGGTCAGAAAGGTCAAAATTAAGTACAAAGTACCAAGTACGAAGTACAACGTGGATGAAAAGTAACAACTCGTCAACTTGTCAACTTGTTAACTTGTTAACTCGTCAACTTAAGTACAAAGTACCAAGTACGAAAAAGGGCTACCCCGTTGCTCACGCAAAAGAATAGCCACAACACAAACACAAAATAAAACACGACAAAACTACATTTAATAGAAACGTAGTATGGGATTATAGTTTTTATTGTATTCCGTCCTCACGCAGCTTGAGCTGCCACTTCCATGCCGAACGGAGCACATCGTCGATATTAGCCTCGGCCTTCCAGCCAAGTTCCTTGTTAGCCTTGTCCACATTGCCCCACACCTTTTCGATGTCACCTTCGCGGCGAGGTGCAAACTCCCAGTTCAGCTTTACACCTGTGGCTTTCTCAAAGCCCTCGACCACTTCGAGGGTTGAGAGTCCGCGGCCCGTGCCGATGTTGAACACCTCGACGGCGTCGGTCTCAGGCTTGTCGAGCACACGCTCCATGGCCTTGACGTGAGCCTTTGCCAGATCGACTACGTAGATGTAGTCGCGGATGCAGGTACCGTCGGGCGTGTCATAGTCGTTGCCGAAAATCTTCAGCTGCTTGCGGATGCCGATGGCGGTCTGAGTGACAAACGGAATCAGGTTCATGGGCACTCCGTTGGGCAGTTCGCCGATGAGTGCGCTGGGGTGCGCACCGATGGGGTTGAAGTAGCGGAGAATAATGCTCTTGATGGGAGCACCGCTGTGGATGTAGTCCTGTATGATTTCCTCGTTCACCTGCTTCGTGTTGCCGTAAGGTGAGAGCGCTTTCTGGATAGGAGCTTTCTCGGTGACGGGCAGGTTCTCAGCTGTCGGCTGTCCATAGACCGTGCAGGAAGACGAGAAGATGATGCCCTTGACGTCGTACTTGGGCATGAGCTCAAGCAGGTTGATGAGCGAGTTGAGGTTGTTGCGATAGTAGAGTAGGGGCTTTTCGACCGACTCACCGACAGCTTTCGACGCCGCGAAGTGGATGATACCCTTGATGCCAGGATATTTCTTGAACACACCTTCGAGGGCTGCCATGTCGCAGCAATCCACCTTTTCGAAGGCGGGACGCACGCCAGTGATTTTCTCGATGCCATCCACGACATTGGCACTCGAATTCGAGAGATTGTCGATGATGACTACTTCGTAGCCTGCCTGCTGGAGTTCGACTGTGGTGTGCGAACCGATGAAGCCCGTTCCACCTGTCACGAGAATTGTCTGTTTCATGTTGCTGTGTTGATGAGTTAGTTGGTCAGCTTTACAATACATTCGCAGATAAAATGTGCAATTTTTCTACTTGCGCTGCAAAGTTACGACATTAAATTAATAATTAAAAATTAAAAATTAAAAATTTTGCAAAACGTTGAGAAATTGTCTATTTTTGCAGCCTCAAATGTTTGATATTTCCACAAATGAACTTTCTCAATCTACGATTCATATTCGCTCTACTGCTCACGTTCACCCTGCTGACGGCTTGCGTACAGCCCCCATCCACAGTGGCCGAAGGCGTGTTCACCACGAAGGATGACGGTGCCGACGCACTTGCACACTATGATTTGCAGGACATCCAGCAGGTGGGCGAACTCATCGCACTCACCCTCTACGGTCCGGCCAGCTATTTCGAATGGCGTGGCGAGGATTTCGGTCCGCAGTATCGCTTGGCCGAGGCTTTCGGACGCAGCATCGGGGTAAGCGTGCGAGTGGAGGTGTGCCGCAGTCGCAGTGAACTTCTCAGCCGGCTGATGGTCGGTGATGGCGATTTGGTGGCCTACGGAGTCGGTGTGGCCGACACCCTGCCAGCCGACGTGTCGTTCTGTGGCCAGACGGCAATCACCCAGTTGCTCGACACACTCTCGACCCTCGAACGCGACCCTACGCTCCGTCCGCAGGGAGATGTGGCATGGCTCGTGCGCAGAAGTTCGGGCGAACTGGCTGACACGCTGGACCGCTGGCTGCGCAGCACGTCCTCGCAGTTGCTCGCCCTTGCCCTGCCGCCCATCAGTTCGTCGCACCATCATCGTCGCACTCGCAGTGGTTCGGCCTCTGCCGCGCCGAGCATACATCCCGCCAGTCCGGTACTCAACGCAGCCGCCGGACAGATTTCGCGCTACGACCATTACATAAAGATACGTGCGCGCGAATTGGGCTGGGACTGGCGGCTCCTGGCTGCGCAGGCTTACCAGGAGAGTGGCTTCGACCCGCACGCCGTGTCGTGGATGGGTGCGCAGGGACTCATGCAGCTCATGCCCTCCACTGCCCGCTCGTTCGGAGTGACAGCTGTGTTCGACCCAGCCGAAAACCTGCGTGGTGCCACAGCCTTCATCAAAACTCTGCAGCAGCGCTATGCCGCGATTCCGGCTGCCGAACGTACAAGCTTCATCCTCGCAGCCTACAATGCCGGTCCAGGCCATGTTGATGACGCCCGACGGCTGGCAGAGAAACACGGTCTCAATCCCAATGTATGGCAGGGTCATGTCGCCGACATCGTGCTTCGGATGTCCGATGCCTCCTACTACAACGACCCCGTCTGCCGTCATGGTTATTTCCGAGGCAGCGAAACCTACGGCTACGTCAGCAACATCCTTGCCCGTTGGGCAGACTATCGCGCCAAAATCCGCTGAGTTTCCTCGTGATGATGTCGAACCCTAAACGTAGGGTTGACTTTTATTGAAAGAAGAGGTACCCAAATCACGATTTCTTTTTTCGTTTTTTTTGCCTATAAAGTTGTCTGATTGCCGAAAAAGTAGTATTTTTGCAGTCGCGGCGGTGCCGATGCACTTCTGCCATAACGATGAACAAAGTGCGGATTACAGCGGTACGCCAGACGGTGTATGCCGACTTGATGGAGAGGTATGAGAATCCCATCGAGCATGCGTGCGATGTCGGCGTGGGAGACGAGTGGGTGTCGGTCGATGGCCGTCGGCCCGAGGGTCTGTGTCTTGCGGCTTGGTCGTCGATGCGCGAATTTGTCGAGGCGTTGGCTCGTGGCGAGGGCAATTTCTACGACGGTTGGATGCAGAACCCGAAGAGCGCGATGGTCAGCTGCAACGATGGTTTCCGCCCGATGAGCTTCTACCTGGAAAAAATTGAAAATTAACAATTAATAATTATAATTAAAATTAAAATAGAGTTTAGTGTTTAGAGTTTAGTGTTTATTGTGTCGTCAGACTCACCAGAACACTCAACGCTAAACACTAAACACTAAACATTCTAAGTTATATTATGAACATTTTGATTTTGCAGGCCTCTCCACGGCCTAATGGTAATACCGCATGGATGGCGGAAGTGTACAAGAATGCAGCCGAGGCAGCTGGTCATCAGGTTACACTGGTGAATGTGTCGAAGAAGAAGATTGCAGGCTGTTTGGCTTGCGAGTATTGCCACGGTAAGGGTAACGGGGCTTGCATCCAGAAGGATGACATGCAGGAACTGTATCCGTTGATGGCCGAGGCCGAGGTGCTGGTGCTGGCTGCTCCGATCTACTACTTCACGCTCAATGCACAGATTCAGGCTCCGATTCAGCGTATGTACAGCGTGAACAAACCTGCCAAGGTGCAGAAGATGTCGCTGCTCGTGTCGTCCTATTCTCCTGGTGTCTATACTGGTGCCGTTGCCGAGTATCACGACATCTGCAACTACTGGAGCGCAGAGGACAGCGGCATCGTGACGGCCAAGATTGATGAGCAGAAGACGGACGAGACGAAGGCAAAGATCGTAGCACTCGTCGAGAATCTCTGAATTTGAATTAAAAGAAAGCATGAATTGGATTGTCCTGTTTGTGGCAGGGCTTTGCGAAGTCGGATTCACCTATAGCCTTGGGCGTGCAAAAGATGCGACGGGCGCTGAGTGGTGGACCTGGATTTCTGTGTTCGGACTGCTGTATGTCCTCAGTGCCGTATTCCTTGCCAAAGCTACGCAGACGATTCCTCTGGGAACCGCCTACCCGATATGGACGGGGATTGGAGCTGTAGGTGCGGTGCTGGTCGGCATATTCATCTTTCGTGAACCTGCCACATTTTGGAGGTTGTTTTTCTTGACAACGCTCATTGGGTCAATCATTGGACTGAAAGCATTGTCTTAGTACTTAAGTTGACGAGTTTACAAGTTGACAAGTTGACGAGTTGTTACTTTTCATCCACGTTGTACTTCGTACTTTGTACTTAAAAAACTCACGAACATTTCAGGTTATGGAACAGTTTAGGGAAATGAGGCGTAAACGCCAGCAGCTTTCGCTGGATGAAAGCATTGGCATCCTGCAGAAAGCCACGTCGGGCACTTTGGCCTTGCTGGGTGATGGCGACTATCCCTACGCTGTTCCCATCAGCTATGTCTATACGCAGGACCGGATCTATTTCCATAGTGCGGTGAGCGGACATAAGATAGATGCTATCCGCAAGTGTGAGAAGGCGTCTTTCTGCGTCGTCGAGCAGGACGAAGTGCATCCAGAGTCGTACACGACCTACTTCCGGAGTGTCATTGCTTTTGGCCGAATCCACATCGTTGAGGATGAGGCAGAGAAGTTGGAAATGGCTCGAACGCTTGGGAATAGGTATAATCCTCACCAGGATGAAGCACTGCAGAAGGAACTTGAGAAAGGTTTGTCTCGAATGGTGATGATTCGTTTCGATATAGAGCATCTGACAGGAAAAGAAGCAATTGAATTGGTGATAATGCATAGAGTTTAGTGTTTAGAGTTTAGTGTTTATTGTGTCGTCAGACTCACCAGAACACTCAACGCTAAACACTAAACACTAAACACTAAACATTCTAAGTTATATATTGATGACAATACAGGAATTTCGTGAATACATGGCGTCTGGCAAGCCTGTCGTAGGTGGCTCCGACGTCCACATGATGTTTCATCAGCTGTCGCAAGAGGCGCTGAAGATAACGGCTGAGATAAATGGCAAGTATCACACTCCGGAGCACCTGCACGAATTGCTGGAGCAGTTGTGGGGGCGTGAAGTGCCCAAGACGGTAGGGATGTTTCCTCCGTTTCACACCGACTGCGGAAAGAACACGGTCGTTGGTGAGCACGTCTTCATCAACATGGGGTGCAAGTTTCAGGACCAAGGTGGCATTACCATCGACGAAGGCGCACTCATCGGCCACAATGTCGTACTGGCCACCATCAACCACGACCTTGACCCAGCCCGTCGTCAGAGTATGAGCTATGCGCCCATCCACATCGGCAGGAACGTATGGATAGGAGCCAATGCAACGGTGTTGGCCGGAGTGACCATTGGCAATGGTGCGGTAGTCGCCGCTGGAGCCGTGGTCACAAAAGACGTAGAGCCGAACACGATTGTGGGTGGCGTTCCGGCAAAAGTCATTCGTCCGATTACAGATGCTGACAAGCAGAATAACTGGGATCAATAAAGACAAGACGGACATGCCCAAAGACAAAAACATCATCGCAATAGTGTTGGCTGTTGGCTGTTGGATAGCAGCAAAGTGAACGTTTTCGGTAAGCCAAATGAACAAAGTCAAACTCGTTTGAACTTTGTCATGGCAAGAAAACGAAGGAATTTATTCCAACTTTTCCATGGCGAGAAAACGAAGGATGAAAACCAACTCCAGTACACAACAATCAATCAGAATTCCATCAATCTAATGAATATAGAAGACTATCGCGACTATTGCCTTTCATTAGGCGACGATATAGATGAGAAACTGCCGTTCCAGAAATTCAAGAGCGGCGAAGGCGTGCTGGTGTTTTATGTGTTAGGCCACATGTTCTCGTTCTTCGACTGCAACGATTTTTCCGTCATCTCACTGAAATGTCAGCCGGAACGAATTGAGGAACTGAAGGCTCGGTATGATTGCATCGGAAATCCGTATAACGAATCGCCCAAGCATTGGATTGGCGTCGATCCTGCAGCAGCTCCCGACAGACTGCTGAAGGAACTGACCCGAAACTCCTACGAGATAGTCAAAGCGAAGTATCGGAAGTGAGGCTAACGTAAACGAGAGTCCGTTTCCTTCAGCGGTTGTTCAAAAAGTCATCGGCTTTTGCACGGACTTTCATCAAATTTAATAATCATAAACGATATGAAAAAGGTAGTAGTAATATCAACGAGTCTTCGACATGGCTCGAACAGCGACATGCTCGCTGAGAAGTTTGTAGAGGGCGCTAAGGCTGCCGGAAACGATGTGGAGAAGATATCTCTTGCCGGCAAGAATATCCAGTTCTGCAAAGGTTGCATGGCTTGCCAGAAACTGGGACGCTGCGTCATCAAAGACGACGTGAACGACATCATGGCAAAGGTGCTGAAGGCGGATGTTATCTGCTGGGCGACACCAATCTACTATTATGAGATGAGCGGTCAGATGAAGACGCTCATTGACCGCATGAACGCCATGTATGAACAGGATTACCAGTTTCGTGATGTCTATCTGCTGACCACCGCTGCCGAGGATGAGACCGAGACGCCGAAACGGGCCGAGATGGGGCTGACGGGCTGGATTGACTGCTATCCCAAGAGTCGTCTGGCCGGTACGCTCTTCTGTGGTGGTGTGAACGATGCCTGTGAAATTGAGGGCAATCCCAAACTGCAGGAGGCATACGAGATTGGCAAAAGCATCTGATCTTCTGGCGAATGAAGCATAAAGGAATCG
>ONOG01000048.1 GCA_900319385.1 uncultured Prevotellaceae bacterium | reverse complement strand
GCGTCTCTGTGGGCGCAGACATCGAGTAGAAAAAAATACCTCTGCGCACTCTGCGTCTCTGCGTGGGATAGTTAGTGGTATGATTGCGGATAATCATTAAACAAATTCTTTGAAATAAAGCTATTCATCTTGCCTGTCGCCCCTTCGGGGCTTCAATACTTTCATGCACCTTTGCAGGGGTTTCGCTTCGCTTCACCCCTGCCTGTATTCTGCCGCCCCTTCGGGGCTTACAAGCTACAGCCTGAATGGTCTGCCATCCCCGCTTTACAAGCTACAGCCTGAATGGCCTGCCATCCCCGCTTTACAAACTACTATCAGGAGAAACACAGGGAGAACGGGGAGAAACTGACGGGAGCGGGGAGTGGGAAGGGCGTACCTTTGCAGCGGAAAAGGGAACTGCATCCCCCGACCTGCCCACCGTCGCAGCGCTCCCCAGGTGCTTCCATTCGACAACTGCCCAAGGAGGGGAGAACGACACCCGGCAGGCTTTTAATTTTTAATTTTTAATTTTTAATTTTCAAAACTATGGCACAAGTAAGACTTCAGGAGCGACGTGTAGGCAGTCGCTTCATGGTGAACGGCTATGGCCAGACCCGCGTGGTCAAGGCGAGCTACGAGGCCTGCAACTGCTGCGCCTTCCGCGGCGTGGCTTGTTCGGACATCAACGAACTGGGTCCGTGTACCCAACGCGACCGACATGACCACACGAACGTGATCTTTAGGTTGGTGAATACGAGACCGACGACTTTTAATTTTTAATTTTTAATTTTTAATTTTTAATTCTTAATTTTTAATTCTTAATTCTTCATTCATGAAAAAACTGGCTTTACTGACTTGGGAGCAGCTGATGCGGCTCCTGGAGTTTCTGGCAGAAATCCTGAAATGGGTGCTGCCAATCGTGATCAACAACTGGGGTGTGAACAACGACAAAGACGGAAAGGAGGATAAGAAAGATGAAGACGACACGAGGACTGAGGAACAATAACCCGCTGAACATCCGACGCGGACCCTCGCGCTGGATGGGGAGCCGCGACGAGGTGCAGGACCTGCGGTTCTGCGAGTTCAAGGAGATGCGCTGGGGCTTCCGCGCTGCCTTCCGACTGATGTGGACCTACTGGAAGGTCTATAACCGACGAACCATCGCCGCCATCATCGAACGCTGGTGCCCACCGACGGATGCGCAGAACGACACGGGGGCGTATATCGTGAGTGTGTGCCGCAGCGTGTCGCAACGCATGGGCATCAACTACTACTCTTCTACCCCACTCCTCTCGCCGCGTCCGCAGGATGTGTCGGAACTGCGGCTCGAGGAGCAGCAACGACTCTGGGTGGCCATCGTCATGGCTATGGCGGAGGTGGAAAATGGACATGCCGCCTGCCAGCAGTGCAAGGGACTGGAGGAGGCGGCAAAAAAGGGACTCGAAATGGCGTTTTAGACCCAACCAGACCAACCAGACCAGCAGACCCTCCAGACCCACCCCCCGACCCCTCCAGACCCACCCCCAAACCCCTCCCTTGTAGGGAGGGGAGTATATAGAAAGTCCCCTGAAAGCTATTGACTTTCGGGGGACTTTTATTTAACTAAAGTTACCACTCCCCTCCCTACAAGGGAGGGGTTTGGGGGTGGGTCTGCTGGTCTGGAGGGTTAATTACTCCCACTCGATCGTTGCGGGTGGCTTGGAGGAGATGTCGTAGCAGACACGGTTGACACCACGCACGTGGTTGATGATGTCGTTCGACACACGCGCCAGGAACTCGTAGGGCAGATGTGCCCAGTCGGCGGTCATGGCGTCGGTCGAGGTGACGGCTCGCAGGGCGACGGGATGCTCGTAGGTGCGCTCGTCGCCCATCACGCCCACGCTGCGCACGTCGGCGAGCAGGATGGCTCCGGCCTGCCACACCTGGTCGTAGAGGGTCGCAGGACCTGAGGGACTATCGACTTTCCACTCGCGCAGGCCACGGATGAAGATGTCGTCGGCGTCCTGCAGGATGCGTACCCGCTCGGGGGTGATGGCACCGAGGATGCGCACGGCGAGGCCCGGACCCGGGAAGGGATGGCGCGTGATGAGGTGCTCGGGCATGCCGAGCTGACGACCTACGCGGCGCACCTCGTCCTTGAACAGCCAGCGAAGGGGTTCGCACAGCTGGAGGTTCATCTCCTTGGGCAGGCCGCCGACGTTGTGGTGGCTCTTGATGACCTTGCCGGTGATGTTCAGGCTCTCGATGCGGTCGGGATAAATAGTGCCCTGGGCGAGCCACCGGAGCCTCCCCCCTGCCCCCTCCGATAGAGGGGGAGTCGCATAACTCTCGGCATATAACTTCTTGGCTTGTTCCTGGAACACTTCGACGAAGTCGCGACCGATGATCTTGCGCTTCTGCTCGGGTTCGGTCACGCCGTCGAGGTCGGCAAAGAACTTCGCCGAGGCATCGACTCCGACGACGTTGAGGCCGAGGCAGCGGTAGTCGTCCATAACCTGACGGAACTCGTTCTTGCGGAGCATGCCGTGATCGACAAAGATGCAGGTGAGGCGGTCGCCGATGGCGCGGTTGAGCAACACGGCACAGACGCTGCTATCGACACCGCCGGAGAGTCCGAGGATGACGCGGTCGGTGCCGAGCTGCTGCTTGAGTTCGGCGACCGTGGTTTCGACAAACGAGGCGGCACTCCATTCCTGGCGCGAGCCGCAGATGCCTACCACGAAGTTGCGCAGCAGCTGAAGGCCGCACTCGGAGTGGAAGACTTCGGGGTGGAACTGCACGCCCCATGCCTCGCCACGCTGCTCTCCCTGGGAGAGGATGCCGTGGAAGGCTGCGTAGTTCACGGACTCGGTCGAGGCAATGCACTGCGTCCCTTCGGGCAGACGGGTGATGGTGTCGCCATGCGACATCCAGACTTGACTGCCGACAGGGATGTCGCGCAGGAGCGGGTTGGTGGCATCGACCTGTGTGAGCTTGGCACGTCCGTACTCACGTGTGCCGACGGGTTCGACGCGTCCGCCAAACTCCTGCGCCGTGAGCTGGGCTCCGTAGCAGATGCCGAGCACGGGATAGCGGCCGAGGAAGTCGCTGAAGTCGATGTGGAAGGCGTCGGAGGCATAGACGGAGAGCGGACTGCCGCTGAGGATGACACCGATGACATCAGGGTCGTCTTTCGGAAACTTGTTGTAGGGCATGATCTCGCAGAAGGTGTCGAGCTCACGGACACGACGTCCGATGAGCTGAGTGGTCTGCGAACCGAAGTCGAGGATGATGATTTTTTGCATAAAGATAAAAGACCCTCCCCCACCCCCTCCCTTGTAGGGAGGGGAGCGGTTACTCAGTCTGTTAACAATGATTATTCAATACTTATAATAAGGATTTTTCTATTCCAAATGCTGCTCAAAGTGCCCACTCCCCTCCCTCACAGGGAGGGGTCGGTGGGTGGGTCTGGGTTTTATTCCCAATAGAGGATCTGACGGTTGATGTTCCACTTGTGGTCCTTGGGGAAGTCGTCGCCGTCCCAGGCTTTCTTCGACGTCCACTTCTCGGCTGGTGCGGTCCAGAAGGGATCGTCGGCAGGCAGACCGAGGGGCAGGAAGGCGAGCGAGGTCATGTAGAGCGACCCGTTGTTGGTGTACCAGTCGGCGACGTTGGGATGGTTACCGATGAAGCCGATGGTGAGGAATCCCTGCGCGTTGAAATTGGTCACACCCTTGCGGCAGAACATATTCTTTGCCACGGCGGTGAGGCCGCTGCGCACCTGTCCGTTGCTGAGTTCCTTGGGCAGCTGATGGCGCCATGCCAGCTGAGCCAGCGGCTGGAAGACGGCCATGCGGTAGGGGATGGAGCGTCCGACGACGGGGTAGGTGCCTTCGGGCGAGATGAAACGTTCGAGGATGATGCTGTACTTCTGCATACGCTTCCGCACTTCCTCCAAGCGACGGGCGGCTCCGTTGCGGTTGTCGCCGTGGCTGCGCACGAGGTAGGTGTCGTTGGGGCGACGGGCTGCCACCATCTCCAGACACTCGGTGTACATGGGCTGGATGACGTAGGCGTTGTAGTAGTCGAAGGCGAACGAGGGACCGTCGCTGTAGAGTCCGTCGCCGATGTACCATTCCTCGGCTTTCGACAGCGCCATCTTGATGCGGAAGGCGTCGTAGTCGGCTCCGACATACATGAGGAAGGCTTCTTCCATGCCGACGAAGAGGAGCCAGTTGGTGTAAGGCGGGTCGTAGCGGCGCAGGCCCTGGATCTCCTTGATGTAGCGTTGTTTGGTCACGTCGTCGAGGGGAACCCACAGGGCGTCGTAGCCACGGTAGAGGCTCTCGACGAGGTAGGCAGCATCGACGAGCGTCTGCCCGCCACTGGTCCAGCCGAGGTAGTCGGGCGACTGGGGATCGACGGCGTTGGCGTAGGCCTTGAGTGCCCACTCGCGCAGCTGACGGCGCTTCTGACCTTCGGCGGTGTCGTCGTCGGGCAGGGAGAGCCAGGGAGCCAGGCCTGCCATGAGGCGTGCAAAGCACTCCATATAGCTTACTTTCTTGTCGCGTCCGTCCCAGGTGGGTGAGAGTTCGAGGCCGCCATTCTCGACGGTCATCGTCTGCTGCAGCCGCCCCTCAGCCATGTTGCGCAACACGGGCTCCGCCATCTGATACATGATGTCCACCCACACTTCGCGGTCGGACTGCTTGACTTTGGCAGCCTCATCCCCGATCCCTCTCCGAGGGGAGAGGGGAGTAGTCACACCGGCTTGGAGCGTGATGCAGAATGTTGACAGGAGAAGGAAAGCAAATATTTGTTTCATATCAGTACATACTTATTATAGATGAATCGTAAGCAGAGCAAGTAGCTACTCCCCTCTCCTCTCGGAGAGGGGTCGGGGGTGAGGCTTTTAATTCTCGCGCCAGAACACGCTGTGCGTCTGTTCGTTGCCCAGGACGAGGGTGTCGGGAGTGAGCAGAAGGATGTCGAAGGTGTCGGTGTAGCCCGACGACTCGACGGCGGCCTTGCGGGGCGAGTGAAGCAGGAGACGTCCGTCGAGGATGCTCCAGCTGTCGTAATCGACGCCCGGCATGTCGTAGGTCGTGGCATGACCTTCGGGCGAAATCTCGAGGCTCTGCGTGCCGCCCGTGCTTCGGGGCTGTGTCCACAGGTGCTGCAGCGAGGTGAGGTTGATGGCAATCGTGGCGATGAGGCCTTCGTCGGTCTTGCTGTAGATGACATCGACTTCCTCGCCCTCCTGCACGCCACCTGCCACCATCGTGACGGGGATCTCGATGTCGAGGGTGTCCATCTTGTCGGTGACGATTTCGAGCACGTTCATGCTGCTGCCGTCGGTGATGGTGCCGCGGGTCTCAATCACGTTCACCACTTCGGCCACGCTGTCGGTCAGCAGGCTGTCTGAACCGCCGCCGTTCTCGGTCGTTCCCCATTCACAGGCGGTGAAGACAAAGAGCGAGGCGGCAAAAAAGAGGATTTTCTTCATGGGTAGGGTATGTTTAGTGCGTTATCTGCCCCAGTTTCTCGGGCTCGTGCTTGTACTTAAAGAGGATGGCGAACAGGACGGCCACCACCAGTGCGTAGGCTGCGAAGATGTACCAGCAGGTCTGCCAGCCGGTCATCACCTGTTCGGGCGTGGCACCTGCTGCCTGCGGGTCGTAAACGTAGTGGTTGATGACCTGCTGAGCGATGATGGTGCCGATGAAGGCGCCCAGTCCGTTGGTCATCATCATGAACAGGCCCTGCGCACTCGAGCGCATGCTTTCGTCCGTCTCCTGATTGACGAACAGCGAACCGCTGATGTTGAAGAAGTCGAACGCCACGCCATAGACGATCATCGAGAGGATGAACAGCCACACACCGCCGCCCGGGTTTCCGACGCCGAAGAGTCCGAAACGCAGTACCCACGCCAGCAGCGCCATCAGTACGACGTTCTTGATGCCGAAGCGCGAGAGGAAGAAGGGGATGAGCAGGATGCAGAGCGTCTCGCTGATCTGTGAGAGCGAAATGAGGATGTTGGCATGCTGCACGCCGAAGGTGTTGGCATATTCGGGCACATCGCCGAACGACGTGATGAAGGGGTTGGCAAAGCCGTTCGTGATCTGCAGGCAGACGCCCAGCAGCATGGCGAAGATGAAGAACATGGCCATGCGGGGATTGAGGAACAGACGGAAGGCGTTGAGGCCGAGTGCTTCGGCCAGCGACTTCTGCGCACCGTCTTTCTTAATCGGCATACGCGGCATGGTCAGGGCATAGACCGCCATGACCAGACTCAGCACACCGCTGACCATCCACTGGCCTGGGGTGGCCTGCAGGCCGCAGAGATCGACCACCCACATCAGCACGATGAAGCCCACGGTGCCCCACACGCGGATGGGCGGGAAGGCTTTCACCGAGTCGAGCCCTGCCCCTTCGAGCGCGGCGTAGGCCACGGAGTAGCCCAGCGCGATGGTGGGCATGAAGAAGGCGACGCTGAGGGTGTAGAGCGTGAAGAGCGGGGCGAACTGTACGGCGTCGCCGGCCTGGTAGGCATAGACGGAGGCACCGATCATGAAGCCTCCGGCGAGCAGATGGCAGAGGCTCAGCACGCGCTGACCCTCGATCCAACGGTCGGCCACGATGCCCATCAGGGCGGGCATGAAGATGCTCACCACTCCTTGGATGCTATAGAACCAGCCGATGTTGGACGCCAGTCCGACGCTGGCCAGATAGGTTCCCATCGACGTGAGGTAGGCACCCCACACGGCAAACTCCAGAAAATTCAGAACGGTGAGCCGAAACTTCAGCAGACCCACTCCCGACCCCTCCGTCTGGGGGATGGGAGCCGAAACTTGTCCATTACTCATACTTATTTCCTTTATTGGTATAGCGAATATGTGACCATCCCCCTTCCCTGCACAGGAAGGGGGATGGTCTTTATTTTGTCATTATTCAGCAAACACTTTGAACGACTGGATCTTGCCGTTGTGGTTGATGGCGAGCACGTAGAGTCCGCGCTGCAGCTGTGCCGGCAGCTGGACGGTTCCGTCGTCGGCCACTTGCTGCTCGTCGATGACCACACCGGCCAGTCCGACGAGGTGAGCCTTCAGTTCGCTGGCAGGAATGCCGGCCAGGTCGAGCTGCAGTCGCTGCCCACCCTTCAGCACGGAGCTGAGGATGCGGATCTGTCCGTCGTCGTGTCGGTTGGCTGCCACCACGTCTTCCACGCCCGTGATGATGCTCGGGTCGAAGGTCGGGTCGGTGATGGTGCGCTCGTAGAAGTACCACTTCTGGTAGATGTCGGCCACGGCATAGGCGCCGCGACCGAACTTGATGCGGTAGTCCCAGTGCTTCTTGCGCTGGGCGTCGCCGGTGAAGATGTAGTCGGTGTTGCAGGGCACGATGAAGATGACGCCGTTGGCGGGTGCATTGCTGGCATCCCAGTTGAGCACCATCTTGCCGAAGTCCTTCACCGGCTGGCTGTAGAAGGTGCGGCCGTCGCTGGTGCGGTAGCAGAGCTGGCAGCGCATGTTGTCGTCCTCAGCGCGGAAGAAGACTTCGCAGCCGTCGTCGCCCACGTGGATGGGGATGATGTTGCCGCCGCTCCATCCGGGGTTGGTCAGCGGGTCGGGAGCCATCCATCCCTTGTCGTCGTTGGGGTAGAGGGTCTGGTAGGGAGTCAGCTTGAAGGGTTCGCAGTCAATCCAGCATGCCATTTGGCTATTGTTGTTGTCGCGGCCCGTAATGGTGCCGGTGGATGGGTCGTACACGCCGTTGCTGTATTCGGGGCCAACGGTCTGTCCGAAATAATTATTCAGCAGGTTACGCATGCCGTTTGAGCTTTCCTTGAAGTCCATCGTGGCGAGCTTGGCACGGTAGTGGAGGATGAGCTGACGCATACCTTCGTCGCCGATACCCTCGACGCCTTCTTTGTCATTACCCTGGGCGATGCCCTTGAGCACGTAGTCGGTGCAGTAGCGCCAAATCCAGGGCACACTACCCTGACCGACATTCAGTCCGAGGAAGATGGGGAAGGTCTCGCCGTACTGCACGCCGCCGATGAGGTTGCGCCATGTGCAGACTTGTCCATTGGGGCCGTACATGTTGACACCCTCGGCTGCCGGTCCGCCGAACGAGCCGTCCTGCAGCCAGCCGGAGTAGCACTCGATGGGCATGAAGGGGCAGATGAGGTTGCCCACGCCGAGCCAACCGCTCACCTGGGCACCGAGTCCGCGCTTGGCGTTCATGGCGCCTTGCAGCCACGTGTTACCTGCTTCCTGGAACCAGGCCGACGACTTGCAGCCCGGGTAGTCGGCAAAGATGGCGTGGATGCCTTCGTGGATCATGGCGTCGGTCTGGTAGGCGACGTCTGAATAGATGCTGCTGGCATCGTCGCGGAAGCGAGCCATCGGGGCCCACGTGGCTGTCACGCAAGGCCAATTGCGTCCGTCGGCATATTCCGTGCCTTGCCATCCGCCCTCTTTGTCCTGACCGGTGTTGTCGTTGGACAGACCCGAACCGAGCACATAGACGAAGGATTTCCAGCCCTGACGTGCGTTGATGTCGGGCGGCCATCCCATTTCGTTGCGGATGTAGGCAAAGTCGGTCTCATATTTCTTGATGGCGTTCTCCATGGTCTTCTTGGCCACGGTTGCGTCGCCGCATTTGGAGTTGAGGTTGTCGCCCCAGAAGATGCTCCACCAGTCGCCATGCACCTCGTTAGCCTTCTTACCATTCTTCTGCGTAAAGTTATGAATCTTCGTCGGTGCGGGGATGGCTTCGTATTCGTCGCGGAAGTCGTAGCTCCACTTCGGCCCGTCGGCATCCCAGTCGAAGTATTCGCCCAGGTTGTCGTCCACGGCAACCTTCACCTCGATGGTTGTGCTCAACTCTTCCCCGTTCTGGTCGGTGTAGGCTGTCGAAATGCTGTAGGTGCCAGCATCGTCGGCTTCGACACTCGTCATTTTGAAGTCGTTCAGATTGAGTCTTTTCACTCGGTTGCCTGCGGGATCATAGACAGCGAAGCGTTTGATCACGTCGCCTTCGTTCTTCGCACGCACACCAATGGTGATGTTGTCGCCAGGCTGTGCCGAGATGCAGGGGTCGTTGGTGCCGGCCTGGTCGTTCAGCTGGACGTAGGGCAGCACAGCCCACGCATCCATCTTGTCGGCGCGGTGAATGTAGCTGGGCTGGTCGGAGCTGACACTCTGGCGTGTGCCCATCGTCATGTTGATGACAAAGAGGACCGAGTCGCTCGAGGCAGGATTGACAAACACCTCGCGCATGGTGTAGGTGGCGCCGTCCTCGATGCCGCCGCGCGACGAAATCACGTGGGCGATATGGAAGTTGAAGGTCGATGCGTCGAAGGTCACACTGGCCACGGCATTCGTCGCGGATGTCGCCACGTAGCCGTTCTTGTTGAAGTAGTTGCCGTTGGGTGACAGATTATGGGTCGTGTATACCTTGCCCGAGGCGTGGACAGAATAGATGTTCGCGTTCGAACCGATGCTGATGTTGTCCAAGCCCAGCAAGCTCTGAAGGGGAATCTTGTGGACAGGGCACACCGACTCGCCGGTCTGGTCCATCGTACGTTCCACGTTGATGGTGTAGGTAGTTTTGATGCCCTCGGCATGGAGCGAAGGCTGGGCCACACAGAGCCCGATGAACGCCATCAGCACCCTACCGGCATTGAGAAGTAGAAAATTCAGTTTCATAAGCCACTATCTGTTAGTTAGGTTAAAAACATATTTCCTGCAAAGTTAGCATATTTTTTTCGTTATCACGAAATAAAAACCTAATTTTAACTATCAGAGCTTGTTTTTTTTATCGTGAACCTTTGGTCCTGCGAAGCCAACGATTTCTCATTCAACTTTCGGATGTCGTTTTTTATACCATGAATAGGATGAATAACATAAATTAAGTTTTGCAGGCTGTGATTCCGTGTATGTGAATTAAATATTCAAGTTTCGGATGTTAGGATATTCCACGCAGAGGCGCAGAGACGCAGAGGCGCAGAGAGCGCAGAGTTTTAAAAGTGAAAAGTGAAAAGTGAAAAGTTGCCTGCCGGCTGAAAGCCATACTGAATTGGTACATTTGCGCTACGCAGAGGAGCAGCTAAAGCTGCGAGAGCGCAGAGGCCTCCGCGGCCTCGCAGCTTTAGCTGCGGCTCTGCGCAGAACTTATAATGGGAAATGAGATTCGTCTCTGCGCACTCTGCGCCTCTGCGTGATGATACATCCGAAAACTTTAATTTCTAATCATGGAAGTTCCGAAAGACAGCGGTATGGTTCAACGCCCGATTCGGGTCAAGTTTGCAGCAATTTTGTTCACTCCACCCCACCCTCATTGGCCTCTGAGAATCGCGCAGAAATCACCGACCGACCGCTCGGTCGCAAATATCGCAACCACGACGCGTTGACTTCCGACCCATTTTTCACTTTTCGCCCTTCATTTTTCACTTTTCACTTTTCGCTTTTCACTCTATTGCCTTTCACTTATCACTTGTCCGCCGACGGAGTGTCGGTAGTCGGCGGACTCAGCGTCGGCAGACGGCGGACAAACCTGTCGGCAGACGGCGCATTGACGGCCGTCAGACGGCGGACTGACGACGCTCCGTCGGCGGACAACCGACAGGATAGACGGCGCTCTGCCGACGCCCAGACGGCGGACTGCCGACGGTCCGTCGGCGGACAAAAATGAAAAAAATAGGAATCAATTACATGAAAATGCTTTTCGCAAAGCGGAAAACAAGGATTTTTAGTCAGAAAACTCCACTTTCTGGATTTTTTTAGAAGACAACTCGGGACAACAAAGGACAACTTGGGACAACTTTATGATTTCATTTTTGAGAAAAATGTTGTCTTTTGTTGTCCTTCGTTGTCCCGTGTTGTCTTCTAAAATATTGCCTCTCCAAAAATTTTATCCCAATTTCTTTCCGTTTTCAGGCTTCGCCTGATCGGGCGGGCATGGGAACCCGCCCCTACGACAATGGGCACTCCTGA
>ONOG01000006.1 GCA_900319385.1 uncultured Prevotellaceae bacterium | reverse complement strand
CGTAGGGGCGGGTTCCCATGCCCGCCCGATCAGGCGAAGCCTGAAAACCGAAAGAAATGGGATAAATTCTTTGGAGAGGCAATATTTTAGAAGACAACACGGGACAACGAAGGACAACAAAGGACAACATTTTTCTCAAAAATGAAATCATAAAGTTGTCCCGAGTTGTCCTTCGTTGTCCCGTGTTGTCTTCTAAAAAAATCCCCAAAGAGTAGTTTTCTGACTAAAAATCCCTTTTTCCCGCTTTGCGAAAAGCATTTTCAAGTAACGGATTCCCATTTATTTCATTTTTGTCCGCCGTCTGGCTGTCGGCAGTCCGCCGACGGCGCGTCGGCAAAGCGCCGTTTACCCTGTCGGTTGTCCGCCGACGGAGCGTCGTCAGTCCGCCGTCTGCCGGCCGTCAGAGCGCCGTCTGCCGATAGGTTTGTCCGCCGTCTGCCGACGCTGCGTCCGCCGACTGCCGACACTGCGTCGGCGGACAAAAGAAAAGTGAAAGGTGAAAAGTGAAAAACGGGTCGGAAGTCAATGCGTCGTGGAGGCGAAATTTCCGTGCGAGCGGTCGGCAGGTGATTTTTGCGCGATTCTCAGCGCGGAACTGCCGAAGGCGTTAATTGACGAAAATGCAACTAACTTGTACGGATTTGTGAAAAGTGTTAAATGCGGAGGCGGTCGGTGGATGATCTGTGGCTCGGGTCTGCAAAACAATGATCAACTCAAGTTTTGAAAGTTGTGATTCCGCGTATATCCAAGTAGTATACCATGAATTGCATGAATGTCATGAGTCAGAGTCCCTTTGTGAATGCTTAGAATTCATGTTTTCAACCATGAATGCAGGCAACCATGAATGGTGGATGCTCCGCATCTATACCTCTCCGTCAGACAATAAAGCCGTAAGGCTTCCTCATTCATGGTTGCCCTCACCGCTTCGCAGACTATAATTACTGTTATTCATGCTATTCATGGTATAGAAACTACTTCAGGAAGTCAAACGTATTCAATTCCCCTCAGCCTCGTTTCCGTCTTTGCTCAACGGAGTGACAATTCGATGATTTCTCGTTCTTATTCCGAAATCTCTGAAAAAAAACGCGTAAGAGCGTAAATTTTTTATGTGTGGATAGTTTTAGTTTATAACAAATGTATTATATTTGCGACCAGATTGAAATAAATGCACGACGAATGTGGGCGAACTGAAAGTTTTGGACGGCAGTCGCCTGATGTTCCGAATGCCAAGGAATTACTAACACTAACAATTTTTCTATCCCGACATGCGACATGACCGGTCGATGCTCAGCTCGCTCTATTTCCTGATTTATGTGGCGAGCGTGAAGCAGGAAGGCACCTCTGAACTCCGTCGCCACCTTGTCTGCTATCCGTGACAAGGTGGGGGTGGGCCGCACATGTCCATCTTTTCCTTTTACCATTTTTTTGTTTCCTTATAGCAGAGTCATGTACCCAGGCACATTGGCTCAGGGCTGTAGGATAGTGGTATATACCCCACCGCTGTCGGGCATGTGCTCCGCCCTGACAGCCACCCCTATATCAAACAACTAACATCGATCAACAGGACAATGAAAACATTTTCGACTTTCTTTCTCGCGCTCATGCTGGGACTTTGCTCCATGCAGAGCGCATGGGCACAATATACTGACGTGCCGTGGACGGTGAGGAACAACCAATTCACCATGTCGGACGACAACTCGAACTTCACCTTCCGTACATCCAGTGGCTACAATGCCCAGAGCGACCACTTCGTCGTCTTCTGGTCGAGTGGCTTTGGCTCGAAGACCGGTTCCAACATCACACTGACCTACAACGACGCCACGGCCAACGTCACCCAGATGCTCGCCAAGGCTGAGGAGTGCTACACGAAGTATCTGGAGTTGGGCTTCATCTTCCCCAGCACTTGGAACCATAAAATCATCATTCTGCTGTTCCAGAACAGCGGCGTGTCCGACATGTCGAACCAGGGTAACTATCCCTACGTGCGTCTGGCACCGACCAACGTCAACACCTCCGTCAGCGATCCCTACTGGACGTTCTGCCACGAAATCGCACATACGTTCCAGTTCCTCGGCTACTTCAAGAACGGCGGCAATGCCGGTTTCCAGTATGGCGACTACTACAACTTTGTCAGTTACTACGAGTGCTGCGGCAACTGGCAGTCGGCACAGCTGCATCCCCACCTCTACTTCCCGCAGGCCGACAGCTACGAGTCGCAGTTCTACTTCAAGACCCGCAATCTGGGATGGATTCACCAGTGGCACTGCTACCAGTCGTTCATCATGAACGATTACTTCACCGAGAAGTGCGGCCAGACCACCATCGGCGACATCTGGACCGTGAACACCAACACCCGCTATGCCGACCCCATCGAGAAGTATATGTACAACACCGGTGCCACGGCCGAAGACGTCTATCGCCAGTTCTTCTTCGGAGCCATGCGCGCCGTGACCTGGGACCTCGACCGCTGGCAGGCCTATCTCACAGCCGAAGGCAAGACCGAGCAAAACTACATGTACCACACCCCAGGCACGAAGGCTTGCAAGAACACCGCCACGACCACGCCTGCCACCTACAGCGACAACTGCTGGCAGACGCAGTCGTACTACCAGTACGTGACGACCAACTCGACGCAGGCAACCCACCAGGTGGCCTACTCCAGTGCTCCGCAATCGACGGGCTACAACATCATCCAGCTGAACGTGCCGACGAGCAGCACCAACCGCACCGTCACCACCACCTTCACCGCCCTTGCCCCTGGTGCTAACCTTGCCTCGGGCGACCAGAAGGAATACTGGGTGGGCAACCAGTGGGCACGCAACACGTCGCAGACCACCTACAACACCGGCGCCACCAGCGAGTGCAACTCCAACTACAACACCTACCGCCAGTGGCGCGGTTTCCGACTGGGCTACGTGGCTTACAACTCCTCGACACGCAAGCGCTACTACAACTACACCGACCAGGTGTATTGCACTGGTACCAGCGAAGCCAGCGTCAGCGTACAGTTCGACGTGCCCAGCGATGCCGACCAACTCTATCTCGTCGTCTCGCCAGCCCTCAGCCAGTACCTGCGCATGGGCAGCGTCGATCCCTACAACATATCGACCAACGCCCAATTCGTCAGCACCCAGCAGTCGTTCGACCAGTGGCCCTACCGCGTCCGCTTCTACAACACCAACATCTACGGACTCAGCAATCCCTCGCAGACCTTCAGCGGCACAGCCACGCAGGGCACGACCTACACCAGCGCCACGCTGCCCGACCTGGAAAGCGGCGGTGGGGAGGCGCAGGGCATAGAGCACACAGACATCAGCATCGACGTCAATCTGCCACGCCATGAGGACGCGTACCTAAGCGTGCCCGTCGCACTCACCTCGGCCCAACTCAGCACCATCGCCTCCTACCTGGGCACAACGACAGCCAACTTCGAAAATACCGACAACTGGGAGGTGTGGAGCAACAATGGACCGTCGGCAGGCAAGTTTATGTTCTATGCCGTCAACCCCGACGGCGAAACGCTGGAGCAGAGCGGCACCACCGCTGCTGAGCCTGGCCACTGGTTCAACAGCACCGGCCAAGTCATCGCCTACGGTGCCGGCGACGAAAGCATATTCTCGGAGTATAGCCGCGAAACCGCCACCTTCAACGTTGGGCAGTTCCCCTGGGCTCTGACCATTGGCCAGACCTATACCGTCCGTCAGGCCATTGTCTATAACAACGGCACTGCGAAGAAGGCTGTTTACTTCACTTTCAACGTCACACCCACCCCCACCGTTTACACCTTCAACTTCGTCGGCCGCACCACGGCACAGGGTGCAGGCTTCAGCGTCGTTGCAGGCAGCGGAGCAGAGAAGCAGAGCAACACCACCGCCAGCCTTCCTTCGGCAGGCCTCGTCACCGCACACGCCGGTGAAGATGACTATTCACCCCTCTTCTCCGACTACTTCACCGTCAACGATGTCGCTGGCTACGAGTACAGCGTCAGCATCAGCGGCTCGACCATCACAGTGACGTACACGGCCACCCCCTCAACCACCACTATTTATCAGTTGACCAACACCCTCGAAGCGGGCGGAGAATACCTCATCGTCAACAGCAATGTGGCTGGTTCGCGCTATGCCCTCGGCCATACCACCACGACGATAGCACGCGATGCTGTGACGGTGAATACCGCCGATGACCTCTCCGACGTTGTCTATATCAACGAGGAAGATGTGGATGCCACCTCTGTCTGGACGGTAGCATCGGGTTATAAGTTCAAGAATGGGAACTATTACGTTGGCATTACCACCAGTGGTAATAATCGCACCCTGAGAATCAACACGGCATCAACCAACTGGACATGGGCAGGAGGAAACGACAACCGACTGTCTGCGACTGGTGGTACCCGTACTTATTACCTCAGATATGCTAACAATACTTTCAGCGTTAGCACCAACGAAAACAGCATCTACCTCTACAAGAAGACAACCATCACATCCAGCAGCGACACCAACGTCGGTGAACTGACGGGCTCGGTGGACATCTATGCGGGTAAGAGCAAATATACCGGCAGCATCACCTGGGCTCCGAGTAGCACACAGGTGAGCACCATGCTGAGTCAACTCGGTATCAGTTCATGGAGTGAGTTTACCGATATGTACGCGTATGTATTTGAAGGTCAACCGACAGCACATGCCGACGGCACCGTAATGATGTACGGTGTCGAAGCTGATGGCTCGCTCTACAGCGACGGCTTCAACTACACGGCCAACCAAGGCTATTGGTACAATCTGAGCAATAACGTTTGTAATTGGGCAGCAACTGACGCTGAAGACAATATCATCAGTGATGCCTACATGGAGTTAGATGTCAATGGAATCTACGACGGCACAGGCTTGGTGTTCAACTTTGGCCAGTGGGACGATATTCATCAGGCAGGCGACATGAAGACTGTCAAGGCTGCATTGCGCCTGCTTAACGGCACTTCTTACAAGACGCTCTATCTCACCTTCACGCTCAACTTTGTTGCGCCTCCTGCCATTGTCATTCCTGCCGACGACGAGCGCATGGACATCACGCTTGACGTGATGTTGCCACTCACTGCTGGCGAATATGGTTCTACGACAATCAACTTGACAAGTGCTCAGGTGAGTGCAATGAACAGTTTCCTCGGCACAACGATTACAGACGCAGCCATAGAGGATGTTGATGCACAGGAGCCAAACACATTGATGTTCTTCTGGGTGCGTCCTGACGGCTCACTTGCTAATACAGGAACGACTCAGTATAATCCTGGCCACTGGTTTGATGCCAACGGCAATGCTGTTAATTGGGGTGACGGAAGTCGAGTGTGGGTTCACTACTACAATTATGCTGATTCTGGGGAAGGCATCGTTGCCAACTCCTTCGAGATTGGTCACTTCCCCGAAGATGTGGCTGCCGGCGACTTCTACACACCTGTTCAAGCCCTGCGTTACTACGACGGAACGACGTACAAGACTGTTTATTTCCACTTCAATGTAGCGATTGGCTCGGTTTCCGACTTCCCGCTCCTCACTCTCGACGAGAATGCCACGGCCTACAACGTGGCGGCACAGAAGGCCTATCGTGTCACGATGAACCGTACGCTGAAGGCGGGCGGCACATGGAACAGCTTCACCGTGCCCTTCGACATCACGGCCAGCAAACTCAGCAGCCTCGGCATTACAAGCGTGAAGGAACTGACGAGCATGAGCGAAGAAGGGCAGAGCGTGACGCTCAACTTTACCGATGCCAGCGAGATTCATGCCGGTGTGCCCTACATCGTGCAGGTCGATGCCGAGAAGACGTCGCTCAACTTCACCGACGCCCCCGTCGTTGTTCATCCTGCCAACAGCCTGCAGACGGTCAGCGTGGAAGGACCGACCGCTTCGGCAACGATGGTCGGCAACTACGCCAAGATGTTTCTGCCCGACGACATCTATTACATCCAGAGCAATACTTTCCGCCACACCACCTACACGGGTTCCACTCAGACGCCCATGAAGGGTTTCCGCGCCTACTTCACCGTCGATTTCGGCAGCGAGGTGAAGGCTGTGTCTGCCCATTTCGACGAGAACGGAGTCGTCACGGCCATCGGCAAGCTCCCCGACCTCTCCGGCGAAGGGGACTCGCAGCAGCCTGTGTACGACCTTCAGGGCCGCCGTGTGGCACATCCTGCCAAGGGCATCTACATCGTGAATGGAAAGAAAGTGTTGTTTAAGTAATACTCACCGACAGAACGTTATGAAGAAAAAAGCATATATCTGTCCGGCAGTGTCGGACATGGACATGGTGGAAGTCGTGACGCCGCTGGCTCAGTCGCTTACCGGCGATACAGGAACGGGTACCATCGGCACAGGCAATGACGACGAAGGCGGCGAGGGCTCGCCCGACTCGAAGACCCGTGGCGGCTTCGAGGACTATGGAAGTCTTTGGTAAGCGTTCGCAACGAACGTCATGCAGACACCGCAGTTCACCACGTGTGAGCTGCGGTGTTGCCTGTTTTTCACTTTTCATTTTTCATTTTTCACTTTTTTATCGTAACTTTGGCTTCGCCGAACTTACTGTCGTTCGGGAATGCAAATCCGAAAAACTTTGTCTTTCGCTTTGTATTCCGCTCACTTAATCGTAACTTTGCAGACGAAAACGAGTAAAAAGATTGAACCTATGTCTATAGAACAAAGAATCACACAGGCTGTCGTCGAGGGTGTCAAAGCCCTGTATGGCGCCGATGTGACCGCTGACACCGTGCAGCTGCAGAAGACACGCAGCGAGTTTGAGGGCCACCTCACAGTCGTGGTCTTCCCTTATGTGAAGATAGCCCGCAAGTCGCCCGATGCTTGCGCCCAGGAGTTGGGTGCATTCCTGAAGGAGACGGCTGCCGACGTGGTGGCCGACTTCAACGTGGTGAAGGGCTTCCTCAACCTGGTTGTCGCTCCGTCGGCGTGGATCCAGCTGCTGGGTGAGATTGCTGCCGACGACCGTTTCGGATTCACCGAAGCCACGGCGAAGAGTCCGCTGGTGATGATTGAATATTCGTCGCCCAACACCAACAAGCCGCTCCACCTCGGCCACGTGCGCAACAACCTGCTGGGTTCGGCTCTGGCGCGTATCCTCGAGGCCAACGGCAACCGCGTGGTCAAGACCAACATTGTCAACGACCGCGGCATCCACATCTGCAAGTCGATGCTGGCCTGGCTCAAGTGGGGCGACGGCGTGACGCCTGAGTCGAGCGGCAAGAAGGGCGACCACCTCATCGGCGACTTCTATGTGCTGTTCGACAAACACTACCGCGAAGAGTGCAAGGCGCTGGCTGAGCAATATGTCAAAGAAGGTATGCCCGCCGACGAGGCGCAGGAAAAGGCCAAGCAGGAGGCTCCGCTCATCAAGGAAGCCCACGAAATGCTCGTGCGCTGGGAGCACAACGACGCCGAAGTGCGCCGACTGTGGAAGATGATGAACGAGTGGGTCTATGCCGGATTCGACGAGACCTACAAGATGATGGGTGTGTCGTTCGACAAGATTTACTACGAGTCCGACACCTATCTCGAGGGCAAGGAAAAAGTGCTCGAAGGTTTGCAGAAAGGACTCTTCTACCGCCGCGACGACGGCAGTGTGTGGGCTGACCTCACGGGCGAGGGCCTCGACGAGAAGCTCCTGCTGCGCAGCGACGGCACGTCGGTCTATATGACACAGGACATCGGCACAGCTAAGTTGCGCTACGAGGATTACCCCATCGACAAGATGATCTATGTGGTGGGCAACGAACAGAACTACCACTTCCAGGTGCTCTCCATCCTGCTCGACAAGCTGGGCTTTGCCTGGGGCAAGAGCCTTGTGCACTTCAGCTACGGCATGGTCGAGCTGCCCAACGGCAAGATGAAGTCGCGCGAAGGAACCGTGGTGGATGCCGACGACCTCATGGCAACGATGATAGAAGATGCCTACAATGTGTCGAAGGAATACACGAAGAAGATACAGCTGACGGAGGCAGAAGCCCGCGACGTGGCCCGTAAGGTCGGTCTCGGTGCGCTCAAATACTTCATTCTCAAGGTCGATGCCCGCAAGAACATGCTCTTCAATCCCGAAGAGAGCATCGACTTCAACGGCAACACCGGCCCCTTCATCCAATATACCTATGCCCGTATTGCCTCGATCCTGCGCAAGGCAGAGGAGTCTGGGCTGGCCGTCAAGGCTACCGCCGACGGTGCGATGGTCGAGATGAGCGAAAAGGAGGTGGAACTCATTCAGAAGCTCAACGCCTTCCGTGCCGCCGTGCGTCAGGCAGGACAGGACTACAGTCCCAGCGGCATCGCCAACTACTGCTACGAACTGACCAAGCAGTACAACCAGTTCTACCACGACTACAGCATCCTCGGCGAGTCCGACGAGCAGAAGCGGCAGCTGCGTCTGGTGCTGTCCGAAGCCGTGTCGAAAGTGCTCCGTCTGGGCATGGGCCTCTTAGGAATTGAAATGCCGGAGCGGATGTGATGGAAGCAAGCGAAGCCCTCTGCGTCGATGCGGCTTGCTCGGGCAATCCTGGCCCGATGGAATACCGCGGCGTGCACCTGCCTTCGGGTCGTCAGATCTTCCACTTCGGACCCATGCAGGGCACGAACAACATCGGTGAGTTCCTCGCCATCGTTCATGCCCTGGCACTGCTGAAGCAGCGTGGCAGCGCCATGCCCGTCTATAGCGACAGCCGCACGGCACAGATCTGGGTGCAGAAGCGCAAGTGCAAGACCACACTCGCCCGTACGCCAGAGAACGCTCCGCTCTTCGACATCATCGCTCGCGCCGAACGCTGGCTGCAAACCAACGACTATCCCAATCCCATCCTCAAGTGGGACACCAACCAATGGGGAGAAATCCCCGCAGACTTTGGCCGAAAATGAGAGACTTTTTCCGCATCATGAAGGGCTACTTCATGCCCTACAAAACCTACGTCGGGCTGACGTTCCTCTTCAACGTGCTCACGGCGCTGTTCAACGTGTTCTCGTTTGTACTGCTCGTGCCCATCCTCAACATCCTGTTCCAGGTGGACCAAAGCCACTACGAATTCATCCCTTGGTCCGAAGCCGACTTCAACTCGATCAAGGATGTGATGTTCAACAACCTCTACTACTACTCCCAGCAGCTCATTGCCGACCACGGCCCTGCCACCACCATGCTCCTGCTCGGCATCGGCCTGTCCGTCATGACGCTGCTCAAGACGGGCACCTACTTCGCGGGTTCTGCCACGCTCATGCCCATCCGTACCGGCATCGTACGCGACATCCGTGCCAACCTCTACCGCAAAGTGCTCGCCCTGCCACTGTCCTTCTTCAGCGAAGAACGCAAGGGTGACATCCTCGCCCGTGTATCGACCGACGTCAACGAAGTCGATAATTCTGTCGGCTCCTCGCTCGACATGGTCATCAAGAACCCCATCTTCCTGCTCGTCTATGTCGCCACACTCATCTACCTGAGTTGGCAGCTCACGCTCTTCACACTCGTCGTCGTGCCCATCATGGGCATCGGCATCGGACGCATCGGTAAGTCGTTGAAGCGCGACTCACTCTACGCCCAGTCGAAGTGGAGCGACGGACTCAGCCAGTTTGAAGAGACGTTGGGCGGGCTGCGCATCATCAAGGCCTTCATCGCCGAGCGGAAAATGGAGAAGCGCTTTGTGGCAGTGAACGACGAGTACCGCAAGGCCTCGATGCAGGTGAACATCCGTCAGAGCGCCGCACACCCCGTCAGCGAATTTCTCGGTACCTGTATGATCGTCATCGTCCTGTGGTTTGGCGGCTACCTCATCTTCTCCGGCAATTCGCCCATCGACGCTCCGAAATTCATCTACTACCTCGTCATCCTCTACACGTCGCTCCAACCGCTGAAGGACCTTTCGAAGGCAGGCTACAGCATACAGAAAGGTATGGCGTCGATGGAGCGCATCAACAAGATTCTGCGTGCCGAAAACAACATCAAGGAGCGTCCCGACGCCCGCGACATCGCCGGCCTTGAGCACGAAATCACGCTCTCCCACGTCAGCTTCAGCTACCCAGGCAGTCAGCGCGAGGTGCTCCACGACATCAACCTCACCGTGCCGCGCGGCCGCACCATTGCCCTCGTCGGGCAGTCGGGCTCGGGCAAATCGACCCTCGTCGATCTGATTCCCCGCTACCACGACATCACCGACGGCCAGATCCTCATCGACGGTCAGGACATCCGCACCCTCCGCATCCACTCCCTCCGTTCGCTCATCGGCAACGTCAACCAGGAGGCTATCCTCTTCAACGACACCGTTTTCAACAACATCGCCTTCGGAGTCGAGAACGCCACACAGGAACAGGTGGAGCAGGCAGCCCGCATCGCCAATGCCCACGACTTCATCATGGAGATGGAGCAGGGCTACGACACGATGGTCGGCGACCGCGGCGGACGACTCTCCGGCGGGCAGCGTCAGCGCATCAGCATCGCACGCGCCATCCTCAAGAACCCGCCCATCCTCATCCTCGACGAGGCCACCTCGGCGCTCGACACCGAGTCGGAACGCCTCGTGCAGGACGCTCTGGAGCGGCTCATGAAGTCGCGCACCACCATCGCCATTGCCCACCGCCTGTCCACCATCCGCAATGCCGACGAAATCTATGTGCTGCACGAAGGTCAGATTGTCGAGCGTGGCACGCACGACGAGCTCATCGCACAGGGCGGCTACTACAAACGTCTGAACGACATGCAGGCGCTTTGATATGTTGAGTGTTTAGAGTTGAGTGTTCAGTGTGGCGGAAGCCCCAGCACTAAAGCCTAAACTCTATCCCCTTAAACTCTGAACAATAGAATCCGGACGTCAATCCCCTCAAATATTGAGTGTGGGGGATTGACGTCCGGATTTCTGTAGCGTGGGGGGCGGGCAGGGGCACCCGCCCCTGCGCCTATTTGACGAGTACTTTTTGGCCGTTGATGATGTAGAGGCCCTTCGGCAGCCGACCGACGCCGGACGTTGTGCCTTGAACGCGACGACCGGTGAGGTCATAAGCCTCGTTGTCCTTCGTCCTTTGTCCTTCGTCGTCCTTCGTCCTTTGTCCTTTGTCCAGCTCTTCGATGCCCGTTGCCCTACCTTCGTCGTTCAGTTCCTCGGCGGTGAGGGCGAGGCTGTAGAGGCGGAAGGAGCGGATGGTGCCGCAGTAGTCGGGGTTGTCGGCTGCCACCGTCGTGTCCCACCACTGGGTGCGACCGATGTAGTTACGCTCGTCGGCGCCGATGCGTGTCAGTTCGTAGGGCTCACGGCCGATGGTGGTGGCGGAGGTGATGAGCTGTCCATCGACGTAGAGACAGGTCGTCAGGCTGCGGGCGTCGAAGGTCACAGCCACCTTCACGGGCTGACCGGCGGCCAGCTGTTGGGAGGGTGCGACGAGGGTGGTGGTGCCGCCGTTGTATTTCAGTCCCGCTGCGAGGGCGTTGAGTCGCAGGAAGACGCTGTTGCCGCTGGCCGACCCGAAGTCGTAGAGGCGCGGCTGGCGGTCGATGCGTGTGGGGGTGAGTTCGGCGGCGACGGTGTAACTGCGCAGCGAGTCGAGCAGATGGTCGGGCAGGAGCAGGTAGCCGTTGGCCGTGAAATCGGTCGGCGTGTTTTGCGTGAGGTCCAGCCCGTCGGCCGTGATGCGGGCCGAGCCCATTAGTTGTGCATGGCGACGGTGGGCGGAGTGGTCGGTGACGTAGGTGGCGCTGCCCTGGCTGAACACGTCTGCCTCGTCGAACGTGAAGTCGAGTTGCAGGTTCGAGGGAAGGTCGCGCCGACGCACCGTGATGTCGAACGTGCGCGAACTGCTGCCCACCGTGGCTGTCAGGGTGACGGCAGCGTCGGTCTCGCCCGTCGTGGCCAGGCCTGAACCGCTGAGCACGGTGGGGTCGGACGATGTCCAGACAATCGTGCTGCCGTTGGCCGTCTGTGCCGGCAGGAGGATGTCGCCGCAGATTTCGACCGGCATCTCAAGCGTCTGGAACGACGTGTCCTGCACACGGACACGCACTTCGGTGATGCTGTTCCAGTCGCCGGCCGACGTGCCGTTGCAGACGATGCGCACGTAGCGGGCATCGGTGGGCCGATTCAGTCGGTAGCGCTCCATCTCGGTGGTCATGCCGCTGCTCTCCATGCCGCTCAGGACGGTCCGGAAGTTCGTGCCGTTGGTGGAGACCTGGATGTCGAAGTACGCCACGCGGGCGGCACCCTGATAGAAGGCGATATCGACGGCCTCCACCGTCTGCGCCGAACCGAGGTCCACCTCGAGCCACTGACCGCTGGTGCCCTGCTGGCTCCAGCGCGTGCCGAGGTTGTTGTCGAGCACGTTCGTGGCCGGATTGCCGCTTTGGGCACCGATGGCCTTCACCGTCTGTCCGGCGGCGGCAGGAGTGAGGGGCACAGTGAGCAGGAGGGTGCGCTGCTGGTTGTCGGCCAGTGCTCCGCCTTCGGCACTGCCGATGTTCTCGACAGCGACGACATAGCGACCGTAGTCGAGGGGCTGCGGAAGGGTGATGACGACGGTGTGGTCGCCGTCCATGCGCAGGGCTGTGGCGTCGATAGGCTGTCCGTCCAGTTGGTAGTTGGCAGCATCGAGTGCCTCGTCAGCATTCGGAGTCTGGTTGAAGGTGATGCGCAGTTCGTTGGCCTCGCCGGTGCTCACGCCGGCCAGACGCAGTTTGGGCTTGCCATAGTCGGTGACCGCCAGACGGCTCATCTCGGCGCAGGCGAGCAGATAGGCACCCACGCCAAAGTCGTAGTAGCTCTGGGCCGTCAGCGTCTGGTTGGGGTCGGCCTTTTCGCCGATGGGCTGGATGTAGCCGACGGTGCCGTCGGGTTGCAGGGCGACGGTGCTGAGGTAGTTCCAAGCACGTTCGAGCGTCGGTCCGTATTCCACCTCCGACAGCAGTCCGTTGCGGATGCCCCACGCCAGTCCGTAGGCAAAGAGCGCCGTGCCGCTGGTCTCCCATCCGGGTGCATGTGCAGGGTCGAGCAGCGACCGTGTCCAGTAGCCTTCGTCCTGCTGACACTGCTTGATGCTCTGGGCCAGGCGCTGGTAGTAGCGGATGTACTCAGCGCGGTGGCTGTCGGTCTCGGGCAGTTCGCTGAGGATGGTGGCGAAGCAGGCGAAGATCCAGCCGTCGCCGCGTGCCCAGAAGTCTTTCTTTCCGTTCAGCGACGTGTGCGACGGATAGATATACTTGGCGTCGCGGAAATAGAGGTAGGTGGCGTCGTCGCCCGATTCGTCGCACATCAGGTCGGTGGCCCATCGCCAGTACTGGTACATCTTCTCTAGGTACTGTGCGTTGCCCGTGATGGCGTAGAGTTTGGTCATGATGGGCATGACCATGAACAGGCCATCGACCCAGAACAGATAGTCCACGTTCGACGTCGAAATCTCATACTCCATGACCTCGAGCGCACGCTCAATCTTCTTCGGGTCCTTCGCAGGGTCCAGGTTGTAGAGGTCGGCATAGATCTGGAAGCAGATCTGATTGTCGCCGAAGAGGACGAAGTTTCCGCCTTCGCCATAGCGGTTGTAGATCCATTTCGACTTGTCCGTGCCCGTGGCGCCCCACCAGTTGTTGTGCTCGGCCCATGCGGTCGAGAAGTCGAGGTACTGCGGATTTTGCGTCACGGCGTAGGCGGCCATGTTGCCCACATGATAGACGGCGCGGTTCCAGAAGAAGTTTCCGTGCGTCGGATTGCGCTGCTGCCACGTGTCGTTCACCGTCGTCAGGATGTGCAGCACGTCGTCCTGCAGGGGCAGGGTGGTGAAGCCGGTCGGCGTGAGCGGGTGCTCCGTCTGACGCTTAAACTGCTCCAGCGCGTCGAACCAGTCGCTGTCGGACGTGTAGCGGCCAGCCGGAAAGACGTTCCAGCCAGCGCCGAAGTAGAACTCCAGTTCGGTGCCCACCTCGTAATCGACCACGAGGCAGAGGTGGTGGTCGATGACCTCCGTCGTCGCGCCTGCTGCAGGCACATAGGCACCTTGGTAGAAACGTGCGCCGGGGCTGCTGACCGTGCCTTCGCTTTTCAGTTCGGCACGCCCGATCAGGCCCTCCACGTCGGTGAAGTCCACGCCGTCCGTCGCATAGCCCATGTCGGTGTGCTCGTAGATGCCGACTGCCAGGCGGATGGGCTTCTTAGGCCCGTCGAGCCGCACCGTGGCACGGTTGAGCAGGCTGCCCGCCGTCGTCTCCACGTGCAGCGTCTTCGTGTACGTGTCGCCGTCGATGCTGACGTTCGTGTAGGTCAGTGTGAATGCCTGACGCAGTGCGCTCTGCTCGTCCATCGTGACGGTGCTGTACGGGTTGTGCATGACCAGCCGTCCGTCAACGACCGCTGCCGTTCCGCCGCATCCCAGGCGTTTGCCGTTCACCGAGTAGGCGTCCACGCCGTACTGGCTCTCGCTGTGGTAGTTCGACAGCGAGTACATGCGGTCGATGACTGATTCCTGCAGTTTCTTCGCCCACACATCGACGCCCTGCGCCGTGTTGGGCTCGCTGCCGAGCAGTGTCGTGCTGTACATGCGATAGGCACAGAGGTCGTTTTCCCACGCGATGTCGGCGCGCGATGTGGGCATCTTCACCGCTGCATAGGTCAGCTGTGCAGGCTTGACCGCCGTGCCAGCCGTGAACTGGTAGCCGGCCGTGCTCACCGGCGCGAGCGTGGCTTGGAAGCGAGCGCGTCCGTCGGCGGTCACTTCGAAGGGCACGGCCTGTTCCTCCTCGTCGAGCAGGGTGCAGGCCGCCAGGTCGAGCGTCGCAGGCACATCGACCTCGATCGTCTCTGCCGTGCGGCTGGCATTTAACACGTTTTTCAGGCGGAAGGCGTAGTCCGTCGTTTGCGCCTGTGCCGTGGACATTGCCAAGAGGCACACAAGGGCGCTGAGTATTGCAGTTGGTTTCATATCAGAGTCATTAGATTTCGACGGGGAAGAGCAGCTTGAACGTCACGTTGCGGCCCATGTTGAACACGCCCATGCGGCCGGTGGCAGCGTTGAGGTCCGCATACTTCAGCCGACTGAGGTGCGACTGGTAGGCGCGGTCGAAGAGATTGCTGACGGTGACGCTCAGTTCGCAGAGCTTGCGTCCGCCACGCAGCAGGATGTCGGTGCCCGCAGCGAGGTTGACGAGGGTGTACGACGGGGTCGGAGTCTCCGTGCCGTCGGCCAGGTAGCAGTGCGACTGGCGCAGGTAGCATTCGAGGCCTGCGCTCACGTAGGCGTTGTTCAGCGTGCGGGCATTGTGCGTCAGTTCCACCTTCACGTCGCTGGTCCAGCGGGCAGGTGGGGTGAAGGGCAGGTAGCGCGTGTCGGCCGGCTGGTGCATCAGACGTGCATCGACCAGGCTGAACGTGTTCTCCCAGTGCAGGCAGTGGATGGGGTGCACATCGACGCTGGCTTCGAACCCGAGCAGACGGGCGTCGCCTTGCGTGTAGCGGAAGGTCATGAGTCCCGGCTCCAGCACTTCGGCTGTGCGACGGGCAAAGATGAAGTTGTCGATGCGGTTGGCGAACAGTGCCAGCGTGCCCGACACGTAGCGGCTGCTCAGGTCCAGCCCCAGGTCGAGCTGCCAGCTGTGCTCTGCCTTCAGCTGCGCGTTGCCCACTTCGTAGCGGAGCGTCCCTTCGTGCTCGCCGTTGCTGCCGAGTTCGCTGAGGTTGGGTGCGCGGAAGCCATGTGCCAGGTTCACACGCGCGTTCATGGATGGGCTGATGTGGAAGACGGCACCCACGCTGCCGCTGAGGGCAGAGAAGTCTCTGCTGAAATCCGCGAAGCGTTCGGCGCCGTCGTCGATGAGGCCTTCGCTGTGCAGCGAGCGGTGATCGTAGCGCAGTCCGCCGCTGAGCGACCACCGGCCGATTTCCTTCTGTGCCATGGCAAACAGCCCCACGTCGAACAGACGATAGGCGGGAATGAGAAACTCATCGCCCTTGTTCAGCGAGCGTTGCCACATACCGCCCACGCCGCCGGTGAACTTCCAGCCATCGATGTCGCCGCTCGTGTAGCGTGCATCGTAGGTCATGGTGTGGAGCAGGAGGTGGAGTCCAGGCTCGTCCATCGACTCCTCGAACTCCTTGCGGCGGTTCTGCTGGTAGCCCAGAGTGGCCTTCACATTGCCTTCGCCCACGTAGAAATGGTTTTCGAGCACTGCCTTGTTGTGCGTCACACGCTGGTAGGGCAGGGTGCGGCCGTAGGTCTTGAGGTCGGCGGCGTGCTCCAGTTCGCCCGTCACGGCGTCGCGTTCGCCCTCGACAATGCCTGGAGTGAGCTGATAGTGACTCAGGGTCAGGTGGGAGTAGCCCCAACGCTGGTTCAGTCCCAGCATCAGCGATCCGCTGTGCTCACGGAACTGTGAACCAGGCACATATCCGTCGTACTTATTCTTATACGCGTGCGCGAGCTTTTGGCTCCAGCGGGCATCCCAGACGAAGTCTCCCTCGTGGCCGGCAAAGTTGAGCGTATAGCCGAACAGTCCGTTGTTGGTCTGATATTCGCTGCCGGCATTCAGGCGCATGGTGCCCTGCGGCAAGATGGCAGCCGGACGGAGCAGCAGCACGCCGGCAAGGGCGTCGCTGCCGTACATCAGGCTGGCGGGGCCGCGCAGGATCTCCACGCTGCCCACGCTGTTGGCGTCCACTTCGATGCCGTGTTCGTCGCCCCACTGCTGGCCTTCCTGCCGCACGCCGTTGGTGATGGTGAGCAGACGGTTGTAGCCCAGGCCGCGAATCACGGGTTTCGAGATGGCCCCGCCCGTGGTGAGCTGACTGACGCCTGGTTGTAGGGCGATGGCGTCGATGAGGTTGGTGGCTGCACGCTGGCGCAGCTGTTGGTCGGTGACGAGGGTGATGGGAGCCGACGAATTCTTCAGTTTTGTTTCGCCAGCCATACCGCTTACGACCACCTCGTTGAGGTCGAGATGGCGGTAAAACATGTCCGTCGAATCGGGCACATTCTGTGCCCACAGCAGGGTGGGAGCGAGGCTGAATAAGAATATAATCAGGGTTTTCATCGTAGTTTTTGGAATATAAAAAAAGAGGAAAAACGCCCGCTAAAGGTGCTTTCCCTCTCTTCGCGCTTCAGGATGGGCTTGAACCAACGACCCCATGATTAACAGTCATGTGCTCTAACCAACTGAGCTACTGAAGCAGTGTTGCGGGTGCAAAGGTACGACAAAAAAGTGAAAAGTGAAAAGTGAAAAGTGAAAAATTTTCGTTTGCAGCGCAATTTTTTTTGGTTTACGCGTCGCCAATAGGCATTTCACGCTTCACTCTCCACCCTTCACGCCCTGCGGCATCCACACCGTCTCCTCCTCGCGTGCATCGACGTTCTGCTTGCGAGCCAAGGCAAAGAGCAGGTCGGAGAGGCGGTTGACGTAGGCCGTCACGCGGGGGTCGATGGGGCAGTCGGCCGCGACACGCAGGATGCAGCGCTCGGCACGTCGGCACACGGTGCGAGCCACATGCGCCTGGGCAGCGGCACGCGTGCCGCCTGGCAGCACAAACGCTCGCAGCTGAGGCAGGTGGCTGTCAATGCGGTCGATGGCCTGTTCGAGAGCCTGAACCATTTCGTCGCTGACGACGCTCGCCTCGCGCAGCTCCGTGGTCGAGGTATCGGTCGCCAGGTGCGAACCGACGACAAACAGCACGTTCTGCACGGCGAGCAGCAACGTGCGGTCGTCGGCATCGGTGATGAGGCTGCGCAGCAGACCGATGTGGCTGTTCAGTTCATCGACAGTGCCGTAGGCTTCGAGGCGGTCGCAGCATTTCGACACGCGCTGACCGCCCACGAGCGAGGTCTGTCCGGCGTCGCCGGTGCGGGTGTAGAGGGGTGATTTCTTCATAGTGGTGCAGTTAGAGCAAATAATTACACTTCTGTCGGGCAGGGTCGTAGAAGGCAATGCCGCGGTCGCGCTGCTCAAAGGTCGAGGTCACGCTGCGGGCTGCTACGATCTGCTCCCAGAGTTTGCGGTTCTCATGCGCGATGCCGTCGATGATGAGGCACGACTTCTCGCTGACCCATCCGCCCTCGAACGCCTTTTCGACCTCCCACGCACGGTCGGCAGCGAAGTAGTAAACCTCGAAGTCGCTGCGCGCGTGGGTCTCGTCGAAGGCGGTCTTCATGTGCGCCTTAGCCGTTTCCGTGCCGCCGCAGGCGATGTATCGCTTCGGCTTGAGCCACACAAACAGGCGGTAGAGCTGGCGGTCGGCGTCCGTGCCCTTCAGCTGTTCGAAGGCATAGAAGTGGCTGCGCGAGCACAGCGCATCGGTCACCAGCTCGTAGGCCCACGGCGAGTGGATGCCGTAGCCGTGGCGGTGTCGCCAGCGTGTCAGGTAGTGTTGAATGCCCATACGTCTGTTGGTGTGAATCGTGAATCGCACCGCGAAGTTACGGCTTTTTCCGCATATATTCCACTTTTCCGTACTTTTTTTTACGCCTGTGTTCGGAACAAACCGTTCCGAAGGGCGTGTTTTTTCCCCGCCAGCAATACTTATGATTTGTGATGATCCGCAATCGTACACCAATCATTTGAATACCACGCAGAGCCGCAGAGCGCGCAGAGGTGTTTTTTCCTACCCAATGTTTGCGCCCGCAGAGACGCGCCATAACGGCGCGAGGGCGCAGAGTTTTTTCCTTACCGTTCACTTTCTCTCCCGCATGGGAATCTGCATGTCTCTGCGGTCTCGCGCCGTAACGGCGCGTCTCTGCGTGCGCAAAACAACAAGTTGGCAGAACACATCTCTGCGCACTCTGCGGCTCTGCGTGGTATTCAAACGATGGGTGGTACGATTGTGGATAATCATTTATTTTTATACCATGAATGCAATATTATTATGCCATTCATGGTGTAAAAACATCGCATTCATGGTTTACATTCATGCCATTTATGGTATAAAAACATCTCATCCATGGTATAAACTCGGATATGGTGCGGAACCATCCCGCCTACTGCGCGGACGAAACTCGAAATATCATTGATATTTCTGAAAATTCCATTGATATTTTCAGAAATTCCACTGATATTTCTACAAATATCATTGATATTTTGAGTTTGGTCCGCACACCGTCCGACTTTGTGCTGCGCCGTCGCTGGGTTTTCATTGCGCCGCCGCTGTGTTTCGACCGTGGATGATGAACGACGGGGGCGGCATGGGCGTGTTTGCCGTGCGCAGCGGTCGGCTCGGAATGGTGCGAAAAGGGGATGTTCGGTGCCCGTTTGTCGCAAATCCTGCACGCTTTGACCGATTTTTCACTCTTTCGCGTGGAAATTAGTAGGATTTTGCGTACCTTTGCGCACGGAACCAAATTTATCTACTGAAAAATGAGTGAAAGAAAAGTTCGCGTACGCTTCGCACCGAGTCCCACGGGACCGCTGCACATCGGAGGAGTGCGCACCGCTCTCTATAACTACCTGTTTGCCCGTCAGCATGGCGGCGACCTGATTTTCCGCATCGAGGACACGGACTCGAGCCGTTTCGTGCCTGGTGCTGAGGAGTATATCATCGAGGCGTTCCAGTGGCTCGGCATCCAGTTCGACGAAGGCGTCTCGTTCGGTGGCGACCACGGCCCATACCGTCAGAGCGAACGTCGCGACATCTACAAGAAATACGTGCAGCAACTGCTCGACAACGGCAAGGCATACATCGCTTTCGACACTCCCGAGGAGCTGGATGCGAAGCGTCGGGAGGTGGAGAACTTCCAGTACGACGCCCAGACCCGCAACCAGATGCGCAACTCGCTGACTTTGCCTGCCGACGAGGTGGAGCGCATGGTCGAGGCGGGCGAGCAGTATGTCGTCCGCTTCAAGATTGAGCCGGGCCGCGAGGTGGTGGTCGATGACCTGATTCGTGGGGTCGTCACCGTAAACAGCAGCGTGCTCGACGACAAGGTTCTATACAAAAGTGCCGACCAACTGCCGACCTACCACCTCGCCAACATCGTCGATGACCACCTGATGGAGGTGTCGCACGTCATCCGCGGCGAAGAGTGGCTGCCCAGTGCTCCGCTCCACGTGCTGCTCTACGAGGCTTTCGGCTGGCAGGACAGCATGCCGCGCTTTGCCCACCTGCCCCTCTTGCTCAAGCCCGTGGGGAACGGCAAGCTGTCGAAGCGCGACGGCGACAAACTCGGCTTCCCCGTCTTTCCGCTCGAATGGAAGGACCCGCAGACGGGTGCTGTCTCGTCGGGCTATCGCGAACAGGGCTACCTGCCCGAGGCAGTCGTCAATTTCCTCGCCCTGCTCGGCTGGAACCCTGGCAACGATCAGGAGCTGATGACGCTCGACGAGATGGTTCGCCTGTTCGACCTCGGCAAATGCTCGAAGAGCGGTGCCCGCTTCGACTATGTGAAGGGTATGTGGTTCAACCACCAGTACCTCATGCAGCGTCCTGCCATCGACTGGACGCCCGAACTGGACCGCATCCTCCGCGCCAACGGCATCGAAAGCACAGCTGAGCGCGAGGCGCAGGTGGTGGAAATGATGAAGACCAAAGTCATCGAATACGTCGATGGCGAGAATAATAAGAAAAAGCGCAACATCAGCTTCGTCAGCGACCTCTGGCCGCTCTGCCGCTTCTTCTTCGTCGCTCCCGAGGCGTACGACAAGGAAGACAAGTTCGTGCGCAAGAACTGGAAAGACACCACGGCGCAGGAGATGGACCAGCTCGTCGGTGTGCTCTCGGCGCTCGACGACGACGAGTTCACCGTCGAACAGATGAAGCCCCTCGTCGATGCCTGGGCCGAAGCCACGGGTGCACGCCCCTGGAATGCCTGGCGCGTCTGCCTGGTCGGCACCGGACAGGGTCCCGACATGTACGAACTGGCTGCCTTCCTTGGCAAGCAAGAAACCATCCGGCGCATGGAGCGCGCGATTAAAGCTTTGAGCTAAATGTACAACTTCCTCATCTCATTCTACGCCATCGGCATCTGGATCGCCTCGTGGTTCAGCAAGAAGGCCCGCAAGATGATTGTCGGCCAGCGCAAGACCTTCGGCATCCTGAAGAAAAACATCACGAAGGACGACCGCGTGGTGTGGTTCCATGCCGCCTCGCTCGGTGAGTTCGAGCAGGGACGCCCCATCATGGAGCGTGTGCGGCGCAATCACCCCGAGCTGAAAATCCTGCTCACCTTCTTCTCGCCCTCCGGCTACGAGGTGCGCAAGGACTACAAGGGCGCCGACGTGGTGTGCTATCTGCCCTTCGACGTCGATGTCAATGTGCACATGTTTCTCAAGTATGCCCACCCCGAGATTGCACTTTTCATCAAGTATGAGTTCTGGTACAAGTTCTTGTCGAAGGCGCATAAGCACGGCTGCAAGCTCTACAGCGTGAGCAGCATCTTCCGTCCCACGCAATATTTCTTCACCTGGCTGGGCCGCCATCAGCTGCGTGCGCTCTACCAGTTCGACCACTTCTTTGTGCAGAACCAGCAGTCGAAAGAGCTGTTGGCGAAGAACGGCATCCACCACGTCACGGTGACGGGCGACACACGCTTCGACCGTGTGCTCGACATCCGCAAGGCGAGCCAGGAACTGCCGCTGGTCGAGCAGTTCTGCAGCGGCAAGCGTACCTTTATCGCAGGCAGCAGCTGGGAGCCCGACGAGGACATCTACATCCCCTACTTTGCCCATCACCGCGACTGGAAAATCATCATTGCCCCCCACGTCATCGGCGAGTCGCATCTGAAGAAGATTGAGAAACAGCTCAACGACAACGGCTTCAGCTACGTCCGCTATACCGACCTCGAACGTCGTCATCAGGCTTCGCTTTCGCTCGGTGGCGAGGCCGACGTGCTCATTGTCGATTGTTTCGGCAAACTCTCTTCCATCTATCGCTACGCCACCGTCGCACTCGTGGGTGGCGGTTTCGGTGCCGGTATTCACAATGTTCCCGAAGCTGCAGTCTATGGCATCCCCGTGTTGTTCGGACCGAACAACAAGAAGTTTATGGAAGCTCAGGAACTGCTGCGTGTCGGAGCCTCGTTCGAATACACCGATGCCGAGAGTTTCGCTTCCCTCATGGACCGCTTCATCAGCGACGAAGCCTATCTGCACGAGGCCGGAGAAAAAGCAAGCACCTACATCACGAAGAATGCAGGTGCTGCCGATGTGGTTTACGATGCAGTGTTCGGGAATTTGTAAACGCTATCTCAAAACTTTCTTGACACTCCAGTCGCCCTGGCGCACGATGTAGATGCCGCGCTGGGGGTGTTCCGTGCGACGTCCGTCGAGCGTGTAGAAGCGCTGGGCGGAGGCGTTGTGTGCAGGTGGCGCTACCGTCCTTCAGAATCTGGAAACTCTCGATGTCGTCGCTGTTCAGTCCGGCAATGGCTGAGGAGATGAGCGTATTGGCATCGCCCGAGCTCAGGTCGTCGGCACTGACGTCCACGACGTCCTCCATAATCACGCCATCGACCACCCACAGGGGTTTCGACGAACCATAGATCGAGGTGGCGCCACGCACACGAATCTTCGGGGCAGAACCGAACGTTCCGCTCACGTTCTGCACGCTCACGCCGGCGGCACGTCCTTCGAGGCTTCGGCTGATGTCGGGCACACCGTCCAGCTTGGCATCCTCGGCACTCACCTTCACGGCGGCACCGGTGAACAGTCGCTTGTCCATGCGCTGCATACCGGTCACCACCACTTCTTCCACCTCCTCGACGTTGTCTTTCAGGCGGATGGTCATGCCCTGCCGTCCGGTCACACGCACGGTCTGCGTGCCCAGATAGGTGACTTCGATTGTGGTCGATGTGCCTTCGGGAATGGTGAACGAGAATTTGCCATTTATATCAGTTGCCGCACCAGTGGTTGTCCCTGGCACACGCACGCTGGCACCCATCACAGGCTCGCCGTCGCTGGCAAACAGCACCGTGCCCGATACTTGGGTCTGGGCCACAGCCCATTGCACACCTGCCAACAACAAAAAAGCAGCGAAGGCCAGTTTCCTGGTTAATCGTTGTTTCATCAGAAAATAATAAGAGTCAGTTGTCCTAAAATTAATACTTACACTGTCGTGTATATTCGGTTTGCAAAGTTACGGAAAAAATTCAAAAAGCCTGCATTCTATGGACAAAAATGCTAAAATGAAAGACATTTCTGCGTAAAAAGTGCAAATTATAAGAAAAAAGAGTAAAGCAAAAGCGCCCGACCACTGCATGTGTCGGGCGCTTTCGCTGTCAGTTGCCGAGTGTCGGAGGGTGAGTTTACGGCATCTCGGGCTGCGGTGTGTCGCGATACCAGTCGGCATACATGATGTAGTGGCTGGCGATGCCCTGGTTGAGTTCGCGGGCTTGCTCGGGGTCCACCTTCTTGATAAACTTGGCGGGTACGCCGCCCCACAACTCGCCGTCGCCCACCTGCGTGCCTTTCAGCACGAGTGCGCCGGCGGCGATGATGGCCCCTTCGCCAATCACAGCGTTGTCCAGCACCGTCGCTCCCATGCCGATGAGGGCGCAGTTCTTCACCGTGCAGCCGTGCAAGGTCACGTTGTGTCCGATGGTGACGTCGTCGCCGATCTCGATGGCGGCCTTCTGATAGAGGGTGTGCAGGCACGAGCCGTCCTGAATGTTCACACGGTTGCCGATACGGATGTAGTTGACATCGCCGCGCACGATGGCGTTGAACCACACCGTGCACTGGTCGCCCATCGTGACATCGCCGACGATGGTCGCGTTTTCTGAGAAATAGCAGTCCTTGCCCCAGCGTGGGGACAGGCCGCAGACAGTCTTAATTAAAGCCATATTCTGATGTTTGATTGCAGATGTTGTTAGTCATGTTGTTGAGAGTGAGGCACATCTCGCGGCTGAGCGCGATGCGCTGGTTTTCGTGCGGCCACGGCGCGAGGATGAGGAAGCGGCCGTCGGCACAGGCTTCGAAGTACTGATGCCCTGGCTTCGAGAACTCGTTGAATCCCCACGGCGTGAGGAAGATGAGGGGCAGGCGGGCGTCGAGCACAGCCCGCATCACGGCCTGTTCGCCGCGGGAGATGGCTGGCGACACGAGCACGCTGCCTCGTTGTGCCAGCAGCAGGTGTTTCTGCACCTCAGCCTTGATTTGCGTTTCGCTCAGGCTACGTGTCAGTTGCACCTGGCGTTTGTCGGGATAGTCGAGGAGGAAACGGTTGCCGATGGCGGCGAATTCCTGGCCGCCCACGCGCACGCCGAAGCGCACGCGGAAGAAGTCGGGGTGTGCACGTCGGATGGCCAGACGCCGCGGGTTGTCCTGCAGGTAGGCAAACCAGCGGTCCAGCTCGCCCCTCCCCTCGAGGATGTGGTCGTTGTAGCCGTGGCTCCAGAGGAGGCCTTTGCTTCGATTTTCCCCGCGGCTTCCTTGATTGTTGTCCCTGGTTTCTCTATCATCGTTGTTCCTTTGCGGCCCGCGTAAATCAGGTTTTCTTTGCTGCGACGGCGTCGCAGCATAGGGTGACATGATTGCAGAGACGGTGCCTTCGGAGGGCAGGGGAATGTGGAAGAGACGGCGGTAATGTTGATTGCAGCGAGCCTTAAAGCCTTTGATAATCATGCTGAGGTGTTGACTCATCGGCTCACGGACGAAAAGGATGCCATGCAGATGGTCGGGCATGACCTGGAGGGCCATAGATGAAACCTCGGGATGATGTTGGCTGACTGCTACCCATTCTTCACGGATGCAGCGTCCCAGCGGCGTCAGCTCCACATACGGCGTGTCGGTTTCCTCCAGTCCGTGCAGGGTGCCGAGCAGGGGCTGGCGGCCTTCGACGGTCAGCGTGAGGAGGTAGATGCAGCGCGACTGGTAGTCGTGGCCTACCCGCCGACGCAGCATCGAGGGCTTCTTCTCGCCTGCGAAGGGCTGATGGCTGACGAAGGTGGCGCGGTCCATGTTCGTGGCTCAGATGGCCTGGGTAGCTTCGCGGAGCCACTGGCGGTGTTCGTCGTCGAGCTCTGGGGCGAGGCGGTCATAGACCTGCTGCTGGTAGCTGTTGAACCACGCCAGTTCCTCGGGCTGGAGCATCTCGCGGACGATGGGGCCGGTGAGGATAGGGCACAGCGTCAGTTGCTCGAACTGATAGTAGGGGCCGAAGGTGAGGCCCTCGCTGCCCTCCGTCTCGCGCAGCTGTGCATCGACCACCAGCATGGTGTTTTCGTGACGCACGCCGTGACTGCCGGCGATGTAGATGCCTGGTTCGTCGGTGATGGTCATGTCGGGTACGAGGGGCCAGGGCATATAGTTCATGCGGAACTGGTGGGGACCTTCATGCACGCAGAGGTACTGGCCGACGCCGTGACCTGTGCCGTGCAGGTAGTTCATGCCAAATTCCCACATCGGGGCACGGGCGAGGCAGTCGAGCTGGCTGCCGTAGGTGCCGCGCGGGAACTTCACCCGTGCGAGGTTGATCCAGCCGCGCAGCACGAGGGTGTAGTCGCGTCGTTCCTCCCAGGTGAGCGGACCGCAGGGCAGTGTGCGGGTGATGTCGGTCGTGCCGTCGAGGTATTGTCCGCCGGAGTCGCAGAGCAGCAGGCCGTGAGGCTCCACCGCGATGTCGGTCTCGGCTGAGGGTTCGTAGTGGACGATGGCGGCGTGCGGGCCGTAGCCCATGATGGTCTCGAAGCTGTCGCCGCGGAAGAGTGGTTGTTCGGCGCGGAAAGCGTAGAGTTTGCGCGACAGCGACAGTTCGGTCTGTCCTCCCTTTGGAATGGCTTCGAGTGCCCACTTCATCCACTTCACCATGGCGATGCCGTCCTTGAGCATCGCCGAGCGGTAGCCCTGGCGTTCGGTCTCGTTCTTCATGATCTTCATGCCGGTGACGGGGCACTGGCCCAGCACGGGCTGGCTCAGGCTCTGTCGCACCTGCAGGTTGGTCTTGTCGGGCTGAATCAGCACCGGCACATCCATCTGCTTCAAGTCGCTGAATATCTGCTCGTAGGGTCGGACGTCGATGCCTTCGTCGTGCAGGTAGGCCGACACGGGGTCGGTGAGTTTCTCCTTATTTATATATAAGGTAGCGCTGTCGGAGCCCACCACGAGGTAGCTGACGAAGACGGGATTGTAATCGACGTCGGTGCCGCGCAGGTTGAGTGCCCACGCCACCTCGTCGAGCATGCCGACGACGACAGCCTCGGCACCCTGCTTCTGCATCTCGCTGCGGATGCGACACAGCTTCGAGCCGACGCTCTCGCCGGCATATTCCAGTGCGTGCAGCTCGACGGGGTTCTGCGGAATGGCGGGGCGGTCGGTCCAGATCTCGGCGAAGGGATCGGGGCATGTGGAAAGTGAAATGTGAAAAGTGGAAAGTTCCTGTTTCAAGGCTTCCGCCTCGCTGACGGTGTAGCAAGTGGGGTCGATGCCCACCTTCAACCTTTCAGCACCCTCGTTGTACTTTGTACTTTGTACTTTGTACTTTGCGGCAATCCATTCCGCGATGGTCGGTGTGCCTTCCAGTCCCAGTTTCTGCAGTTCGAAGGGCGTGCCGTCCAGCTGTTCTGCGGCGGCGAGGAAATAGCGGTTGTCGGTCCACAGAGCGGCGAACTCCCCTCCTTGGGAGGGGTCGGGGGAGGTCGTGACGACAGCCGTTCCGGCACTGCCGTTGAACCCGCTGATCCATTCGCGGCTGTGCCAGTGGTTGGGGACATACTCCCCCGAGTGGGGGTCGGTGGAGGGTGTGATGAAAGCCTGGATGCCCTGTCGGCGCATCCACTCGCGCAGTTGTTCCACGCGTTGGCAGATTTTTTCGTTCTTCATGCTGTGCTATGTGTTAGGTATAAACGTCGATGTCGATGGGGAATGGGGCACCCCGCGCTCCCAGTTTCTTGCGGACGCGGCGTCCGTGTCCTCGGTCGGAAGTCGGCAGCGAAGTTACAAATTTTTTTTCGCCCGCACAATTTTTCTGCCCAATTAACGCAGTAAAACCAACCCTCCCGCCCTTCAAGCTCCGCCACTGTTCCCTTCAACCTCAGTTCCTCTGCCCCTCAAACTCAGCCACTGTCCGCTTCAATTCCGTTGACGCGCCCCTCTAAACTCAAAATATCACTGATATTTTCAAAAATCTCAATGGAATTTGTAAAAATATCACTGGTATTTCTACAAATATCAATGATATTTTGACTTTTCTTGGCGCACCCGCCGACTTTCGAGCGCAGCGCTGCCGACTTTCGAGCGCAGCGCTGCCGAGTTTCGAGGGCACACCCGTCGCTTTTTCACCGCCCATCCTCCGATTTTCCATCGCGAAGGCAGGGCCGTCGGTGGGGAGTTTCTGTATTTTTCGTGTGCGAAATTTTCGTAAGAAAACCGAATTTCTTACCTTTGCAGAAAATTTTCAAAATCAAAAAGATGAAACACCCAAAGATGGGATGGGCAGGCGTCGTGCTCTGCCTTCTGCTGTGTGTGACGACGGCAACGGCGCAGCCGCAGGTCGTGAAGGTCACCCAACAGCTGAAACAAGTGTCGGACACGCAGGCCGAACTGGTGTTCGACGCGGTGATTGATGCCGGATGGCACATGTATTCGACGCAGGTCGTGCCCGACGGACCCACACCGGCGACGTTCACCGCCGAGAAACTGACGGGCTGCCGTCTGGACGGTACGCTCCAGCCCGTGGGCAACGTCATCAAGCACTACGAGGATATGTTCGAGGCCGAGGTGTACTACTTCGAGAAGAAAGGCCGCTTCGTGCAGCGACTCAAGCTCGACGGAGGTCCCTACGCGGTGGAGGGCTACTTGCAGTATGGTGCGTGCAACGACCAGATGTGCCTGCCTCCGACCAACGTCGAGGTCAGCCAGAAGGGTACGGCTGCCCCAGCCGCCACCAAGGCAGAGGAGAAACCAGCGGATGTGAAGGCGGACGAGGCGAATGCGAAAGATGAGCTCGCCACCGATGCCGACAGTGCTGCCAACACCCCTCCCTCGGAGGCGACGGGGAATGTTGACGGTGCAGATGCTTCGGCATCGTCCCTGCTCTGGCAACCCGTCGTCGAGGAGTTGCGTGCCCTCGAAGCGGGAACAGATGCCGGATCGATGCCTGGCGGCAGCGGCGATGTTTCGCTGTGGAAAATATTTTTGCTGGGCCTGGTCGGCGGTCTCGTCGCCCTGGTGACGCCCTGCGTGTGGCCCATCATCCCGATGACGGTGAGCTTCTTCCTCAAGCGTAGCGGCGACAAGAAGAAAGGCATCCGCGACGCCTGGATCTACGGACTGAGCATCGTCGTCATCTACGTGGCGCTCGGCCTGCTCGTCACCGCCATTTTCGGTGCCAGTGCGCTCAACTCCCTGGCCACGAACGCCGTGTTCAACATCTTCTTCTTCCTCCTGCTCGTCGTGTTTGCGGCGTCGTTCTTCGGTGCGTTCGAGCTGCAACTGCCGGCGAAGTGGAGCAATGCTGTCGATTCGAAAGCGGAGAAGACCGGCGGACTGCTCGGCATCTTCCTCATGGCATTCACCCTCACGCTCGTCTCCTTTTCGTGCACCGGCCCCATCATCGGCTTCCTGCTCGTCGAAGTGAGCACCACCGGCAGCTACGTCGCACCGACCATCGGTATGCTCGGCTTTGCCATCGCCCTTGCCCTGCCCTTCACCCTGTTTGCCATGTTCCCCTCGTGGCTGAAGCAGATGCCGCGCTCGGGCGGCTGGATGAACACGGTGAAGGTGGTGCTGGGCTTCATCGAACTGGCCTTCGCGCTGAAGTTCCTCTCTGTCGCCGACCTGGCCTACAGCTGGCACATCCTCGACCGCGAGACTTTCCTCGCCCTCTGGATTGTCATCTTCGGCCTGTTGGGCCTCTACCTGCTGCGCTTCATCCATTTCCCGCACGACGACCCCGAGGAAGACGGCGGCCGTGTGGGCGTCACGCGTTTCTTCCTCGGACTCATTTCGCTGGCCTTCGCCGTCTATATGCTGCCCGGTCTGTGGGGCGCTCCGCTCAAGGCGGTCAGTGCCTTTGCCCCGCCGATGAAGACACAGGACTTCAACCTGCAGCCCGAGGCTGAGGTGCGCCCCATGTTCACCGACTACGAAGCCGGCATGGCATACGCCCGCAACAACCACAAGCCCGTGATGATCGACTTCACCGGCTACGGCTGCGTCAACTGCCGCAAGATGGAGGCTGCCGTCTGGACCGACCCCGAGGTGGCACGCACGATGACCGAAGACTATGTGCTCATTCAGCTCTATGTCGATGAGAAGACACCGCTGCCCGAGCCCTACGTCGTCGATGACGGCGGACAGGAGCGCAAGCTGCGCACCGTGGGCGACAAGTGGAGCTGGCTCCAAAGCCACAAGTTCGGCGCCAACGCACAGCCCTTCTACGTGCTGCTCGATGCCGACGGACATCCCCTCACGGCCTCGCGTGCCTACGACGAAGACATTGATGCCTACAAGGCTTTCCTCAAATCAGGCTTAGACAAATTCCATGGTCAATAAACTCAAACCGCGCAACTGGCACAAGGTATCGACCCCCTTGGGCAGCACGAGCCGCAGCAAGCTGTGGAACGAAGTGGAGGACTACGTCGTCATCACCTTCGGCCTGGGTCTCTACGCCCTCGGATGGACCGCCTTCCTGCTGCCCTACGAAATTGCTTCGGGCGGACTCACCGGTATCTCAGCCATCGTCTATTATCTGACCGGTGTGGAGATGCAGTACACCTACTTCACCGTCAATGCCCTGCTCATCCTCGCCGCCATCAAGACGCTGGGGCTGAAGTTCTGCATCAAGACCATCTACGGCTTCACCGTCCTCTCCCTCCTGCTGACGGTGCTGCAGGCCCTGTTCCGCGACGACAGCGGACAACTGCCGCAGATACTGGGCGAAGGGCAAGACTTCATGGCGTGCATCATCGGCGCCGGACTTTGCGGCGTCGGACTGGGACTCATCTTCCAACACCAAGGTTCGACGGGCGGTACCGACATCATTGCCGCCATCGTCACGAAGTATAAGAACGTATCGATGGGCCGCATGATTCTGCTCTGCGACCTGATCATCATCTCTTCGCTCTACTTTATCTTCCACGACTGGAAACGCGTAGTGTTCGGTTTCACGACGATGTTTGTGCTGTCGTATCTGGTTGACTACGTGCTCAACCTGGCGCATCAGTCCGTCCAGTTCTTCATCATCAGCCGACGGCACGAACGCATTCGCCAGGCCCTGCTCCACGACTTGCACCGCGGCGTCACCCTCATCCACGGAAACGGCGGCTACAGTGGCGACGATGTCGAAATTATCATGGTGGTGGCACGACGCAGCCAGTCGGTCGAAATCTTCCGCATGGTGCAGAGCATCGACCCCACCGCCTTCATCACACAGACCGCAGCCGCCGGTGTGTTTGGCGAAGGATTTGACAAAATCAAAGTGTGAAGCGGGGAAACGTGAAGCGTAGAATGAAACTTAAAAAACCAAAAAACTTAATACTTATGAACACAAAACACTGTTTGCTGGCCTGCGGGCTGATGCTGGCTGCCGCCACGACGCAGGCACAGGTAGCGACGGACGGAGCAACGGACTCCGTCGTTGTTGCAGAACTCGATGAACACGTTGGAGGCTCAGGTGCCGATGTGGTCGATCAGCCCGACGTCATGCCTACCTTCCCTGGCGGCGTAGAGGCCATCGGCCGTGTACTGAGCCGCGAACTCGAGTATCCGAAGAAGGAAATGAAGAAGGGAGTGCAGGGCCGAGTCATTGTCTCGTTTGTCGTACAGACCAACGGAAAAGTGGGCGACGTGAAGGTGATGAAGAGCGTGAGCCCGGGACTCGATGCCGAGGCTGTGCGCGCAGTTAAGCAGCTGCGTGGCTGGAACCCAGGCACGAAGAACGGACAGCCTGTCAACACCCGCTACACCCTGCCTGTCAACTTCAAGCTCCCGTAGCAAGTACAAAGACAAAGTACAACGTACAACGAATCAATTCAGAAAGTCCCCTCAGCTGTCATGACTGAGAGGGCTTTCCATGTTTTTCTTCGTTGTATTATGTTCTAAGCACTTTCCTTCGTTGTCCTTTGTACCTCGTCCTTTGTACTTTATATTTCGTGTTTTGTCGATTTTTAGTGCAAAGATGACGTATTTTTATTGCATTCTGAATTATTATTGCATCTCCGTTTGCATAAGATGTCGTAACTTTGCACCGTGAAAACATGGCAGTTTTCGTCGCCTTGCTGCGCACCTTCTGAATGGATACCTGGCAGACGGCACCTCAACAAGACACCTATCACAATCTAACTAACTCCATTAATGAAAAAGAAAAGCTTCTTCTCCATGATTGTGGGCTTTGCGCTGTCGCTGACAGCTGTCGCTCAGGAATGGAAGGCACCCGAGGTGCCAGGTGAGAACTTGTCGGGACTCAGTTCTTCGACAACCGTCTATTTGTATAATGTCGAAGCCGACGCGTTCGTGACGAACGGCATGGACTGGAACACGAATGCGTGTGCCACCCGCCTCAACAGCTCCGACACGAAGGCCTCGACGGCGCATCGCGCGTACGCCTTCGTCAGTGGCAGCAACGTGAGCATCAGACTTCAGACCTTTGCCGACAAGTATATCTCGTGCCCCAGCCAGACTGCCTACGACGTCTATGCGGACCAGACCAGCAACTATTCTTTTGCCTACACCGAAACAAAGAGCGGAAGCCACGTCTATACGCTGAAGAACACGGTTCAGGCAAAGCTGCTCGACCTGGCCTGGACGACCGGTGGCCACCTGACACTGACGCAGGGGGCTGGCGTGACAACCTGGGCCTTCGTCAAGGAAACCAGCATCACGGGCGGTGCGTACGCCCGATACAAGGCTCAGAAACAGCTCTTTGATGTCTATGAAGCCGTTGCCGCCAGCGGAAAACAGGCCGACTATGCTGAGGCCATCAACGCTGCAAAGACGGTGTATGACAACACGTCGGCCACGGTGGCTCAACTGCAAAGTGCCGCCAAGGACCTCTTTGTGGCTGCCGCTGCCGACATCGCCGGTCCGCTCGACGTGTCCTTCCTCTTCACCAACGCCGACATGGCTGGTGCAGGGGTGAACACCCGCTGGGTGTCTGCGGCTCAGACTTTCGACTGGGGCGAATTTGAAAAGTTCCATGGCACCCTGACCCTGACTCAGTCGCAGAGCATTCCCGCCGGACTCTACGACGTCTGCTTCCGCAGCCTCTACCGCGAAGACGGCACAGGAGCGGCTCCCGTGCTGACGGCAGCGTCCACCAACACCGTCACCGCCGAGGTTCCCCTGATGACAAAGCTCAACTTCCTGGTCGGAAATACGGCCAACGGCAACGGTTGGGCTGCGGGTGAGGACTGGCTGCGCCCCGACAACATGCAGTCGGCTGCGCAGGCAATCTGCCACCCCGACGCCGAAGCCGTGGCACGCAACGTCATCGTCGATGCCGACACACGGCTGACCATCAGCCTGCGCATGACCACTGCCACCCAGTGGCTCAACTGGCAACGCGTACGTATTATATATAAAGGTACCGGTTTGCAGCCCATCCGCGACGACCTCAGTGCCACCATCGCCGAGGCACGCCGCTGGGTCAGCGAAGGCGGGGCTGGGGCTGCCAATCTCCAGACAGCCATCGCCGAGGCAGAAGCTGTGCTCAACAACACTGCCTCGACAGCCAATCAACTCACCGCAGCCAACACCGCACTGCTGGCGGCTATCGAGACTTACCACCTGGAATCGGTTTCTATCGACCATCCGCTGGACCGTAGCGACCTGTTGACCAACCGTAGCTTTGAGAAAGGTTTCGAAGGCTGGGTGAACGTCGGCATGAAAACGCAAGGCAATCAGGCTTTCGGACTGAAGGCAGGTACGGTTTACGTAGAAAAATGGGTCGAAGTGGGCAACGCCGTGGGCGACGCTTCGCTGCTCCAGACCGTCAAGAACCTCGGACTTGGCGTCTATATACTGCGTGCTGCTGCACACAACATCCAGGAAGGAAGTGACGCTACGCAGCAGAATGCCTGGATAGTCGGCAATCTCGGACAGACGCCTGTCAACAAAGACGGCACGTACGAACTCGTCTTCACCAACATCGAACAGGACGCTACGATTGGCTTTACTGCCATCGGAGCAACGGGCAACTGGCTGGCTGTCGATAACTTCGAACTGCTCTATGCGGGCGGCAGCTTCGCCGACTACCAAGCCGAACTGCGCCGCTACATCGAATGGGCCGAATCTGTCCTTCCGTTAAAGATGGAAGCATCCATACGCACACAGCTCGAAAACACCATCGACAAGGCGAAGGCAGAGCTGAAGAAGACGAACGCCGACGGCTATACAGCTGTCTCCACCCCGCTGCGCACCCTCAAGCAGGATGCCGAACAGTCGGCCGCAGCCTTTGCCAGCCTCCAGGCAGCCATCGACCAGGCAGAGACCCGCTACGGAGCGGGTTCGCTCGAAGGGGCAGACAAGTTCCTCAACGCCATCAACCAGGCCAAGGCTGTCAACGACAACCTCAACAGCACACAGTCGCAGATGGCTGTCGAGGTCGAGAATCTGGAACGTGCATACCGCCTCTACATGGTGACCAACGGCAGTGGCACAGCCCCTGTGGTCAAGACCGACCCCCGCTATGCCCGCGGCTGTATCGAAGCCTTCGGCCGTATGACGGTCAGTGGCAACACGTCGAACATCCTCGAACAGGGCTTCTGCTACAGCGAGACTAACCCCGAACCGACCGTGCTCGACCAATGCAGTACGGACTATCTCGACTACAACGGCCGCATTTACCGCATGCCGATGAAGCCTGCCACGGTCTATTACATCCGTGCCTACGCCATGACGAAGAACTACGCCGTGGGCTATGGCGACGTGATCAAGATGTCAACCCTGCCGCAGGGAGACGTTACCTATACTTACATCGCCAACGGTGCACCTGTCGAGCAGAACGAACGTATCACCACAGCACTGACCGACGCCTGCAACTGGTGGACCAACTACACCAGCATCCGCGGTTTCCACGTCACCTGTAACTACAGTCCTGGTACACCGACTGCCGACTGCGGCTACGGCGGCAACATGCGCATGGGCACTAATATGGGCCAGCGCTCAGGTACGTGTCTGCACGAAATGCAGCACGGCGTCGGTTGCGGCACGCTGGGCATCTGGGGCGGCTGGGAGACGTCGTGGCTCCGCACGAGCATGAACGGCGACTGGGCCGGAGAACGTGCCAACGCTGCCCTGCGTTTCTGGGAAAATCGCGACGACCTTGTCGTCACCGGAGCCTATGACAACGGCCACTGGGGCTTCCGCCCGTTCAGCGGTGTCTATGAAGAAGGTGGCGGCGGAACGGCCGTCTGGGAGAACAAATATGCCTTCAATGGTGCCCACCTCGACGCTGGAGCCTGGGCTGGTCCGAAGACCTGGAACGACATTCAGGCCGTGTATATCGCCAGCTCGACCATCGTGCAGGGCATGATGGAGGACGGACTGGTGCCTGTCAACTACTACGGCGGCGGCTTCTGTCTGCCAGCCTACGTGCTCGTGCAGGAGGATGGTCAGAAGTATTACATCAAGAACGAGAAGACGGACAACGGTCTCTACGACTCCTACCTCGTGGAAGAGGCCGACGGACGTCTCGCGTGGAAAGCTATCGACCAGGGCGACCTCGCCTCGACCGAAAACGCTGCGTGGTATGTCAGCTTCACAGGCAGCAACCAGTACTATCAGGTGCGCAATGCCTCGACCGGCCACTATATCTCCTATACCTCCGACGGTGTGAACGGATTCCGTGGTCGCAGCTGCACGACCGTCACCAACAACGAGAACTTCCACGTGATACGCGGACGCAACGACGTGGTTGTCGGCAGCCAGAAGGTGCGCGGATTCTGGTTCATCCATCCCGAGAATTCCAATTCGCCCCATGCCTTTGCCGCCAATGCCAACGGCACGGTGTCCTCGCGCACGGTCAATCTCTACGATTCGGCCGAGGACCAGCGCTGGATTCTGCTGCGTGCCGACGAAATCGAATCGTTCGAGAAGGGCGTCAAGCAGGCCTTCCAGACCAATCTTCGCGAGCTCATCGCTCAGATTCGCAAACTGAAGCGCGTCGGTCACACCGAGAACGTGACCGGTGCCGACCAGACCCTCGAAAGCACATTGCAGGACATCGAGGCGCAATCGAAAGCTGCCGTCACAGCCGCCGACGTCCGTCCGCTCATCACCGACGCGCGCCTGGCTGCCAGCCATTTCCTCTCGAGTGTCACACCGACCAATCCTGAGCGCCCCTTCGACCTCACCTTCATGATTGACAATGCCGCCATCGACGGTACAGGTGGATGGTCGGACAATCCGACGTTCAACTACTCCTGCAACGAATACTTCGAGCGTACATTCGACTTCTACCAGATTCTGGACTTCATGCCCAGCGGCAATTATAAGCTGATGGCCCAGGCCTTCCAGCGCCCAGGATCGTATTCGGTAGCCATGTCGGACTACGACAACGGCCGCAACAACGTGTCGGCACAGCTCTACATCGCCGACCAAGCTGTCAACATCTGCCACATCGCACAGGGCGGCAGCACAACGAAGCTCCACGACGGCGACGTGCAGCAGGGCAAGGACAATCTCTACATCCCCGACGGCATGTCCTCGGCTGCAGCCCACTTTGCCAAGAATCTTTACGACAACGAAGTGAGCTACACCTGCGTGCCCGATGGCGGATCGCTGCGCATCGGTCTGCGAGCCCGTGTGGCCAACTCGGCCTACTGGGTATGTTTCGACAACTTCCGCCTGTACTTCTACGGCGGCGGCACGCCCGACATCCCGACCGACATCGACACACTGCTGGCCGGCGAACCGACGGAAGGCATCCCCACCGACACGGCTGTCTATGACCTGCAGGGCCGTCGCATCGCCGACACGCTTGAGGGCCTGCCTCGCGGCATCTACATCGTCGGTGGCCGTAAGGTGCTGAAGAAATGAAAAAGGTCGGAAAGCTCATGACGGCTTTCCTACCCACCAATTCCAAACCAACGGAAATCCCCCTCTGGCCTGTCGCCAGAGGGGGATTTTGAACTGTCAGGTCAACATCCGACCTCTTCTCGTCATGGCAGAATCGATGAAGCACCATTCTGCTCGTATGACCGAACGATATCTGCTATTTCACAAAATCTGCGAAGCGTCGCAGGGCCTCCTGCAGCGTGCTACGCTGGCAGGCGAGGTTGATGCGGAGGTAGCCTTCGCCGCTCTGGCCGTACATCGAACCTTCGTTGAACCACACGCGGGCCTCGCGCACGAGGCGCTCTTCCAGTCCCTTGCAGGTGGTGCCGAGATGGGCGCAGAGCGTTTTGCAATCGACCCAAGCCAGGTAGGTGCCTTCGAGGGGCATGAGGCGAAGGTCGAGGGTGGGGTGTTGGGCGTTGAGCGTACTCAAGGCCTGCGCCAGGCAGTCGTAGTTACCTTTTATATATAAGTTCAGTTCACGCAGCCACTCGGCTCCCTCGTCGCTGTAGGCAGCGATGGTGGCGACGGGCGCAAAGGGGTTCACGTCGCAGGTTTCGTGGATATTGATGGCGCGGTCGATGCGGCGGCGCAGGGCAGGGTCGGGGCAGGTGATGTTGGCCATCTGCAGACCGGCGATGTTGAACGACTTCGATGCCGACGTGCACACCACGCAGTGCTCTTCGTTCTCCTTCGAAACGCTGGCGAAAGGAGTGTACGTGTAACCTGGCATGACCAGCTCGTTGTGGATCTCGTCGCTGACCACCAGCACATGGTGACGGCGGCAAATCTCGCCAATCCTCTGCAGTTCGTCCTTGCTCCATACGCGGCCACCCGGGTTGTGAGGGTTGCACAGGATGTAAGCCACGCACTTCTCGTCGGCACATTTCTCCTCGAAGTCGGCCCAGTCGATGTGGTACATACCGTCGTCGCCTACGCGGAGCGGGCTGTCGAGCACTTCGGCGCCGTTGTTGCGAACGCAGGAGAAGAAGCAGTTATAGACGGGGGTGGTGAGCAGCACCTTGTCGCCTGTCATGACCATGGCACGCACAATGGCCGACAGTGCAGGGACGACCCCCGTGGTGTAGATCATCCACTCGCGCTCGATCTTCCATCCATGACGCTTCTGAAACCATTGCTGTACGGCTTTGTAATATGCCTCTGGCACACGTTCGTAGCCGAACACACCATGTTCCACACGTTTCTGCAGGGCGCGCTGAATGCACGGTGCAGCCTTGAAATCCATGTCGGCAACCCACAGCGGCAGCACGTCGTCGCCGTCGGCCAAGTCCCACTTGTAGCAGTCGCTGCCGCGGCGCGGGACAAATTCATCAAAAATACAATCCATAGGTATATTTAGTTAGAAAGTGCTTGGCGGGTCTCAATCACGCAGTCGGCTGGCTGTTTGATGTTTTCGTCGATGGTGACGGAGCCGATGCTGTCGGCGATGATGTGGCCACTGGTCGGGTTCTTGATGTTCTCGATATGACCGCGAATGTTGGCCTGGACGTTGCTGTACTCAAACACACGGTCGCACTGAGCGTCGAAGGTGCAGTCCTCCAAAATCAGCCGGTCGGCATAGCACAGCAGCTGTTCGCCCGCCAGGTGGCAGCGCACGAGGCGCACGTTCTTCGAGTGCCATGCCAGGTATTCGCCGTCGAGGTGCGAGTCACAGATGGTAATATTCTCACATTCCCAGAACGAGTCCTTGGTCACGATGTGGGCGTTGTGCAGTTCGATGTTTTTGCAATACTGGAACACGTACTTCGAATCGCTCTTCAGACCGTCGATAAACACCCTTTCGCAGAACATGAAAGGATAGGTTCCGTCGTGCAGTTCGAGGTTCTTGGCACGGATGTCGCGGCAGCGCCAGAAGATTTCGTCGGCATCGTTGATGGTGACGTTCTCCAGTTCGATGTTCTCCATTTCGCGGAACATTTTCGGGCCGTCGATGCGTGTGTTCCTCATCACGAGGTGGTCGCTGTACCACAGGGCGGAACGTGCGCCGACAGCGAAGTGGCAATTCTCGATGCGGAAACCGTGGACGTGCCAGAAGGGGTATTTCCCCTCGAAATAGCAGTTCTCTGCTTCGATGTTGCTACATTCCTTGATGGCACTTTCGCCCTCGCCGATGGTCACCTGCTCCAGGCGCAGGTCGTGGCTTTCAAAGAGCGGACGTTCGCCTTCGAAGTGTTGGTTTTGGATAATATTCATGTTGAAGATAATTTTCGGAGATCTTTAGGGATCCAGCGCTTGCTTCGCAGACGCAGGAGGAAGAGTATGCCGCGCAGGTTCAGCTCGATGCACATGGCGAGCCACACGCCGTTGAGTCCCATCACCGGAGCAAGGGCGATGGCCAGCGTGATGCGCACGGCCCAAATGGCGAACAGGTTCATCGTGCTCGGCACGAGCGTGTCGCCGGCACCGACGAACACGCCGTAGCAGACGATGGCGGCAGCGAACATCGGTTCGGCAAAGGCCTCGATGCGCAGGGCTTCGGTGCCCAGTTCGATGATTTCGGGAACGGGGGTCAGCACACCCATCATCGCGGGTGCAGCCAGATACATCACCACCCCCATCACCGCCATGACGCAGATGCCCATCACGACCGTGATGTGGGCAAAGCGTCGCGCCAGGTCCTGACGCTTGGCACCAATGCTCTGTCCGACGAGGGTCGTGGCGCCGTCGGCAATTCCGTAGCCAGGCATGTAGCACAGACTCTCTGCGTTGATGCCGAACGAGTTGGCGGCGATGGCCATCATGCCGAGCGGTGCGACAATCATCGTCGAGGTGATTTGTGCCCCCGTCATGATGGTTCGTTCACACCCGATGGGCATACTGATTTTGATGGCTTTGCGCAGCACCATGTTCGTCGGCACGAAATGTCGCCAGGTGGTCTGCCGCCAGATGTTGCGGCCGAAGATGCGCAGGTGGGCCGAACGGAAGCAGAGAAAATAGAACAGCAGCAGGCTGATGATAAAACCAGCCAGCATCGTGCCTAGGGCTGCACCAGCCACTCCGAGTCCGAAACCAGGGACGGTGACGACGCGATCGCCCAGCGTGACCTCGCGTGTGGGGAAGATGAGGAAGAAGTTGAACACCACGTCGAGCACACACATGAGGATGTTGAGCAGGCTGGGCACCTTCACGTTGCCGCTGCAGCGCAGCATGCTGCTTGTCAGGAAATGGAACTGGAACACCGGCATGGAGAGCGCACAGATGAGGAAGTACATGGTGGCTTCGTGTGCGATGTCCTCGCTGCCGCCCAGCCAGTAGGGCAGTCGGTCGCTGATGGCGATGCCCACCGACATGAGCACAAGGCTGAAGATGAGGCAGGCGACCAGCGACTGCCGGAGCACAGCCCGCGCACCCACAGGGTCGTTGCCGCCAATCTTATGTGCCACCTGCACCGAAAAACCGGTCGATGCAGCGCTGCCCAGTCCCCAGAACAGCCACGTCGTCGTGGCCACCAGACCGATGCTCGCCGAGCTGGCAGCTCCGAGATGACCCACCATCGACGCGTCGATATACTCCATCACGATGCTGGAAATCTGTGCAAGGATGGCAGGTACAGCCAGCCGTACAGCCAACTCCACCTGTTCGCGCAACGACCAATCCGTGCCGCCGGAACGCACACGCTCCAGCAGCACGTCCGTCCTCGAAAGTGTTGTCGTCGTGCTGTCAGTCATCTCTTTCTACCAAAAAAGCGGTGCAAAGTTACGAATAATCCAAAAAATATCCATAACTTTGCACCACTTAATACATATAATATAGACATTCCTATGGCAAACGAACAGCAAAACAAGCAGCTTCAGATTGAGCTGAAGCCCGAGGTGGCACAAGGCGTGTATAGCAACCTCGCCATCCTCACCCACTCTTCCAGCGAGTTTATTCTCGACTTCGTCGGCATGATGCCTGGCATGCAGAAAGCCGAAGTGCGCAGCCGTGTCGTCATGGCTCCCGAACACGCCAAGCGACTCCTCTTCGCCCTGCAGGACAACCTGCAGAAGTATGAACAGCAGTTTGGCGAAATCCAGCTGCAACAGCGTCAGCAGCCCCGTCCGGGAGCTACCATCGCGCCGTTCAACATGAACCCCGGCGAAGCCTAAGCAAGCGGCATTGCACTTCAAAGCCTCCCCCAGTTTCCTCATTGGAAGTCTGCGGGGAGGCTTTTTTTGTCACCACTCCTTTCTCACTCCGTTCACCCACGACTTCAGTCGCGGCCAGCGACGCGGAATCAACACGTCGCCGTCGGTGACGATGCTGAGGAGGTAGTAGCCAGCCTCATCCTTGTAGGCGTATAATTGATACAATAGGGAGTGCCTGCCCTTATTCTCTCCTTCAAAGTGGAGCCAGCAGGACAAAATCTCATTCATACAGCCGTCGAACCCTTGTGTGTGAGTGAAATAATAGTCGTTTGTCGGATGTGCATCGACATACGTCTTCGTGAGGCAGAGAACTTTGTTGAGCAGTTCGTAAGCCAAGGCTTCCTCCGAGGCGGGGATGTAGTAGGTTGTACCCCTCGTTTCTCCGTAGCCTTCGTTGTGTGAAGATATACCTAGGAGGGTATAGTCTTTGGAATCATTGGGCGAAAGGCTCGGATCGTGTTTCCAGTGAACGGGACGTAGTTTCACGTGGCGATGCTTCAGGGTCTTTTTTAACAACGCCTCAAATTCTTTGACATCCAGTTTTGTCCTAAAGAACTGTTCGGTCTGTTCGGGTAATGGAATTCTGTATTCATGGTTGTAACTCAGAGTTTTACTTCCCCAAAAGGGGTCGTTATAGTTTGTAAATTTAAGGCTGACAGTTTCTTGTGCGTTCTCATAATATGCCGGTCGATTGAAATATGGATGACTGCGTAGCGTGTCCCCCCCAAAGCCCGACAGCGCAATGCTGTATAGCAGGGTGTCGGTTTTGTCGCTGTGTTTTTCGAAATGGTAACTTTCTTGCGCCGTTTCCATCAGCTTGTCGAAGGTTTGTCGTGAACGTCGTACCACCTCATTCACGTCGCATTGCCGAAATGGATCTCCCTTCCAGTCCTCATGGGAAATATCCAAATAGGTGTTCGCCCAACGCATAAAGTAGTCACGGGGCATGGTGTTGGTGTCGCACTCCCATACATGATCAACTCTTTCCGTATGGGTGATATATGGACCTCTTCTGTTACTTTGGCAACGATGAATCTTCAAGCCCGAGGCTTCGAACAGCCGTTCGAGGCTGTCCAGCCGTACGTTGGGTTGGGCAAAGGCAAGCACAGGTATGAGTGTGCAGGCAATCAGTGTGGTCCAAATCTTGGTTTTCATTGGTCGAAAGGTGTTAAGGGTTAGAAATTAAAATCATTCTCAGCGCGTTGGCTGCTAATTCTTTGTTGAAGGCGTTCTCCGCGTTCGCGTATGCTCATCGCCAACTCTCCGGCGGAAGGTATTTCTTCGGTCAGGGGCTCGAGATAGATGGCTTCGTCCATCACGTCGGCCTCTGCCAGCAAGGGCTCTTCCTCTACCGTCGGTTGGGGCTGAGGCTGTCGCTCCTGGCGGACAGGCGTCTGTGCCATCGGTCGTGAGGGCTCGGGAGGAACGGTGGTCGGCTGAGCGTCGGTGGTTGTGGGCAGACAGGCCTTTGTCAGAACCGTTTCTTGGGACAAGAAGATTTGCCGAGGCTTTGTCGGCACGATGTCCGAGGGCCAGAACAGCAACGCCAGCACGATGGCTGCACAGGCAGCGGCAGCCCATGCCGTGCGCCTCAGCCACAGCCGCCGACGGCGTCTTTCCACGATACGGTCGAAGCACAGTTCGCCCAGCGTCAGTTCGCCCAGCATCGCACGCACCGCTGCCCAGTCGGTGGGCAGGTCGTGCTGGGCTTCGAGCAGTCGTGCCAACTCCCGTTCGTCGGTCGGCGAAGTCTCACCAGCCATGTAGCGGTCGATGAGTTGCTGAATCTTGTTTTCGCTCGTCATGGTCGTCATCTTTGTTTAGGATTCCAAAAAGCGGCGTAGCAGTTGCATCAGCTTGTGCCGTGCGCCCGACACCATCACCTTCACCGAATTTTTCGCGATGCCGGTGCGCTGAGCGATGTCGTCGTTCGACAGTCCCTCCCACTGGCGCAGGGTGAAGAGCTCGCGCTCGCGAGGAGTCAGCTGATCGACCGCCTTGAACAGTGCGTTCCGCAGTTCGTCGGCCTCCAGCAGCTCGTGTGGAGAAGCGTCGATTCCGTCGCTCGGCTGGTTGTCGGTCTTCTGCCTGCTTCGCCACAGGTTCACACAGCAGTTTTTCGTCACACGCACAGCCAGTCCGGCGACGTTCTGACGGGTGTCAATCCGCTCGGCATATTGCCACAGCCTGACCAGAGCGTCCTGCACAGCGTCCTCGGCATCGTCGGGCGACGCGAAAAAGCTCCGAGCCACCTTCAGCATCTCGGGCCGCAACTGGCGGACAGACCGTTCAAACTCTGTGCGTGTCATACACTTTGTTTACGTGCAAAGTCGGAAAAAGTTAAGTTCAGTCCTCCGTGTTTTTCTGCTGCCATGCTGCACAGCGTCAGTCGCGCCGTCGGGATTGTTCTCTTCATCTGCTGTTTGTGTGAGGTGATGGAAAACCTTAGCTTCCCTGCAAATTTACGTAAAAGTGAGGTGAAATGGAAACAAAAGCGCGAAGTTTTTTTGCTTGACAGGCACGTCAATCTGCTGTAATCCTGACATCAATCACCCGAAATCCACCGACCAAAGTCAAAATATCATTGATATTTTTGAAAATCTCAATGCAATTTGTAAGAATATCATTGGAATTTGTAGAAATATCAATGATATTTTGAGTTTATACCGTGGATGACCTGAATACATACCGTGGATGACATGAATGTTAACCGTGGATGTGATATTTTTATACCATGAATGTCATGAATGTAAACCATGAATGAGTTCTAATGATTTCTAATTATTATTCTTATTGATTGCTGTCTGGTAAAAAAAAAGCAAGAGATTGCTGTATTTTCCATTGCCATTGGCATTGGATAGTATTTGAGTATCAGGGGACTTGGAAAGTCCCGAAGGGACGACAGAACACAGGCAGGGGTGAAGCGAAGCGCAACCCCTGCTTGGTGTTAAGGAGGGAATGTAGCCCCGAAGGGGCGACAGATAAAAGACAAGAACATTCAATATCAAGCTATTCATTTTGCCTGTCGCCCCTTCGGGGCTTCACTTCTATCATGTACGTTAGCAGGGGTTGCGCTTCGCTTCACCCCTGCCTGTGGTCTGTCGTCCCTTCGGGACTGATTTTTGCTGGACACCAATCATTTCTATTATTCCTTTTATTGCAACCATGAATTGGGAAGCCTTACGGCTTTATTACCTGCTGAAGGGGAATATAAAGCGTGAACTTGAAAATGTTATTCATGGTATAAAACACAACTGTCGAAAGTTGAGTATTGTTTTCAGCGAAGGTTAAACTTTTTTCCGCACGCCTGTCTATATAGTAATAGAGCCTCTTGTCTGATTTTGCTGTGCGCCTGCTGCCAGTTTGCAAGGCATTTTGCGAAGTTTTGGGAGGCAGAATGTCGTGTTGCAAAGGGCCTGTCAGGGGGCGTGAGAGCGTCGGGTGACGGCAGGTGTAACGCGATTGTAATACGTGAAAGAGAGGATATAATATGTGATTTTCGTATCTTTGTGGATGCATCACCTAAATATTCATTTTATCTAACTAAACACACAAGCACTATGAACCTACGCGCGTTCTTTTCCTTGCTGCTGTGCGTCGGCATGACCACGGCCGCACAGGCACAGCCGATTACGGCTGGCGAACACACTCGTGTGACGACCGTCTATGGCCCCATCGATGATTCTGGACAACAAGTGCGAACCCCGTCAGCACCACGACCGCGACCTCATGCAGCTGAGTCGGTCGATTTGGTAAAGATAATACTTAAATCATAGCGGACCCCTCCGCCCAGCTCTCCTCAGGGGAGTGAGGTCACTGCGCCTCTGCGCCTCTGCGTGGCATCTAAAAAACTAAAATCAAAACTATAAGAAAACATGAAACGAACACTGCTTTCGTCAGCGCTGCTGATGTGCACACTGGGCTTGTCGGCACAGACCGAGCCCATCCGTATCGACCTCAACCAGCGTGGAGCCTTCGTCTCGCCCAACCTCTTCGGCATCTTCTTCGAAGAAATCAGCCATGCGGGCGACGGCGGACTCTATGCCGAACTCGTACAGAACCGCGGATTCGAGGAGCACGTGCTGCCCTCGTCGATGACCCTCGACGGGAATCGCGCCGTGGCGGTCGATAGTCCAAACTATGAACACAAGACCAACCGCAAGTGGTCCATTCCCTGGAACGTCGAGCAAAAGAAGATGCAGGGCTGGAAAGTGGAAGGCCAAGGATGCCAGGTTGCCCACGAGGTGCTGGCTCCGGCTGTGCCGCTCCACCCCAACACGCCACACGCCATGCAGCTGCGCATCAGCGACGTGCAGGAAGGTGGCTGTGCCATCCTCACCAACACCGGCTACTGGGGCATGGGTCTGAAGGCCGGCGACCGCTACGACCTGCGCCTGTATGTGCAGAGCAAGGACTTCAAGGGTACACTCACCGCACGCTTGAGCGACGAGCAGGGCCGCGACCTCGGCAGTGTCAGCTTCAAGGCGAAGAAGTGGAAGCAGTGGACCGAACTGACCGCTGTGCTCACTTCGACCGCCACTACCGGCCAGGGACAGCTCCGTCTGGAGTTCGGCGGACAGGGCACCGTGCTGATTGACTACGTCAGCCTGTTCCCACAGAACACCTTCAAGGGACGTAAGAACGGACAGCGTCCCGACATTGCCCAGATGCTGGTCGATTTGCACCCGCGCTTCATGCGCTGGCCAGGCGGCTGCATCGTCGAAGGTGCGACGTACGAAAACCGCGTGAAGTGGAAAGAGACCCTCGGCGACCCCATGACACGCCGCGGCGAATGGGACACATGGGGCTACCTCGCAACGTGGGGTATGGGCTACCATGAGTTCCTGCAGTTCTGCGAAGACCTCGGCATGGACGCCATGTTTGTCAACAATGCCGGTATGTCGTGCTCGGTGCGCAACGGCGACTACATCGCCGACACCACACAGCTCGAGCCCGTGGTGCAGGACTTCCGCGACGCCATCGACTATGCCCTTGCCGACCTTGCGACGAACAAGTGGGCGAAGATGCGTGCCGACGCCGGCCACCCAGCACCCTTCCCCCTGCGCTATGTCGAAATCGGCAACGAGAACGTAGGACCGGAGTATGTGAAGCATTTCAACTATATCTTCCGCCGGCTCAAGGCTGAATATCCCCGCATCACCTTTATCAACACCCTCGGCCACACCGACCCGCTGCTCGATCAGATGCCTGGTCGCTACATGGTCGATCCCCACTGGTACCGCGACCCCAACTTCTTCTTTAATAACAACCACTTGTTCGACGATGCACCGCGCAACCACGACATCTACGTGGGCGAATATGCCTGCAACGCCGGAGTGGGGCAGGGCAATCTGCTCGCCGCACTGAGCGAGGCTGCCTTCATCCTCGGCATGGAGCGCAATAGCGACGTCGTCAAGATGTCGTCCTACGCTCCGCTGTTTGAGAATGTCAACCAGCCCAACTGGACCTGCAACCTCATCCACTTCGACAGCGACCAAGTGTTCGGCCGTGCGTCGTACTACGTGCAGAAGATGTCGGCCGAAAACCGCGCCACCTACAACGTCGGTGTGAGCGAAACCACGACGAGTGGTGAACCTGCTCCGTTCACCGCTGGTACGGTCGGCCTCGGCACCTACGCCACACAATCCACCTATCGCAACATCACACTGACCACCGCCGACGGCAAGTCGCGCCAGCTTTCACCTGCGGACTTCCGCCAGCTGCGCGGCACCTGGAAGGTGGAGGCAGACCAGCTCACGCAGACCAGCGACGAACAGCACACTATGGCGCTCCTGCCCGACTTCAAGTCCGATTCCTACACCCTCGCCCTCCAAGCCAAGAAACTCGACGGCCGCGAAGGCTTCTTCCTCTACTACGGCATGGATGCCGAAGGTCGCAACGGCTATACGGCCAACATCGCAGGCTGGAACAACTCGCAGACCGTCGTGCAGCTCATGCGTCGCGGACGCTCGACCGACATCCTCAGCCGTCGCAACCGTCATCAGGTCGAAGCCGACCGCTGGTACGACCTGCGCCTCGAAGTCACACCGATGCTCGTGACCCTCTATGTCGATGGCGAGAAGGTGGCAGAGGCCAAGCCCGCCACGCCGACCCGCCTGTTCTGCCAGGCTGGCTACGATGACCAGAAAGGCGAAATCGTCATCAAGGTTGTCAACGGAACGGAGCAGAACTACAAACGCAGCTTCAGCCTGTCGGGGGCAAAGGAAATCCAGTCGCAGGCCACTGCCATCACCCTCAGCGGCAAGGCAGAGGAGGAAAACAGCTTCGACGACCCCAAACGCATTGCGCCTGTCGAGAGCTACTTCACCGTCGGCGACTCGCTCTTCAGCTACGACTTCGCCCCGATGTCGTACACCATCCTGCGCATCAAGGCTAAGTCGCCCCACCAGCGTCGCCGTGGCTTCGGCTTCGACACGAAGCATCCCGACGTTCACGACCCCGTCATGGCCAAGGGAGAGGACGGCCGCTACTACCTCTTCATGACCGGTATGGGTGTGGGTGTCATCTCCAGTGCCGACCTCAAGGAGTGGAAACCCGAACCTGGCGTGCTCAACCCCATCCCGCAGTGGGCACGCGAGGCTGTCCGCGGCTATGGCGGCCACACTTGGGCACCCGACATCAGCTATCATAACGGGCAGTGGTACTTATACTACAGTTGCTCTACCTTCGGAAAGAATGGCTCTGCCATCGGTCTGGCCACCAACAAGACCCTCGACCCCACCTCGACTCAGTTCGGATGGAAAGACCAGGGCATGGTGATCCGTTCGCAGCGCGGTAAGGACGACTTCAACGCCATCGACCCCAACCTCGTCGTTGACGACAAGGGGAACCCCTGGCTCACCTTCGGTTCGTTCTGGGACGGCATCCAGCTTGTCAAGCTGTCGAAGAAGGACTTCAAGACTCCGAAGGGAAAACCCGTCACCATCTCGCGCCGTGTGGGTCGCCGACTGACGCACGCCGAACTGAACGATGTGGCCAGCTGGACGGTCGAGAACGGCCGCGACACCATCGAGGCAGGACCGAATGCCGTCGAGGCTCCCTTCATCCTGCGCCACGGCGACTACTATTACCTCTTCGTCAGCTTCGACTTCTGCTGCCGTGGTGAGCGCTCTACCTACAAGACCGTCTATGGACGTTCGAAGAATGTGGAGGGCCCCTACCTCGACAAGAAGGGTCAGGACATGGCACACGGCGGCGGCACGTTGCTCTACGGTCCCAACCAGGACTACTTCGGTGTGGGTCACAACGCAGCCTACGACATGGATGGCAAGACTTGGTTCCTCGCCCATGCCTACGAAAAGGCACAGAACGGTCGCGCCAAACTCTTCCTGCGCCCCATGACCTTCGACGCTGAAGGCTGGATTGTGACGGAGTAAAATCAAGTACAAAGCACAAAAAAGCACAAAGAAGTCCTCGCTGCAACTAACGGCAGTGAGGACTTTTTTTTCAACATCGTTGTACTTTGTCCCTTGTTCTTTGTACTTTCTTATAGGGTTTTCCCTCGTAAAAAAACGGATAAATCCTTGGCAGACTGTGCCGAAATCCGTATCTTTGCCATGCTAACTAAACAAACAAGGCTTATGAAACGGACAATTTTTGCACTGTTGTGCATGTTGCTGCCCCTCGTGGTCAGCGCTCAGAGCCTCTACGACCGCAGCGGTTCGTCGCTCGGACGGGTGGAGAGCAGTGGTTATGTTTACAATCGTTCGGGCAGTCAGGTGGGTCGCTTCGATAGCAGCGGCTACATCTACGACCGTTCGGGCAGCCAGCGTGGCCGCATCAGTGGTGAATATATCTACGACCGCTCAGGCAGTCAGGTGGGCCGCATCAGCGGCGACTACGTCTATGACCGCTCGGGTTCGCAGCTGGGACGCATCGACAGCAGCGGCTATGTCTATGACCGCAGCGGCAGTTCGAAGGGACGTGCCCAGGGCGTGAACAAGAAGTGGGCAGCCGTGCTGTTCTTCTTCCAGAATATTTTATCTCTCAGCTAAAGCTGGAAAATTGGGAAAAATACTGGGAGCGCGGACGTCCCCGTCCTCAATTAATGCGGGCGAGACGTCCGCGCTTCGGCCTAAACTAAAATCTATATTGTTCGTATGAGATATTTACTTTTTGCTGTCTGCCTGCTCTGTGGTCTCAGTGCCAGTGCACAGACGGCAGAATGCTATGACGGAGCGGTCATCAGCGAAGAAGGCGCGTGGTGCTGGTTTGCCGACCCACGGGCTTTGCATTATAAGAATGAGGCTGGAACCATCGACGCCTCTTGGGTGGGATATATCGACGTGCATGGCAACATCAAGGCCACGCAGTATGACTGGATCAAGCATCAGAAGACCGACGTGCTCGTGCGTTCCTACTTCCAGCCCGACGACCACAACAACCCGACGTTCCTCGTCCTGCCCGACGAACGTGTACTTATTATCTATAGTCGTCACACGGACGAGCCGGCATTCTACTACCGCATCAGCCGCAAGCCTGGTGACATCACAGCGCTGGGTGAGGAGAAGCGGCTGGCTACGGCGCAGAACACGACGTACCCTTCGCCCTTCATCCTCAGCGACGACCCCACGCACTGGTACCTCTGCTGGCGAGGCATCAACTGGCACCCCACCATTGCCCGCCTCACCATGCCCGACGCCAACGACAACTGCTCGTTCGACTTCGGTCCGAAGCAGATCGTGCAATCGACCGGCGCACGTCCCTATGCCAAGTATCAGAGCAACGGAAAGGACAAGATATACCTGACCTATACCACTGGCCATCCGGACAACGAATACCCCAACTGGCTCTACTTCAATGTCATCGACATCAACCACGGCAACGGCCCCATCCTGCGCGACATCAAGGGCAATCAGCTGAAGAAGATTGCCGACGGCGTGTTCAACGTCAACAAACAGGACAGCTACGCGACGAACTATCCGCTCACGGTGATTGACAACACGGCCGGTATCCGCAACTGGGTGTGGCAGATTACACTCGACAAGGATGAGAACCCTGTCGTGGCCTACACTCACATCGACAACGCCAAGACCTCGCACGTCTATTGGTATGCCCGCTGGACGGGTTCGGAGTGGCGGCGCACCTGGGTGCAGTATGGCGGCCATGCGTTCCACAAGAACTGGAACTCGACCGAACTGTGCTACTCCGGCGGCATGGCTGTCGATCCCGAGAATGTCAACAACCTCTACCTGTCTATCCCCACCACCAACGGCACGTATAACAAGGACGGTGTGTACGAAATCTGGAAATACACCATCGACGACGACGGCAACGTGGCAGGTTCGGAGCAGGTGACCCGCAACTCGGAGAAGAACAACGTGCGTCCCTTCATCCTGCCAGGCTCGGGCGACAGTGCGCTGCGCCTCGTCTGGATGAACGGCGACTACTATTATTGGATCGTCAAGCGCCAGTATCCGCTGGGCTTTCCCACCAGCATTCGCGGCGACTTCGGGTGGGAAGAAGAACTGACGAAGGAGGATCCCGACCTTGTAGTACCGACCTGCGAGTGTTTCGGTCCCAATCAGTCGCTGCACATCGCTTTCGCCATGAACGCCAACCAGTATTACGGCACGCTCTTGAATGTTTCGGACACTGATAAAGGTCTGCAAATGACCTACAGCATCGATGCCACCGACCAGTGCCCCGTCGTCACAATCGGCGGTGTTGAGTACAAGAGTCAGAACCGCCTGCTCACGAGCGACGACTGGGCGACCAAGTCCGACGGAACGGGTGGCGACAATCACCCAACCAAACTGACGACATGGGTGCTCAGCCTCACCTACGACGGACACACGCTCACAACCTATCGCAACGGCTTTGTGGATCAAGTCATTGAACCGTCCGAAATGTTCGGCGGATTACTCAGAATCTTCGGAGTATGGCCCTCGCCCGAAGGCCATTCGACCCTGGCATACGCCAACGCTTATGTCTGCCAGTCGCCCGTCACCGTTCAGGCTGCCGTCAAGCAGTTGATGGCCGAGGCCGAAGATGCGCTCGACGAGGATGCCGTCAATCGCATCACCCTCCCCGCAGAGGCTCGCACCGACATCGTCCTGCCCACCACCGTTTTGGGCAAAAGTATCACATGGACTTCGGCCGATGCGACTCTCATCAGCCCCACCGGCATCGTCAACCTGCCCAGCAGCACGACCGAGGTGACGCTGACGGCCCAGTGTGGTGACTTCAGCCGCGACTTTACGGTCACCGTCTATCCCCGCGACATCACGCAGAACCTGCGCTACGAGAAGGACGACATGGACTTCACAGCCAACACCGCTGCCGGTTTTTCGACCAACACCTACTACACAGCGCCCGAAGGTCTGCTGCGCGACCTGCGCTCCTTCACCTTTCTGCTCACGGTCAATGCCAAGAGTCTGGAAAAGATGCCCCGCCTCTACGACTTCGGCTCAGCCAGTGGCAACAGCGTCTTTTTGCGTGCCAACCCCCTGGCTGCCGGCGTGAAGTACAACGGTGGCACGACGACGATGGTCAGCAGTCCGACCCAGCTCTCCATGGGTACGGAATACAAGCTCGCTGTCACCTTCGACGCTGCTACCCGTACGACGAAGATCTACATCGACGGCGTGGAAGTGGTCAGTGGCACAGCCAACCAAGTCGAAGCCTACCAACTGCAGCAACTCGCAGCCGACACGCGCAACTACATCGGTCGCACGCAGTGGTGGGACACGAACGTGGCTGCCGACAACATCGACTTCTGCGGCACGATGGACCAGTTCCGTCTCTACGACATCGCCCTGACACGCCGCGAGATTTGCGAACTGCAAGGCCTGCCCTACGACCAGCGCCCCTTGCCTTCAGCCCTGGAGAACGGCGACTTCGAGGCGCCTTACTCCGTCATGTCGGGCAGCGGTGTCAGCTCCGACCGCGCCATCTACGTGCCTCAGTCGTGGACCATTGACTATGCCGACCGCAACAACAACGACCTCACGGCGCTGAAGGCTGGCGACCTCTACTTCAGTAATTTTTTCGCCTCGCGCCCAGCCCCTTCTTCCGATAGCAAACAGACCTATTGGATTCGTCAGAACTGGGGTGCATCGACCATCACGCTGCGCCAGGAAGTCCGTCTGACTGCCGGCGACTACGAACTGACGGCTGACGTGTGGAAGAGCGGACTCGGCGGCGACGTCGCCGTGTCGGTCGTGTCTGAAAACGGAACGACCATCGCTGCACCCTCGCTCGAGAACCGTGAAGCCTGGCAGCAAGTGCGCATCCCCTTTGTGAGCGACGGCGACGCCTCGACCACAGTCATCCTCTCCGCCATCCACACTTCCAGTGGTTCGGAGAAAATCATCGGCTTCGACAACGTGCTGCTCACCCTGCAGGTGCCCGATGCTATTCAGGAAGTACGAGGAACAAAGTACGAAGTACAAGCCACCGACGGTAGCGTGTATGACCTGACAGGCCGCCGTGTCAACTCTGCCTCACTGGATGTGGAAGGGAATAGGTCCGCTCTCCCGAAGGGAGTCTATATTCAGAATGGGCGTAAAATCATCAGGTAGCAAACACTAAATCCATTGATAGATATGAAGAAAATGATGATGACAGCCTGCGCTTTGATGCTCGTGGCAATAGGCATGCAGGCACAGACGGGTGACAAAGTCACGTCTGAGGTTTTGAGTTATTACTATTTCTGCAACACAGCCGACGGAACCGGTGCGCTGGAGTTTTGGATGGCCGGCGACCAGCTGGTAGTTCAAGAGAATTGGGGCAGTGAGGACGGTTACGATGGCGGCACCGCCTATCTCTGTGAAGTGAGCGACGGGCAGCTGCGTGCCGTGAAGAGCTGCGAAGTTGAGATGGCACAGTGGGACGGTATCGTTGATGAGAATGGTCAGGCCAAGTGGGACGACGTCAAAGAGTATTTCCAATCCCTCACGCCCTTTATCATCAAATACAACGCCAGTGCCAAGACACTGACCGTCAAACGTCATACTTTCAAGCGTGATGAGAAGAACGTGGGAGTACCCGATTTCTCCAAGGTAAAGGGCCTTGCATCGACAGCTACACCGCAGGGCGGCAGCAATGCAAACGGCCGAGGAGTGGAGGAAGCACGTCCCGAATTCCCTGGCGGTTCGGATGCCTTGATGACTTACCTGGCTCGCAGCGTTCGCTATCCCGTGGACGCGATGGAGAATGGCATTCAGGGCAAAGTCGTCGTGTCGTTCGTCGTCAAGACAGACGGAAGTCTCACAGATGTCAAAGTCGCACGTTCTGTGCATCCTTCGCTCGATGCCGAAGCCGTGCGTGTGGTCAAGGCCATGCCCAAGTGGAAACCTGGCATACAGAACGGCAAACCTGTCAACGTCCACTTCATGGTTCCCGTCATTTTCCGTATGCGATAACGCGTACGCCGCCTATACGTTTGACGCGGATTACACAGACTTTTCGTTCTGTGTAATCCGCGTCGTTCGTGATGGGAGGGCGTCCTCTTATTCCAGCGGGATTTCGGGGTGCTGTACGGCGAGCGGCAGGTCCTTCTGCGAGAGGTAGAACATATAGAGGATGGCGGGTTTCTTGCCGCGGTTCTCGCCGTGGTGGATGGTGCCCACCATTTCGATGACCGGTTCACCCTCGTGCACCACCTTCGTTTTTCCGTCGCGTCCGATGATGGTCAGTTCGCCCTGCATCAGCACGCCGTAGTTCATGGCAACGTGGTGGTGCCAGCCGAGTTTCTGGCCTGGAGGAAAGACGTAGCGCATGGCCACCAGTTCGGGTTTTCCTTTGAAATAGTCCGGCAGATCGACGCCGTCCCAGCTCTGACTCGAGCGAATCAGTTCGGTCGCTTCGACCTTAGCCGCTTGTTTACCGCTTTCCACGGTGCGGCACCCTGTCAGCAGGGCTGCAATGCAGACAGCCAGCAGGCCTGTCAGCATCTTGTTGTTTCTTTGCTTCATCTATTTTAATTTTTAATTATTAATTATTAATTTTCAATTTCACTTCACCACGAGCGTGTTGTGGCGTCGCGTCAGGTTCTTGTAGGCCATGGGGAAGTCGCGTGTAGTGATGGGGATGTCGCGCTCCACGGGCCGGTAGGCGTCGGTGAGGCGATGGGCAAACAACCATTCGTAGGTCTTGGGCAGGTAGAAGATGCGGGCCAAAGCTCCGTGCGAGGCACCTGGCATCCAGTCGTAGCGCAGACGCTCGTCGTGGTGCTGCGCCAGCAGTTCGTTGACCACACGCTTCGACTGCTGAATACCGACGGCGCGGTCGGCTGTGCCGTGCAGGATCCAGAACGGCAACTGACCCAGTCCCTGCCAGTCCTTCAGCGTCGTGCCGCCGCACAGCGCCATGCCGGCGGCGATGCGGTCGGGATAGGTGCCGCAGAAGTCCATCGTGCCATAGCCGCCCAGACTCATGCCGAGCACGTACACACGGGTGGAGTCGGCGCGGTAGTTCTGGAGGGTCCAGTCGAGGATTTCGAGCAGTTTATCGGGTTTCCATGCCCCGCCAGGGTTTTGCGGCGCGATGATGATGGCGGGAATCTTGCGACCCATCTGCACGGCCTGCAAGGGTCCGTAGCGGCGCACGCGGTTGAGGTCGTGGCCGCACAGACTGGCGCCGTGCAGGAAATAGACGACGGGCAGTGAGTCGAGGTGTTCGTAGCCCTCGGGCGTATAGAGCCAGAAGTCGTAGTTGCCAGGCAGCACGTTGCGCTTGGCGTAGAGGGTGTCGGCCTGTGCATGGGCGAGGGTAGGGGCGAGGAAAAGGCTGAGCAGCAGACATAGCGCTGCTGTCGCAACTCGGTTGCGACCTACGAGGAAAGAGTGGGTGAACTGTTTCATTGCTTGGGGGGATGTTTTTATTTGCTGTTGCAAAGTTACGAATAAGCGAGCACAATGCAAAATGGAAGGTTCTTTTTTAACCAATTTTAGGGAGAACGGCGAATTGTTAAAAAAGCAAGGATTTTAACAGTTCGGACCGCGGATTTTGTGGGGGAATTTTGAATGAAATAGAAGTCCGTTACACAGAAAATGAGGGTTCCCAACGCTGATTTTTATTTGGGCACACAGAAGTCGCAGACATACACAGAAATTTTGTTGTCGGGGCCTTTCTGGTGCTATTTATCTCGCTATCAGGTAGTTAAAGCCTCTCTGCATGTGTCTGTGATTTCCGTGCGCAAAATAATAGCCCCCTGTGTACCCCGAAAACACGTGCCTTTCGGCGAGCGCATCACTGCCGTTGGGCTGTCGGCAGTGCGCCGTCTGGTTGTCTTCAGAGTGCCGTCTGGCTGTCTTCAGAGCGCCGTCTGGCTGTCTTCAGAGCGCCGTCTGGCTGTCGTCAGAGTGCCGTCAGGCTTGTCGTCAGAGTGCCGACTGCCGACGGTGATAGCGCCGTCTGCCGACGCTGCGTGCGCCGACTGACGGTGAATCGTCCCCGAGTGCTGGTTTTTGGGCGATTGTTTGCCCCAAATGGCGGCGTTATTTACGACCAGACCCTCTGCCGCTGATTTCTGCGCGATTCTCAGCGAGGAATCCCCGAGTGCGATAGTTGTCAAAATTGCAATTAAAAATTTTCCTTCTGTTAAATTTGCTCTGCTGCCCGCTGCTGCCTCACACGCGCACGCGCGTACTTTATTTAATTTGTCTGTTTGGTAGCAAATAATGGGCGATTTCCTTGTTGGAGTGGCGGCGATGTGCTATCTTTGCCAGCGGAAGCTTGGTTTTGGGAATCCGACAACCAACTTCCTTGTCTTTCATCTCTAACTAAACAAAAAGAAACATGAGAAAGTATCTGATGAGTTTTGCCGCGCTGGCAGCGATGCTGCTGCTGGCTGGCTGTGGCAACAAAGCTGCCAACACAAGCGAAGGCGGTGCCGACGAGCCTGCTGCCACGGACGTCGCCTACGAGACATTCACGGTCGAGAAGTACGGCGTGTCGTTCGAAATCCCCCAGGGTATGCACCGCACCGACAATCCCGTGATGGACAACGGCGCCTGCTTCAGCATGGTGCCCGAAGGCTCGGGCGACATGGCCATCGACGCAGCTGTCGATATCGGCGTTTATGAGTCGATGTTCATTGATAACTATACGCAGGAGAAAGTCGAGGAAGACTTCAACGAATCTGTCCCCGAAGATGCCACGGCAAAGCAACTGGGCGACATGGAATATACTTATGCAGTTGAGGGTGAGTACATCAACGAGTACCATCGCGTGGTGTTCAACGGCAACCGCAGCATCAACATCACCGTGTCCTACGACGACAAATATGCCGACAAACTCGGTGGCGACGTGCGTGAACATATTTTCCAGTCGCTGAAATACTAAGGCGAGACCCCTCACGGCCAGGTGGAGGACCGCCTCCATCTTGCATCAGTATCACCCCCGACCGGCTGCCAGACTTCTGGTGGTCGGTCGGCTGTTTTTGGGTGACAAATCGGTGAAAAATGGACTGTCGGGAGTGTGTTAAAAGTTAAATTATCTTAAAAGTTGGGTGTTTTGGGGTGTCGAGGTATAAAAAAGAGGTAGGAAATTATGCTGTTTGGCAGAAAAGTCGTAACTTTGCACCCGCTTTTTGGACTAAGCGTCCGTAGGGCACCCATAGTTTGCGGCGGGTGTGGACGGCGGATGCAGGAGACGAATGCAGTCAGTACGTATGTGCTTAGGCACGATGGATAAAGGGCTGCAGTAAGGTTGAGGCGCGTTCGGGATGCCCACCTGAAGTTTTCGTCCAATGGTGACGACCTACTACCCGCAGGGCGGGAGTTCGGGGTCTGTCCCTTTTTGCGCGTATATACATAAATAATTATAATCACTAAAAACAAAACAAAATGCCTACAATTCAGCAATTAGTAAGAAAAGGAAGAAAGGTGCTGGTAGACAAGAGCAAGTCGCCCGCTCTGGACTCATGCCCTCAGCGTCGCGGTGTGTGCGTACGTGTTTACACCACCACTCCTAAGAAGCCTAATTCGGCTATGCGTAAGGTGGCTCGTGTCCGCCTGACCAACAAGAAGGAAGTTAACTCCTACATTCCGGGAGAGGGTCACAACCTGCAGGAGCACTCGATCGTGCTCGTTCGCGGTGGACGTGTGAAGGACCTTCCCGGTGTACGTTACCACATCATCCGCGGTGCGCTTGATACCGCCGGTGTTGCAAGCCGCACGCAGCGTCGTTCGAAGTACGGTGCCAAGCGTCCGAAGGCTGGTAAGAAGTAATTAACAAGGACAAAGGACTAAGTACAAAGTACAAGAAATCAGCAAGTACAAAGTACGAAGTACAATTTACCAATTAACAAGAACATTTGGTTTGTTGGAAAGCAATTGGAATGGTTGAGTAAATGTCCCGTGAGGGGATGTTGAAGAAAACATCGAAAAGATTCGCAACCACACAGACTGAAAAGTAAAAACAAAACAATCAAATGAGAAAAGCTAAACCGAAGAAGCGTGTGATCCTGCCGGATCCCGTGTATGGCGATGTGAGAGTCACGAAGTTCGTGAACAACCTGATGTACGACGGAAAGAAGAGCATCGCTTACTCAATCTTCTACAATGCGCTGAGCATCGTGGAGAACAAGATGAAGAGCGAAGAAAAGTCGTCGCTCGAAATCTGGAAGAAAGCCCTCGAGAACATCACTCCTAACGTGGAAGTCAAGAGCCGCCGTATCGGTGGTGCCACCTTCCAGGTGCCGACGGAAATCCGTCCCGACCGCAAGGAGGCTATCTCGATGAAGAACATGATTCTCTTCGCCCGTAAGCGCTCGGGCAAGAGCATGGCTGAGAAGCTTTCGGCAGAAATCATGGACGCCTACAACCAGCAGGGTGGTGCCTTCAAGCGTAAGGAAGACATGCACCGCATGGCCGAGGCTAACCGTGCCTTCGCACACTTCAGATTCTAATGGAGAAGTATTGATAAGGTAACAAGATTCACAAAGGAAAAAGAAAAAGATATGGCAAAACGTGATTTGCATTTGACGCGCAACATCGGTATCATGGCCCACATCGACGCCGGTAAGACCACCACATCGGAGCGTATCCTCTTCTACACAGGTAAGACGCACAAAATCGGTGAGGTGCACGACGGCGCTGCCACCATGGACTGGATGGCACAGGAACAGGAACGAGGCATCACTATCACCTCGGCTGCTACGACTTGCTTCTGGAAGTATGCTGGCAATCAGTACCAGATCAACCTGATTGACACTCCGGGACACGTTGACTTCACGGCTGAGGTAGAACGCTCGCTCCGCGTGCTCGACGGAGCCGTGGCTACCTACTGCGCAGTAGGCGGCGTACAGCCCCAGTCGGAAACTGTATGGCGTCAGGCAGACAAGTATAATGTTCCCCGTATCGGTTACGTGAACAAGATGGACCGTAGCGGTGCCGACTTCTACGAAGTGGTTCGCCAGATGAAGGACGTGCTCGGTGCCAACCCCGTTCCCGTAGTCATTCCTATCGGCGCTGAAGAGAAGTTCAAGGGCGTGGTCGACCTCATCAAGATGCAGGCCATCCTTTGGCACGACGAGACCATGGGTGCTGAGTATTCGGTTGAACCCATCCCCGCCGACCTTCAGGCTGAGGCCGAGGACTGGCGCGGCAAGATGCTCGAGACCGTCGCCGAGTATGACGACGAACTGATGGAGAAGTTCTTCGACGACCCCTCCACCATCACGGAAGAGGAAATCCTGCGTGCCCTGCGTGCCGCTACCGTCAAGATGGACATCACTCCCATGCTTTGCGGATCGTCGTTCAAGAACAAGGGCGTGCAGACCCTGCTCGACTACGTCTGCGCCTTCCTGCCCTCTCCGCTCGACACCCCCAACGTCGTTGGTACCAACCCCACCACGAAGGAGGAAGAAGACCGCAAGCCGGACGAGGAAGACAAGACCAGCGCACTGGCCTTCAAGATTGCTACCGACCCGTATGTAGGTCGTCTGACCTTCATCCGCGTTTACTCGGGTAAGGTGGAAGCCGGTTCGTACGTCTATAACACCCGCTCGGGCAAGAAGGAGCGTGTAAGCCGTCTGTTCCAGATGCACTCCAACCACCAGAACCCCGTCGAGGTCATCTCGGCAGGTGACATCGGTGCCGTTGTCGGTCTGAAGGACATCCATACGGGTGACACTCTCTGCGACGAAAGCGCACCCATCGTGCTCGAATCGATGGACTTCCCCGATCCCGTTATCGGTATCGCCGTTGAACCTAAGACCCAGAAGGACCTCGACAAACTGTCGAACGGACTTGCCAAGCTGGCTGAGGAAGACCCGACCTTCACCGTTCACACGGATGAGCAGAGCGGTCAGACCGTCATCAGCGGTATGGGTGAGCTCCACCTCGACATCATCATCGACCGTCTGAAGCGCGAGTTCAAGGTAGAGTGCAACCAGGGTAAGCCCCAGGTGAACTACAAGGAAGCCATCACCAAGACAGTCAACCTCCGCGAGGTTTACAAGAAGCAGTCGGGTGGTCGTGGTAAGTTTGCCGATATCATCGTCAACGTCGGTCCTGTAGATGAGGACTGGGACATCCAGAAGAACGGTGGCCTGCAGTTCGTTGACCTTGTCAAGGGTGGTAACGTGCCTAAGGAATTCATCCCCTCGGTTCAGAAGGGCTTCCAGAACGCCATGAAGAATGGTGTGCTCGGTGGCTACCCGATGGACAGCCTGAAAGTCGAACTCGTGGACGGTTCGTTCCACCCCGTTGACTCCGACCAGCTGTCGTTCGAAATCGCTGCCCTCCAGGCCTACAAGAACGCCTGCGCTCAAGCCAAGCCTGTACTGATGGAGCCCATTATGAAGCTGGAGGTCGTTACTCCGGAAGAAAACATGGGTGACGTCATCGGCGACCTGAACAAGCGCCGCGGCCAGGTGGAAGGTATGGACAACGCCCGTTCGGGTGCACGCATCGTCAAGGCCATGGTTCCGCTGTCGGAAATGTTCGGCTATGTGACCACACTGCGTACCATTACTTCCGGTCGTGCCACCAGCTCGATGCAGTACGACCACCACGAAGCCGTCAGCAGCTCTATTGCCAAGACCGTGCTTCAGGAACAGGGCGGTCGTGTTGACCTTGTATAAACAAAAACAGAGACGGGGAGCAGGTTAGCGAATGACTCTTAACCTGCTGCCCCTTCTCCCTATAAATTATCATTAATCATAAAATCAACATGAGTCAGAAAATTCGTATTAAGCTGAAATCTTACGACCACAACCTCGTCGATAAGTCAGCAGAGAAAATCGTCAAGACCGTCAAGGCAACCGATGCCATCGTCAGTGGACCAATTCCTCTCCCCACTCACAAGCGCATCTACACTGTGAACCGCAGTACGTTCGTCAACAAGAAGAGCCGTGAGCAGTTCCAGCTGAGCACCTACAAGCGTCTGATCGACATCTACGGTGCCACGCCTAAGACCATCGACTCGCTGATGAAGCTGGAGCTTCCGAGCGGTGTAGAAGTAGAGATCAAAGTGTAAGTACAAGTTTTACGGAATTAGAGAATTATTAAAATTAGTTTGAAATGCCAGGATTATTAGGAAAGAAAATCGGAATGACATCCGTTTTCAGTGCTGATGGAAAGAATCTTCCATGCACTGTTATCGAAGTAGGTCCTTGTGTTGTAACCCAGGTGAAGACCGTTGAGAAAGACGGCTACGCTGCTGTTCAGCTTGGTTTCCAGGAAGCCAAGGAAAAGAACACATCGAAGCCGATGAAGGGACACTTTGCCAAGGCAGGTACAACACCGAAGAGACACTTGGCCGAGTTCACATTTGATGAAGAGCATGCCCTTGGCGACGTTCTGACAGTGGAGTTCTTCAACGACGCTCCCTACGTTGACGTTGTCGGCACCTCGAAGGGTAAGGGTTTTGCAGGTGTAGTACGCCGCCACGGCTTCGGCGGTGTCGGACAGCGCACACACGGTCAGGACGACCGCGCCCGCAAGCCGGGTTCAATCGGTGCCTGTGCCACTCCCTCGCGCGTCTTCAAGAACCTCCGCATGGGCGGTCAGATGGGCGACGAGCAAGTAACCACACACAACCTGCAGGTGATTAAGATTATCCCCGAACACAACCTCCTTCTGCTGAAGGGTTCTGTACCGGGATGTAAAGGTTCAATCGTAACAATTAAGAAGTAATGGAAGTTTCAGTTTATAACATTAAAGGTGAAGATACTGGAAAGAAGGTTGAATTGAACGACGCTATCTTCGGAATTGAACCTAACGACCACGTCATCTACCTCGCCGTGAAGCAGTATCTCGCTGCTCAGCGCCAGGGAACCCATAAGTCAAAGGAAAGAAGTGAAATTGCAGGCTCTACCCGCAAGCTGATCCGTCAGAAGGGTAGTGGCGGTGCACGCCGCGGTGACATCAAGTCGCCCGTACTGCGTGGCGGTGGTCGTGTGTTCGGTCCCAAGCCCCGCGACTACTGGTTCAAACTGAACAAGAAAGTCAGCGCACTGGCCCGCAAGAGCGCCCTCTCATACAAGCAGCAGCAAAACGCAATCTGTGTCGTCGAAGACTTCAATTTTGAGGCTCCGAAGACCAAAGAATTCGTTGAAATGCAAAAAAATCTTAAAATTGAGGGTAAAAAGCTGCTTCTCCTTTTGCCAGAAGTAAATAAAAACGTATATTTGTCGGCTCGTAACATTCAACGAGTTGAAGTGATGACTGCATCTGCGCTCAACACCTACAAGGTGATGAACGCGAATGTTGTTGTTGTCACTGAGAACGCGCTGAAACTTGTCGACGAAACCCTTAACAAGTAGAAGGAGGACACAAAGTATGGCATATATCATCAAGCCGTTGGTAACAGAAAAGATGACAGCTGTCACAGAGAAGCAGAACAACCAGTTCGGCTTCATTGTGCGTCCTGACGCCAACAAGATCGAAATCAAGAAAGAAGTAGAAGCTAAGTATAACGTGAACGTAGTTTCCGTGAACACCATGCGCTACAACGGCAAGGCAAAGAGCCGCTACACACGCGCCGGTGTCATCAAGGGCCGCACGGATGCCTTCAAGAAGGCCATCGTCACCCTGAAGGAAGGTGAAACTATTGATTTCTATAGTAACATTTAATAATAACAATGGGAATTCGTAAATTCAGACCAATCACTCCTGGTCAAAGACACAAGGCTATTGGTACGTTCGATGATGTTACTACATCCGTACCAGAGAAATCTCTCGTCTATGGTAAGCGTAGCACGGGTGGCCGCAACAACGAAGGCCGCATGACAGTCCGCTATCGTGGCGGCGGTCACAAGCGCAAGCTGCGTATCATCGACTTCAAGAGAGAAAAAGATGGAATTCCAGCAGTAGTGAAGACAATCGAGTACGATCCGAACCGCTCGGCTCGCATTGCCCTCGTATTCTACGCTGATGGTGAAAAACGTTACATCGTTGCTCCTAACGGACTGCAGGTGGGCACAACTATCATGTCGGGTGCCAACGCTACCCCCGACCTCGGTAACACACTGCCCCTCCAGAACATCCCCGTCGGTACGGTGATCCACAACATCGAACTCCGTCCCGGACAGGGTGCCAAAATGGTTCGCTCTGCAGGTAACTTTGCTCAGTTGACTTCGCGCGAGGGTGACTATTGCGTCATCAAACTCCCCTCGGGTGAAATTCGCAAGGTGCTCTCGGCTTGCCGCGCTACCATCGGTAGTGTCAGCAACTCCGACCACGCCCTTGAATCTTCGGGTAAGGCCGGCCGCAGCCGTTGGCTCGGACGCCGTCCTCACAACCGTGGTGTTGTCATGAACCCGCACGATCACCCGATGGGTGGTGGTGAAGGCCGCCAGACCGGTGGACACCCGCGTTCACGTAACGGCCTCTACGCTAAGGGTCTCAAGACACGTGCACCGAAGAAGCTTTCTAACAAGTACATTATCGAAAGACGTAAAAAGTAACCAAGTTAACTAAGTAAAGTATATGAGTCGTTCATTAAAAAAAGGTCCGTATATCAACGTCAAGCTCGAGAAGAAGGTGCTTGCCATGAACGAAAGCGGTAAGAAGACCGTCGTTAAGACTTGGGCACGTGCTTCCATGATATCTCCGGACTTCGTTGGACACACAATTGCAGTTCATAACGGAAACAAATTCATTCCTGTTTATGTGACAGAGAACATGGTTGGACACAAGCTGGGCGAGTTCGCTCTCACCCGTACGTTCCGCGGCCACTCTGGCAACCGTAAGAAGTAAGCAGGAGCTCATTCACCAGAAATAAAGAAATCAAATAATGGGAAAAAGAAAGAGAAATATGGCCGCTGCCATTAAGGAGGCCAAGAAGACGACCTACTTCGCAGCTCTCCGTGATGTCCCCACTTCTCCCCGCAAGATGCGTTACGTAGCTGACCTCGTTCGCGGCATGGAAGTAAACAAGGCACTCGCCACGCTCCGCTTCAATACGAAAGCTGCGTCAAAGGACGTTGAGAAGGTTCTTCGCTCTGCCATTGCAAACTGGGAGCAGAAGAACGATCGCAAGGCAGAAAATGGTGAACTCTATATCTCGAAGATCTTCGTGGACGAAGGTGCTACGCTCAAGCGCATGCGTCCGGCTCCGCAGGGACGTGGATACAGAATTCGCAAGCGTTCGAATCATGTGACAATTTTTGTGGACGCTAAATCAAATGAGGAAAAGTAATTATGGGACAGAAATGTAATCCAATTAGCAACCGTCTCGGTATCGTTAGAGGCTGGGACTCGAACTGGTTTGGCGGAAACGACTTCGGCGACAATATCCTTGAGGATAGCAAGATTCGCAAGTACCTGAACGCTCGTTTGGCCAAGGCCAGCGTTTCGAAGATTGTCATTGAACGCACCCTGAAGCTTGTCACCATCACCGTATGCACAGCCCGCCCCGGCATCATCATCGGCAAGGGCGGCCAGGAAGTTGACAAACTGAAGGAAGAACTGAAGAAGATTACCGACAAGGACATTCAGATCAATATCTACGAAATCAAGCGTCCTGAACTCGACGCAGTGATCGTTGCCAACAACATCGCCCGTCAGGTAGAAGGCAAGATTGCCTACCGTCGCGCCATCAAGACCGCCATTGCCAACACAATGCGCTCGGGTGCCGAGGGTATCAAGGTACAGATTTCCGGACGTCTGAATGGTGCCGAAATCGCACGCTCAGAAATGTTCAAGGAAGGACGTACGCCGCTCCACACATTCCGTGCCGACATCGACTACTGCCTTGCCGAAGCACTGACCAAGGTCGGACTACTGGGCATTAAGGTCTGGATTTGCCGCGGTGAAATCTTCGGAAAGAAAGATCTGACTCCTAACTTCAGCCAGTCAAAGGATGCTGGCCGTGGCAACGGAGCAGGTAAGAGATTCAGAAACAGAAAAAACAACCGTTAATCAGACTTTGAATTATGCTACAGCCAAAAAGACAGAAATATAGAAGACCACAAAAAGGCCGTGGTCGCTGGAAGGGCGTTTCGCACCGTGGTACTGAGCTGGCATTCGGCAGCTTCGGCATCAAAGCCCTTCAGGAGAGATGGATTACAGCTCGCCAGATTGAGGCAGCCCGTGTGGCCATCACACGTTACATGCAGCGTCAGGGTCAGGTTTGGATCCGCATCTTCCCCGATAAGCCCATCACAAAGAAACCTGCAGACGTCCGAATGGGTAAAGGTAAGGGTGACCCCTACCAGTACGTGTTCCCCGCAAAACCCGGACGTATCCTCTTCGAGGTTGAGGGTGTACCTTTTGAGATTGCCAAGGAGGCGCTCCGTCTCGGTGCTCAGAAGCTCCCGACTACAACTAAGTTCATTGTAAGACGTGACTACGACAAAAACGCTTGATCATCATGAAAATTGCAGAAATCAGAGAACTCGCTACCGCCGAACTGGCCGAGCGCATTGAGACAGAGGTTGCTAACTACAACAACATGAAGTTCAACCATCACATCTCTCCCCTTGAGGACGTTTCACAGATCAAGAAGCTGCGTCGCGACATTGCCCGTATGAAGTGTGAACTTCGTCAGAGAGAACTTAACAAATAAAAACTAAGTTACATGGAAGTCAGAAATCTTAGAAAGCAAAGAACGGGTGTCGTAACCAGCAACAAAATGGACAAGACCATCGTTGTCGCAGCCAAGTTCAAGGAGAAGCACCCCATTTACGGTAAGTTCGTCAGCAAGACGAAGAAGTACCATGCTCACGACGAGAAGAACGAATGCAATATCGGCGACACCGTGCTGATTATGGAAACCCGTCCGTTGAGCAAAACCAAGAGATGGAGATTAGTACAAATTGTTGAAAGAGCAAAGTAAATTATGATACAGACAGAATCAAGACTGACAGTTGCCGACAACAGCGGCGCACGCGAAGTGCTCTGTATCCGAGTTCTCGGAGGTACAAAGCGTCGCTATGCCTCTGTGGGCGACGTGATTGTCGTGACAGTAAAAAATGCGATTCCTACTTCGGATGTCAAGAAGGGCACAGTATCAAAGGCTTTGATCGTTCGCACGAAGAAGGAAATCCGTCGCGCCGACGGTTCGTACATTCGCTTCGATGACAACGCATGCGTTCTGCTGAACAATGCTGGTGAGATGAGAGGTAGCCGTATCTTCGGCCCCGTAGCCCGCGAACTTCGTGCAGCGAACATGAAAGTAGTTTCTTTGGCAACTGAGGTACTTTAACATTTAACGACACATTAAAGTAATGAGTAAATTACATATAAAGAAAGGCGACACGGTCATCGTGAACGCTGGCAACTCGAAGGGACAGAAGGGCAAAGTGCTCCGCGTCCTCGTCAAGGAGCAGCGTGCCGTTGTCGAAGGCATTAACATGGTGTCGAAGAGCACCAAGCCCAATGCACAGCACCCTCAGGGAGGTATTATTAAGCAGGAAGCACCCATCCACATCTCCAACCTCAACGTGGTCGATCCCAAGTCGGGCGAGGCAACACGTGTCGGTCGCAGAATCGGTGCCAATGGCAAGTTAGTTCGTTACGCTAAAAAATCAGGAGAAGAAATCTAATGGCAAATACAGCACAACTTAAGAACGTATATGCCGAGCAGATTGCTCCGGCATTGATGAAGCAGTTCAACTACTCTTCTCCCATGCAGATTCCTGTACTGAAGAAGATAGTCGTAAATCAGGGACTCGGCGATGCTACTCAGGACAAGAAGATGATCGAGGTAGCCATGACGGAAATCGCACAGATTACAGGTCAGAAGCCCGTCGTAACCCTCTCGAAGAAGGATATCTCGAACTTCCACCTTCGTAAGAAGATGCCCATCGGTGTGATGGTGACGCTCCGTCGTCAGAAGATGTACGAGTTCCTCGAGAGACTCGTTCGCGTATCGCTCCCCCGTATCCGTGACTTCAAGGGCATCGAAACCAAGTTCGATGGTCGTGGTAACTACACGCTCGGTATTCAGGAACAGATTATCTTCCCTGAAATCAACATCGACCAGGTGGACAAGATTACCGGTATGAACATCACGTTCGTGACCTCTGCCAAGACCGACGAAGAAGGCTACGCACTGCTCAAGGCATTTGGTTTACCATTTAAGAACGCTAACAAATAATCAGAGAATATGGCTAAAGAATCAATGAAAGCTCGCGAAGTGAAGCGTGCGAAGCTGGCTGCAAAATTTGCCGCAAAGCGTGCTGCCCTCAAGAAGATTGTCGCTACGGGCGAACCCGAAGAGGCATACGAAGCTGCACGTAAGCTCCAGAGCATTCCTGCAAACGCAAATCCTATTCGTCAGCACAACCGTTGCAAGATCACTGGCCGTCCCCGTGGCTACATCCGTCAGTTCGGAATCTCTCGTATCCAGTTCCGCGAGATGGCATCTGCCGGTCTCATCCCTGGCGTAAAGAAGGCAAGCTGGTAAACCAAGCAAGAAACTCACTTATTTATTAATCTTTAAATATTGTCGGGGCGTCCCGATTAATTTAAACTATGACAGATCCAATAGCAGATTATCTGACGAGACTGAGAAACGCGATCATGGCAAAGCACAAGGTCGTTGAAGTACCAGCTTCGAACTTGAAGAAGGAAATCACCAAGATTCTCTTCGACAAGGGCTACGTACTGAACTACAAGTTCGTGGAAGATGGCCCTCAGGGAACCATCAAGATCGCACTGAAGTACGATGCCGAGACAAAAGAAAGCGCTATCCAGTGCTTAAAGCGCGTGTCGAGACCTGGTCTCCGTAAGTACACAGGCTACAAAGACATGCCGCGCGTTATCAACGGATTGGGTATTGCAATCATATCCACTTCCAAAGGTGTAATGACAGACAAAGAGGCTGCCGAGCTGAAGATTGGCGGCGAAGTGCTTTGTTATGTATATTAATTAGGAGGAAATATAATGTCTAGAATTGGTAAATTACCTATTAGTATTCCTGCAGGAGTAACTGTTACTCATAAGGATGACATTGTAACTGTAAAAGGTCCTAAAGGCGAACTCTCGCAATACGTTAACCCCGCAATCAAGGTGACGATCGAGGACGGAAAAGTGACAATGGAAGAGAATACCGAAATGATGGTTGACAATGCCAAGCAGCGTCATGCCTTCCACGGCCTTTATCGTGCCCTCGTCAACAATATGGTTGTCGGCGTATCAGAAGGTTACAAGAAGACACTTCAGCTGGTCGGCGTCGGTTACCGCGTGTCCAACCAGGGCAATGTACTCGAGTTTGCACTCGGCTACTCACACGCCATCGTCTTCGAAGTTCCCAAAGAAGTTAAAGTAGAAACAAAGTCTGAGAGAAACCAGGACCCTCTCATCATGCTCGAATCTTGCGACAAGCAGTTGTTAGGTTTGGTATGTGCGAAGATTCGCTCATTCCGCAAGCCAGAACCTTACAAGGGTAAGGGTATCCGCTTCCAGGGTGAAGAGATCAGAAGAAAGTCTGGTAAGTCAGCAAGTGCTAAATAATTAAACATTGTACGAGTATGATAACAAAGACCGAAAGACGTATCAAGATTAAACATAGAGTACGCAATAAGATTTCCGGTACTGCTGAACGCCCTCGTATGTCTGTGTTCAGAAGTAACAAGCAGATTTACGTTCAAGTCGTTGACGATGATGCCCACAAGACACTTGTAGCAGCTTCTTCACTCGGACTTGAGAAGTGCAATAAGAGTGAGCAGGCAGCCAAGGTCGGCGACCTCGTAGCCAAGAAGGCACTGGAAGCCGGTATTACGACCGTCGTGTTCGACCGTAACGGCTATCTTTACCATGGTAGAATCAAGGCAGTGGCAGAAGCTGCTCGTAACGCTGGACTTAAATTTTAATAGATTATGGTTAATAGAGTTAAAATAGGAAGCGACGTTGAACTGAAAGATCGTCTTGTTGCTATTAATCGTGTCACAAAGGTAACCAAGGGCGGCCGCACCTTCACATTCGCTGCCATCGTTGTTGTCGGCGACGGCAAGGGCGTGATCGGCTACGGTCTTGGTAAAGCCGGTGAAGTGACAGCGGCCATTGCCAAGGGCGTAGAAGCCGCCAAGAAGAATGTAGTGAAAATTCCCATACTCAAGGGAACCGTTCCCCACGAAGTGTATGCCAAGTTCGGCGGAGCACGCGTGCTGGTGATGCCGGCTTCCGAAGGTACCGGAGTCGTAGCAGGCGGCGCCATGCGTGCTGTCTTCGAGAGCGTAGGTATTACCGACGTGCTGGCCAAGTCCAAAGGTTCGTCGAACCCCCACAACCTCGTCAAGGCAACCATCGAGGCCCTGAAGCAGATGCGCGACCCCAAGACGGTAGCAGCCAACCGTGGCGTAAGTTTGACCAAAGTATTTAAAGGATAAGGAGATTTATCAACATGGCAACAATTAAGATTAAACAGGTTAAGAGCCGCAACAATCGTCCCATCGATCAGAAGCGGACCCTCGACTCACTGGGACTCCACCGAATCAACAATGTCGTTGAACATGAAGATACACCTTCACTCCGTGGTATGATTCGCAAAGTGCAGCACCTGGTTGAGGTAATCGACTAATTGCACAGATTCAAGTAACTAACGCATAAAATTCGATACAAATGGAATTGCATAATTTAAAACCTGCAGAAGGCTCCACCCACAACAGCAAGCGCGTTGGCCGTGGCTACGGTTCCGGCAAGGGCCGCACTTCGACCCGTGGTCACAAGGGTGCCAAGGCCAGATCTGGTTACAAGAAGAAGATTGGTTTCGAAGGTGGTCAGATGCCCCTTCAGCGCCGAGTTCCTAAGTTTGGTTTCCAGAACATCAACCGTGTTGAGTACAAGGCCATCAACCTGAGTGTCATCCAGAAGCTCGTCGACGACAAGAAACTGGAGAAGGTCGGTATCGCCGAGCTCATCGAGGCTGGTTTCATCAACAAGCATCAGCTCGTGAAGATTCTCGGAAACGGAGAACTCACTTCAAAAGTAGACGTCGAGGCACATGCATTCTCGCAGACAGCCGAGACCAAGATTACTGAGAAAGGTGGCAACGCTGTAAAACTCTAAAAAACATCATGGGAAAAGCAACTGATAAACTTAAGAATCTCAAGATTGTTAAGACATTGTCAAACATCTGGAAGATTGAGGATTTGCGTATGCGACTCCTCATCACCCTGATGTTTGTGGCCGTCTATCGCTTCGGGTCGTACATCGTACTTCCCGGAGTCGATACCGAAGCCCTGCAGGGTCTTCGTAATCAGACCGAAGGTGGCCTGATGTCACTTCTTGATATGTTCTCAGGCGGTGCTTTCTCTAAGGCTTCAATCTTTGCATTGGGTATCATGCCCTACATCTCTGCATCCATCGTGATGCAGCTGCTCGGACTGGCAGTACCCTATTTCCAGAAAATGCAGAGAGAAGGTGAGAGCGGACGTCGCAAGATGAACCAGTACACGCGTTATCTGACCGTGCTGATCCTCCTGCTTCAGGCCCCCTCTTATCTCATCAACCTTAGAATGCAGACCGGAGGAACAGCTATCTATTCAAGTCTTGACTGGACGGTGTTCATGATCACCGCAACCATCATCCTTGCTGCCGGTAGCATGTTCATTCTTTGGCTGGGTGAACGCATCACAGACAAAGGTATCGGAAACGGTGTGTCGCTCATCATCATGGTGGGTATCATCGCTCGTCTTCCCCAGGCATTCGTCCAGGAATTCTCCACCCGTTTCACATCTCCCGGTCAGGGCGGTCTGATTGTCTTCCTCGTCGAGATTGTAGCCATGCTCGCAGTCATTGCCGCAGCTATCCTCCTCGTGCAAGGAACACGCCGCGTCCCCGTTCAGTATGCAAAGCGCGTGGTCGGCAACCGTCAGTACGGTGGTGCTCGTCAGTACATTCCTCTGAAGCCCTATGCAGCCAACGTGATGCCTATCATCTTTGCTCAGGCCATCATGTTTATCCCCATCACCATTGCCGGATATGTATCAGGTGGCAAGCTCAGCCCGTTCATGAACATGCTGATTGACAACGAGAGCTGGCTCTACAACTTGATATTTGCTGCACTGATTATCCTCTTCACCTACCTTTACACAGCCATCACGATCAACCCGACCCAGATGGCAGAGGATATGAAGAAGAACAACGGTTTCATTCCCGGAGTCAAGCCCGGTAAGAGCACGGCCGAATATCTGGACAAGATAATGTCGCGCATCACCTTGCCCGGTTCGCTCTTCCTTGCCCTGATAGCCATCCTCCCCGCATTTGCCGGACTGTTTGGCGTACAGCGCGAGTTTGCCCAGTTCTTCGGAGGAACCTCCCTTCTCATTCTCGTCGGTGTAGTGCTTGATACGCTTCAGCAGATAGAGAGTCATCTCCTCATGCGTCATTACGACGGATTGCTCGACACAGGCCGTGTCCGTGGAGCACATCCGACAAGGGCCTATTGATAAGAGATGATATATCTGAAAACCGACGAAGAGGTCGAACTTCTGCGGCAGGCCAACCTGCTCATCGGAAAAGTGTTCGGCGAACTGGCCAAAGTCATCAAGCCAGGCGTCACCACCCGACAGCTTGACACAATTGCCGAAGAGTTCATCCGCGACCACGGGGCAGAACCCGTCTTCAAGAACTTCCCGAATCCATACGGACCGCCGTTCCCAGCCAGTATCTGTGCATCGGTCAACGAGCAAGTCATACATGGCATACCGAACGACCGTCCGTTGGAAGAGGGCGACATCGTCTCCATCGACTGTGGAACCCGCCTGAACGGCTTCTGTGGCGACTCCTGCTACACCTTCCCAGTCGGAGACATCACGGACGAGACCCGCAAATTGCTCCAGACCACCAAGGAAGCCCTCTACAAAGGCATCGAACAAGCCGTAGCCGGACATCGCATCGGAGACATCTCCTACGCCGTCCAGCAACACTGTGAAGCTCAGGGCTACGGAGTCGTCCGCGAGTTTGTCGGACACGGCGTGGGTCACGAGATGCACGAAGACCCCCAAGTGCCCAACTATGGCAAACGCGGACAGGGCAAACTCCTCAAGAGCGGCATGTGCATCGCCATCGAGCCCATGATCACCATGGGAAAGAAGGAAATCTACATGCAGGAAGACAAGTGGGGCATCATCACCCGCGACCGCAAGTGGGCAGCCCACTACGAGCACTCACTCTGCATCCGCAAGGGACAGGCCGACATCCTCTCGTCGTTTGAAGAAATCAAAAAAGTATTAGGAGACAAATTTATCTAAAACTTATATGGCAAAACAATCTGCAATAGAACAAGACGGCACCATCGTCGAGGCACTCTCCAACGCCATGTTCCGCGTCGAGCTCGAGAATGGTCACGAAATCATTGCCCACATCTCAGGAAAGATGCGAATGCACTACATCAAGATTCTTCCTGGCGATAAGATTCGGGTAGAGATGTCTCCCTACGACTTGTCCAAGGGCCGAATCGTGTTCCGCTACAAGTAGTAGTCGATACTGAAAATATCAAAAAATCATAAAGAGAAATGAAAACAAGAGCATCATTAAAGAAACGTACACCAGATTGCGTAATCGTTCGACGCAAAGGTCGTCTTTTTGTAATTAACAAGAAAAATCCCAAGTTCAAGACACGTCAGGGATAATTCTTCTGTCAGAAAAATAAATTTACAGATATGGCAATAAGAATTGTTGGTGTAGACCTCCCACAGAACAAGAGAGGTGAAATTGCGTTGACCTACATCTTTGGTATTGGACGCAGCAGCGCCGGTAAGATTTTAGCAAAAGCCGGTGTTGACAAAGACATTAAAGTAAAAGACTGGACCGACGAGCAGGCAGGTAAGATCCGTGAGGTCATCGGTGCCGAGTACAAAGTCGAGGGTGACCTCCGCACAGAAGTACAGCTCAACATCAAGCGTCTGATGGACATCGGTTGCTACCGTGGCATCCGTCATCGTCTTGGACTCCCCGTACGCGGTCAGAGCACAAAGAACAATGCCCGCACACGTAAGGGTAAGAAGAAGACAGTTGCAAATAAGAAAAAAGCTACTAAATAATCATCGACTATGGCAAAGAAAACAACTTCTGCTAAGAAGAGAAATGTCAAGGTTAGCGCACAGGGACAGCTCCATGTCCACTCGTCGTTCAACAATATCATTGTTACTTTGGCAAACAGCGAAGGACAGGCCATCTCATGGTCGTCAGCCGGTAAGATGGGCTTCCGTGGCTCGAAGAAGAACACACCCTACGCTGCCCAGATGGCAGCACAGGACTGTGCGAAAGTCGCCTTCGACCTCGGTCTCCGCAAGGTAGTCGCCTATGTGAAGGGTCCAGGCAACGGCCGTGAAGCCGCCATCCGTGGCGTCCATGGCGCAGGAATCGAAGTGACCGAAATCATCGACGTTACACCGCTGCCGCACAACGGCTGCCGTCCTCCCAAGAGAAGAAGAGTTTAATTAACATTCAGAGTCGCCTACCCGCATTATTATTAAAAGGACAGCATCTTTTCCTTTCTGCTGTCGCGGCTGCAATGCGAGCAGGCAACCCCAAAAAACAAAAACAATATGGCTAGATATACTGGTCCTAAGTCAAGAATCTCCCGCCGCTTCGGCGAGGCAATCTTCGGCCCGGACAAAGTTCTTTCAAAGCGCAACTATCCTGCAGGCCAGCATGGCAACAACCGTCGTCGCAAGACCTCTGAATACGGACTCATGCTCGCCGAGAAGCAGAAGGCAAAGTACACATACGGCGTTCTCGAACGTCAGTTCCGCAACCTCTTCGAGAAGGCAGCCTCCAAGGATGGCGTCACAGGTGAAGTCCTGCTTCAGCTCCTCGAAGCCCGTCTTGACAACGTTGTCTATCGTCTCGGAATTGCCCCCACACGCGCAGCAGCCCGTCAGCTCGTCAGCCACAAGCACATCACCGTTGACGGCGAAGTCGTGAACATCCCCTCCTATTCCGTCAAACCCGGTCAGATTGTCGCCGTTCGTGAGAAGGCCAAGTCGCTCGAAGTGATTGCCGCCTCCCTCGCCGGTTTCAATCACGCCAAGTATCCCTGGGTTGAATGGGACGAGAACATCAAGGGCGGAAAGCTCCTTCACCTGCCCGAGCGCGCAGACATTCCCGAGAATATCAAGGAGCAGATGATTGTCGAGTTGTACTCTAAATAAAAATTAACAATGGCGGTATTAGCATTTCAAAAACCAGAAAAAGTCATAATGTTGGAAGCCGACGACAAGTTCGGTAAGTTTGAGTTCCGTCCCCTGGAACCCGGCTTCGGAATCACTGTCGGAAACGCTCTCCGTCGCATCCTCCTCTCCTCGCTCGAGGGCTACGCCATCAACACCATCCGCATCGCCGGCGTTGAGCACGAGTTCTCCACCATCCCCGGAGTGAAGGAAGACGTCACCAACATTATCTTGAACCTGAAGCAAGTCAGGTTCAAGCAAATCGTCGATGATACCGAGACCGAGAAAGTCTCCATCGTCATCGACAACGCAACCGAGTTCAAGGCAGGAGATATCAACAAATATCTCAGTGGGTTTGGAGTGTTAAATCCAGATTTGGTAATTTGCCATTTAGACCCCAAAGCAACTATGGAGATCGAGCTGACCATCAACAAAGGACGTGGCTACGTACCCGCCGACGAAAACCGCGAGTACTGCCACGAAATCAACCAGCTGGCCATCGACTCGATATACACTCCGATTCGCAACGTCAAGTTCGCAGTCGAGAACTATCGTGTGCAACAGAAGACCGACTACGAGAAACTCGTGCTCGAAATCACCACCGACGGTTCCATCCACCCCAAAGACGCACTCAAGGAAGCTGCCAAAATCCTCATCTACCACTTCATGCTCTTCTCCGACGAGAAGATCACCCTGGAGAACAACGATTTCGACGGCAACGAAGAGTTCGACGAAGAGGTGCTGCGTATGCGTCAGTTGCTCAAGACCAAGCTCGTTGACATGGACCTCTCCGTCCGCGCCCTCAACTGTCTGAAGGCTGCCGACGTCGAGACCCTCGGCGATTTGGTACAATTCAACAAAACCGACCTGCTCAAGTTCCGCAACTTTGGTAAGAAGTCACTCACAGAGCTTGACGACTTGCTTGAGAGCTTGAACCTTTCGTTCGGAACTGATATATCCAAGTATAAATTAGACAAAGATTAAAAGACGATGAGACATAATAAGAAATTCAACCACCTGGGTCGCAAGGCATCGCACCGTCACGCAATGCTCGCCAACATGGCCATTTCGCTCATCATGCACAAGCGAATCACCACGACCCTCCAGAAGGCCAAGGCCCTGCGCAAGTATGTCGAGCCCCTGGTCACCAAGGCCAAGGACGACACCACCGCCTCGCGCCGCGTAGTCTTCAGCTACCTGCAGAACAAGTACGCCATCACCGAGCTCTTCGGCGAAGTAGTCAAGAAGGTGGCCGACCGCCCCGGCGGCTACACACGCATCATCAAGCTCGGCAAGCGCCCCAGCGATGCCGCCGACATGGCCTTCATCGAGCTCGTTGACTTCGACGAGAACATGGCCAAGGCCGAGACCAAGAAGCGCACACGCCGCTCGCGCAAGTCTTCAGCCCCCAAGGCCGAAGCACCCGCAGCCGCCGAAGCACCCGCAGCTGAGGAGGCACCCGCAGCTGAGGAGGCACCCGCAGCCGAAGCACCTGCCGAAGAGGCAAAGGCCGAATAAGTTTTACTTTTACAATACGTCGCAAGACGGAAAAGCGCCGACACAGAACCCTGTGCCGGCGTTTTTTTTCTTTTCCGACGCGTCACTCTTTATCTCCTTTTACTGCGGCAACAGAAATACACCTCAGCTGCATGCCAAAGTTCCCCGCGCCGCATGAGTGTTAAAAAAACAAGGAATTTAACAGTTCGGGGGCCTGTTTTTGTGGGAGAAATTTGGAGGAAATAGATTTTTGGGACCACGAAAAAAACAGAAAAAAACGGGAGAAACGAAAAATTTTGATGAGGAATCCGAAAAAGCGGGATGCCGATGGTCGTAGGGGCGGGTTCCCATGCCCGCCCGATCAGGCGAAGCCTGAAAACTGAAAGAAATGGGATAAAATTTTTGGCGAGGCAATATTTTAGAAGACAACACGGGACAACAAAGGACAACAAAGGACAACAATTTCTTAATAATGAAATGATAAAGTTGTCCCGAGTTGTCTTCTAAAAAAATCCCAAAAGTTGAGTTTTCTGACTAAAAATCCCTTTTTTCCGCTTTGCGAAAAGCATTTTCACGTAACGTATTCCCATTTATTTCATTTTTGTCCGCCGTCTGGCTGTCGGTAGTCCGCCGTCTGAGCGTCGGTAGAGCACCGTTTACTCTGTCGGTTGTCCGCCGTCTGAGCGTCGGCAGAGCGCCGTCTGACGGCCGTCAATGCGCCGTCTGCCGACTGGTTTTTCCGCCGTCTGCCGCCGCTGCGTCCGCCGACTACCGACAGCCAGACGGCGGACAAATGATAAGTGGAAAGTGATAAGTGAAAAGTGAAAGGTGAAAAGTGAAAAATGGGTTGGAAGTCAACGCGTCGTAGTTGCGAAATTTCCGGCCGAGCGGTCGGTCGGTGATTTCTGCGCGATTCTCAGCGCGTGGAAACGGAAAGAGATAGTTGACGAAATTGCAACTAACGGGGTGGGGACGGGGTGGGGATTTTAACATTTGGGAATGTCCTGGTTTCTGCTCGGCAAAACTTGGTTCGGCAGCTTTTGGTCGGAAATGACACGTGATTAAAAGCAAAATTACTCAATTCAACTTGCGGAAGTTAGAGAGAACCACGAATTTCGCGAATTTCACGAATTTTCCATTCTTTTTAGCCTATACCAGTGGGAGAAAATTCGAGATATTGCAAGGATAAAATGATTGGTGTCCGGTAAAATAATAGAAGAGACACGAATTAGAAACACGAAGAAAGGGATATTCGTGTATTTCGCGAAATTCGTGGTTTTTAGATATATCCGAAACTTGTGTTATCTGTTCGGCTAATGCGGGAACGGAGGTCCGATTTTGGGCAATCGGGAGGTGGCAGCCAAAAAATCGGGGGATGGCGTAATTTTTTTTTGAGTTTTTTGTGCGTGAAAAGAGTTTTTAGTATATTTGCAGGGTCGTGGCGGGGTTCGGTTGAGTCAGCGGAGGTTGGTCCCTATTTTTGCCCTGCCGCGCCTGATGAATGAAGAAGATTCTGGAAGCGATAAACAACTGGCTGAAGCCGCGCATGGCGGTTTTTGTGCTCGTGACTGCAGCGTTGTTGCTGGAGGCGATGTCGCTGTTGCAGTATTTCGACGCACGTCGGCGCCTGCGTGATACGTTGGAGGATCGTGTGCTGAGCGAACTGATCATCAAGGCGCTCTACATCCGTCGCACGATGCTGATGGCCGAGGTGGCTGTTCGCAACCATGTGTGGGATGCCGAGCGGTTGCTGGCTGAGCCCGACTCGATGTATAACGTGTGTCGGCGTGTGGTGGAGCAGAACGAGGACATCGGCAGTTGTGGCATTGCGTTCCGGCCGTACTACTATCCGGAGTTGGGTCAATATTTCGAGCCGCACGCCTTGTTGGAGGACAGCGTGGTGGTGATGTCGCAGATTGGCGGTCCGAATCATGACTACACGCGGCGCAGCTTCTATCGGGATGCCATGGAGGGCGACACTGCCCATTGGTGCTCTCCCTACGACGACCTTGAGGGGGCGGGCGGACGTGTCACCTCGTATGCCATGCCGGTGCGCGACGCGAGTGGCGAACCCGTGGCTGCGATGTGTATCGACTTGCACACCGACTGGATGGGTGCGATGATGAATTCGCGCCATCTGTATCCTTCGTCCTTCTGTTTCCTGCTCGACCGTCATGGTCAGCTCATCGCCAGTCCCAGTGCCGACAGTGTGTCGGCGCAGAGTATCGAGCGGCTGGTGTCGATGATCAACGACAGCACGGTGGCACGTACGATGACGAAAAACGGGCGCGCGACGGTCATTACTTTCGATGACGATGAAGATCAGTCGGAGGGCTACATCTTCTATGCCAAGCTGCGCGGCAATACCCGTTGGCAGCTGGCGCTGGTGTGCTACGACGACGAGGTGTATGCCGACTTGCGGCAGATGCATGCCATTTCGCTGATTCTCATGCTGCTGGGACTGGGTGTCCTGGGCTTCATCCTGCACCACACGATGATGGGCATCCGACGGCTGGAACGGGCGAAGGTGGAGCGTGAGAAGATGGATAGCGAGCTGCATGTGGCGCAGCGGATTCAGAAGGATATGCTGCCGAATGCCTCCTCGCAGGCCCTCCAGCGCGCCGATCTGGACATCTGCAGCTTGCTGTTGCCTGCCAAGGAGGTGGGCGGCGACCTGTACGACTTCTTTGTACGCGACGAAAAACTGTTTTTCTGTATCGGCGACGTGAGCGGAAAGGGCGTGCCCTCGGCTCTGCTCATGGCCGTGACACACACGCTGTTCCGCACGGCGGCTGCCCACGAGACGAACCCGCAGCGCATCATGACGACCATCAACGAACTGTCGTGCGAGGGCAACGAGTCGAATATGTTTGTCACGCTGTTCGTGGGTGTGCTCGACCTGCCCACCGGACGCCTGCGCTATTGCAACGCGGGTCATGACTCTCCTGCTCTGCTTGCCGAGAAGTGGACGATGCTGCCTGCCAAGCCCAACCTGCCTGTGGGCATTATTAACGACTTCAAGTATGTGGCACAGGAAATGCAACTCGCGGCCGGCGACACGTTGTTCCTCTACACCGACGGACTGACGGAGGCGATGAACAGCCAGCGCAAGCAGTTCGGCCTGAAACGTGTGCAGGGTGTGCTCGACAAGTTGCTGAAGCAACCGGCGTTCGGTGCCCGACAGCTGCTGGACTCGATGACGCAGGCCGTGCACCAGTTTACCGAAGGTGCCAATCAGAGCGACGACCTCACGATGTTGGCGTTTCGCTACACGCCGCGGAATGAAACCGCTTCGTTGCGCGATGAACTGCTGCTGACGAACGACATCAAGCAGGTGGAGCAGCTGAATGCCTTCATCGCCTCGGTGACCGACCGTCTGCAGATGGATGCAGGCAAGGCGGGACAGGTGAAGCTGGCGGTCGAGGAAGCGGTGGTCAACGTGATGCACTATGCCTATCCGCCCGAGATGGAAGGCGAGATCAAGGTGTGTGCCGAAGCCAACAACGAACGCCTGAAGTTGACGATTAGCGACAGCGGTGTGGCGTTCGACCCGACGGAGACCCTCACCGCCGATACCACGCTCTCGGTCGAGGAACGTCCCATCGGCGGGCTGGGCATCTTTCTGGTGCGCCAGCTGATGGACTCCATCAACTACGAGCGCATCGAGGGCCGGAATGTGCTGACGCTGCGGAAAAGCCTGACATAGGCTTAGAAAGTGAAAAGTGAAAAGTGAAAAGTGAAAAGTGAAGAGTGAAAAGTGAAAAGTGAAAAGTGAAAAATCGCGGATTAAACTCAAAAACTCAAGACTCAATATGAAGACAAGCATTCAAGAACTGGAGGGCAAACTGATTGCCTCTCTCGACGGAGAACTCGACACCGCTGCTGCCACCGAGGTGGAGCAGGCATTGCAGCCACTGTTCAACAGCCAGGGCCGCGACATCATCATTGACTGCACCCACCTGCAGTACATCGCATCGAGCGGACTGCGCATCCTGCTCAGCATCCTCAAGAGCGCAAAGGCCGGCGGTAGCCACGTGGTGCTCAAGAGTGTGAACGACGACATCCAGAATGTGTTCCGCCTCACTGGGTTCAACTCGTTGTTCGAGTTCGAAGATTAGCAGGAGCGCTGACGACCGTGCCCACAACACAGGGAGCGCGGACATTCCCGTCCGCAATGAATGCCGGCGAGATGCCCGCGCTTCCAGTACATCAACGTCCACCCCTAACCGACAAACACTATGACCCGACAAACAAGCATCCGGCTGTTGGGCGCAGCATTCCTATCGCTCACGCCCTTCCTCCTCATGGCTCAGGAGGAAAAAGAGAATCAGTTAAGCATCGACGCACAGATCATGGCGCGTGGCGAGTTGCGCAGTGGTGGCTTGCCAACAGACGCAGAGGACAATGTTGTGGGCAGGGCAGGCTTCGTGTTGAGCCGAACCCGACTGGTGGTCGATTACCAACGCCCTGGAATCGAACTGAAGGTCAGTGCCCAGCATTCGGGTGTGTGGGGACAATCGGGCAAAGGCTCGTTCAACCTCTATGAGGCCTGGGCCAAGCTCGCGAGCCGTCAGGGCTTGTTTGCCCAGGTGGGCCGTCAGGAACTGTCGTACGACGACCAACGCATCATCGGCAGCAACGACTGGGCTGTGGCAGCCTTGTCGCACGACGTGCTGAAACTGGGCTACGAAGGGCATGGCCACAAGGCACATGCCATCCTGGCCTATAATCAGAATGCGGAGAACACGAATGGAGGCTCGTTCTATCAGAACGGTGCTTATCCCTACAAGACGATGCACACGCTGTGGTACCACTACGACGTGCCGAAGTTCCCGCTCGGAGCCTCGTTGCTGTTCATGAACATCGGTATGCAGCAAGAAGAGACGAGCGACAACGAAACCTGCTATCAGCAGGTGTTGGGCGGTTTTGTTAAGTTCATGCCTAAGCCGTGGACCGTGGAGGCTTCGTACTACCGTCAGATGGGTCATAACGAATATGACCAGAAAATCAAGGCATGGATGGCCAGTGCGAAAGTAAAGTACGAACCGAGTCCGACCTATGGTTTTGTCGGTGGTTTCGACTATCTGAGCGGCGACAAATACTTCGCTGTACCCAAGCCAGGCTCCATGGGACTGACGCGCCACGACGTGATCAGCGGTTTCAATCCCGTGTATGGTTCTCACCATAAGTTCTACGGCGCTATGGACTTCTTCTATGTCTCGACCTATGTGAACGGTTTCTCGCCAGGCTTGCAGAATGCCTTCGTCGGTGGATACTACAGCCCGCTGAAGGGGCTGCGCCTGGATGCGTCGTACCACTATCTGGCCACTTCGACCAAGTTGAGCGGCATCGACATGACGCTGGGTCACGAAATCGAACTCTCGGCCAGCTATCAGCTGATGGACGACTGCAAGGTGTCGGTCGGCTATTCGTTCATGACTGGAACGGAGACGATGGAACGCTTGAAGCGTGCCGCCAACGAACGCAACCTGCGCTGGGCATGGCTCACACTGAGCCTCTCGCCCCGAATCTTCACCACACGGTGGTAATCAAATGTAACATTGAGAATTTCAAATTATTATATCGCCATGAAACAATCAGCCCCACTGTCGCGCTCGCAATATGGACTCTATGTCGAGTGCATGACCCATCAGGGAGAGCCTTGTTACAATCTTCCGTATATCTATGTGCTGGACGGCAGTCTTGATGCCGACCGCCTGTGCCGCGCCATCGATACGGCACTGACGGCACATCCCGTACTCTTCAGTCACATCACAACCGACGCTCAGGGCGAACCTCTTCTCACGCTCGACACCGACGAGGTGAAGCTCCATGTCGAGGTGGAACCCATTCAGGACATCGAAGCTGAGAAGGCACAGCTGGTCCAGCCCTTCGACCTCGGCCATGACCGCCTGTTCCATGTGCGGCTGATGCGCGATGCTGCCCATTTCTATTACTTCATTGACTTGCACCATATCGTGGCCGACGGAACGTCGATGCAGCTCCTACTCCGCGACATCGACGCTGCCTACGCCGGCCAGCCCTTGCAGGCCGAAGAACTGACGCAGATAGACGTGGCGCGTGAGGAGGCCGAACAGCGGCAGACACCAGCTTTCGACGAGGCTCGCCAGTGGTTTGCCCGGAATTTCGACTGTGGCGACACCTACACTCCCCTCATGCCCGACTTGGAGAATCCCGTGCACGAGGAAGCAAGCCTGCAGCGCACCATCAGTATCGACCCCAGCCGTGTCGATGCCTTCTTGCACGAGCATGGCGTGCTGCGCAGCACACTCTTTACCGCAGCCTGCTCCTACCTGCTCGCCAAGTTCAACAACGAGCCGGAGTCACTCTTCAACACCGTGTTCAGCGGACGCCAGGACCGTCGCATGAGCCACACCGTGGGCATGTTTGTCAAGACGCTCCCCGTCTATGCTAAGTTCGAAGCCGACACGACGGTACTCGACTTCCTGTTGGCCGGACAGCAGCAGATGAGCGGCTGTCGCGAGCACAGCATCTACTCCTACAGCGACCTGCTGCAGGACCTGAAGCTGCAGTCGAACGTCTTCTTCGCCTGGCACGCCAACATCTTCGACAACGAACAGCTGTGCGGACATCCGATGCAGACCGTTCGCCTGGGCAACAGTACCACCGGCGCATCGCTCTATCTGAAAACCTATATATACGACGGGCAGTACAGGGTGAAGGCCGAGTACAACAGCAACGAATACTCGCGGGACCTCATTGCCCAACTGCTCGAGAGCTACGAGGCCGTGCTCGAAGGGATGCTCACCGAGACCCTGCTGCGCGACATCAACATCGCCACGCCTCATCAGGTGGAGTTGCTCGATACGTTCAACCGGACAGACTCCGACTACGATGCCTCGCAGACCATCGTCTCCCTGTTCTGCCGCCAGGCCAAGGCCACCCCGCAGAACGTCGCCGTGGTCTTCAAGGACAAAACCTACAGCTATGCCGAGGTGGATCAGCTCAGCGACCGCATCGCTGCCTATATCAGCAGACAGGGCCTGGGCGTGGAGGACGTCGTGTCGGTACTCATCCCTCGCTGCGAGTGGATGGCCATCGCCTCGCTCGGCGTGCTGAAGGCGGGTTGTGCCTACCAGCCCCTCGACCCCACCTATCCGCAGGAACGTCTGAACTTCATGATGAAGGATGCCAACGCCCGTCTGCTCATAGCCGACGAGCAGCTGCGCGGCATTGTCAATGAATACGAAGGTGAGGTGTTGTTCACGAAGGACATCGCCTCGCTGCCCAAGGCTGAGGCTCCGCAGGTGGACGTAAAGCCTGCGTCGCTCTTCATCCTGCTCTACACCAGCGGTTCGACGGGTGTGCCCAAGGGGTGCCAGCTCACCCATGGCAACCTCGTCGCCTTCTGCCATTGGTACCAGAAATTCTACGAGATGCAGCCCACCGACAAGGTGGCGGCCTACGCCTCGTATGGCTTCGACGCTTGCATGATGGACCTCTATCCAGCCCTGACCTGCGGTGCGGCGGTCCACATCGTTCCCGAGGAACTGCGACTCGATCTCATCGCCCTGAACGACTACTTCGAACAGAACCACATCACTCACTCGTTCATGACGACGCAGGTGGGCTACCAGTTTGCTACGAGCATCGAGAACCACTCGCTCCGCTACCTCTCGACCGGTGGCGAGAAGCTGGCGTCGCTCACCCCGCCCACAGGCTATAAATTCTATAACGGCTATGGCCCGACGGAGTGTACCATCTTCACGACCACCTATCTGGTGGCACAGCAGATGAAGGAAATCCCCATCGGAGGTCCGCTCGACAACATGCGCCTCTACATCGTCGATGCCCAGGGACACCGTCTGCCCGTCGGAGCTGCCGGTGAACTGTGGGTGAGCGGTCCGCAAGTGAGCCGTGGCTATCTGAACCGTCCCGAAAAGACGGCAGAGGTCTATATACAGAATCCATTTACAGCCGACGAGAAATACAGCCGCGTCTATCGCACGGGCGACATCGTGCGCTACCTGCCCGACGGCAATATCCAGTTTGTCGGACGCCGTGACGGACAAGTGAAGATTCGTGGTTTCCGCATCGAACTGAAAGAGGTCGAGAGCATCATCCGCCAGTTCCCAGGCATCAAGGACGCCACGGTGCAAGCCTTCGACGAAGAAGGTGGCGGCAAGTTTATCGCAGCCTATATCGTCAGCGACCAGACGGTGGACATCGAAGCTCTGAACAACTTCATCCTGGAGGAAAAACCGCCCTACATGGTGCCTGCCGTGACGATGCAAATCGATGCCATCCCCCTGAACCAAAACCAGAAAGTCAACAAACGTGCTTTGCCCAAGCCCGAGAAGAAGGCTGCGGCAGGTGTTGAGGAGGTGAATGCTCCCATGAATGTGCTGGAAGAGGAACTGCACGCCCTCGTGGCCGAGATTGTGAACAACAAGGACTTCGGCATCACGACGCCGTTGAGTTATGCAGGCCTCACGTCGATCTCGTCCATACGCCTGGCTGTGCAGGTCAACAAGCGCTACGGCGTTGCGCTGGACTCGAAGTCGCTGGCCAAGACAGGGACGTTGCAGTCGGTCGAGAACGAAATCCTGCGGCAGATGCTCGCTGGCGGAACGGTGCAGGCTGAGCAGCCGAAAGAGCACTTGGGCAGGACTACTGTTCCGCTGTCCTATGCCCAGACCGGTGTCTATTTCGATTGCCTGAAGAATCCCACCTCGACCATCTACAACATTCCCTACCTGCTCAGCTATCCCGCAGGTACTGATGCGACGAAGTTGGCCGAAGCCGTGAAGCGAGTGGTGGAGAGTCATCCCGAACTGCAAGTCCATTTCAAGACAGAGGGCGACGCCATCGTGCAGACGACGAACGACAGCGTTCCCGTCGAGGTGCCGCAAATGAAGATGACGCGCACCGAACTGGACGCCTATAAGAACGAATTTGTACGGCCCTTCAACCTGCAGAAACCGCCGCTCTACCGCTTCGAAGTGGTCGAGACGGAGCAGGGCATCCACCTGCTCATGGATTTGCACCATCTGGTGTTCGACGGTGGCAGTGCAGACCTGTTCATCCGGCAAATAAACAGTGTGCTTGAAGGACAGGACATCGACAGCGAAACGTACAGCTATCTTGATTTCGTTGCCGACCAACAGGCTGCCGAGGACAGCGATGCGTTCCGCGCAGCACAGCAGTTCTTTGCAGAGAAATTGCAGACCTGCGAGGGTGCGAGCGAAATTCCTGCCGACCTGCCGAAGACAGAGGAGGTGGGACTCATCGGCGAGGCGGTGTGCTGCCCCGACTACGACAAGGCAACGGCATTCTGTCGCGAGCAAGGCATCACGCCAGCCCATCTGTTCTTTGCTGCCACAGCCTACGTCGTCTCGCGCTACACCAACAACCGCGACGTCTATCTCTGCACGGTCAGCAGCGGACGTAGCAACCTGAAGATTGCCGATACGGTGGGTATGTTTGTCAATACGCTCGCTCTCGGCCTGAACATTGCAGATGTGACGGTCGAAGAATTCCTGAAGCAGGCCAGCGATACGTTCGACCAGACGCTCCGTCACGAGGACTATCCTTTTGCCCGCATCGCCAACGACTTTGCCTTCCGTCCCGCCATCGCCTACGCCTATCAGGTGGGAGTGCTGTCGGAATACAAGGTCAACGGACAGACCATTAAGCAGGAACTGCTCGAACTGAACGTACCTAAGTTCAAAATCAACATCAAGATTGAGTCGTGTGGCGTCGTGGTGCAGTACGACGATGCCCTCTACAGCGCCCAACTGGCCGAGTCTCTGGCGCAGAGCATCGTGGCTGTGGCCGAGCGGATGATGGCTCAGCCCAGCGGACGAGTGCGCCAACTGTCGATTGTCAGTGCTGAGCAGGAAGCTCAGCTCGGAACCTTGCGTCAGACAGCGACGGGTGAAGCTCCGTTCCGCTTCTTCCACGAGTGTATCAGCCACTTCGCCCAGACACAGCCCGACCACGAGGCACTCGTGGCCACGGACGCCAGCTTTACCTATAAGGAAATGGATGAGGCTACCGACCGCATTGCGGCAGCCCTGCACGAACGGGGCGTGAAGGAGCGCGACCGTGTGGCCCTGCTCCTGCCTCGCACCAGCCGCCTCATCCTCTCGCTCTTCGGCGTACTGAAGGCCGGAGCCGCCTACATCCCCTGCGACCCTGAATATCCAGCCGACCGCATCCACCTCATCCTCGATGACAGTGAGGCCCGCTACATCATCACCACTGCCGACCGCATGGGCTCTGTCCCTGCCGACAAGGCCATCGACGTGGAGGACCTCCTCAATCCTGTATGTCGCGACTCAGTCGGTACAAACGCGACAGCTAAGGTGCAGCCGTCGATTACTCCCGACGACCTTGCCTACCTCATCTACACCAGCGGTTCGACGGGTCGTCCCAAGGGTGTGATGCTGCGCCACGAAGGCATCTGTAACTATCTGTACGGTCATCCTGCCAATGTTTTTGCCAACGGTGTGCTTACGGATGCCCACCGCGTGCTGAGCGTGACGACCATCTCGTTCGACGCAGCCCTGCAGGACATCGGTATGGCGATGTTTAATGGCAAGACACTCATCGTCGCTACCGAGGAGCAGGCCAACAACCCGCTCGACCTTGCCCGACTGATCAACGAACAAGGCATCGACATGGTCAGCGGTACACCGTCGCGCTGGCAAACCTGGCTGACGAGTCCTGACTTCTGCGAAGCCATCTCGCACGTCAACATCTGCCGAGCCGGTGGCGAAAAGTTCTCCGACCAGTTGCTCAGCCAGTTGCGCAGCGTGACCAAGGCCCGCATCTTCAACTGCTACGGACCGACCGAAATCACTGTGGCTTCGAACAATGCCGAACTGACGCATGCTCCGTTTGTCTCGGTGGGTAAGCCCCAGCTCAATGTCAAGGAATTCATTGTTGACAGCGACGGCAACGAACTGCCCGTCGGCGTGGTGGGCGAGCTTTACATCGGTGGACGTGGTGTGGCTCGTGGCTACAACAACCTCGACGAAATGACCCGCGAACGCTTTGTCGAATATCACGGTGAACGCATCTACAAGTCGGGCGACTATGCCAAATGGCTGCCCGATGGAAACGTCGTCATCCTCGGACGTACCGACCATCAGATCAAGTTGCGCGGCCTGCGCATCGAGCTTGGCGAAATCGAAAACGTCATGCTGAAGGTGCCTGGCATGGAGAAGGTGGTGATCTTGATTCGGAAACTGAACGACAAGGAACACCTCTGTGCCTACTACACTGCTGATCGTGAGATTGCGCCCGACGCACTGAAGGGTGAAATCTCGAAGAGCCTGACGCAGTACATGGTGCCGACGGCCTACCTACAGCTCAAGGAAATGCCGATGACGCCCAACGGAAAGACCGACGTGAAGGCACTGCCCGAGCCGCAGTTGGCCGTGACGTCGGCCTACGAGGCACCGGCCAACGACACCGAACGCACCTTCTGCGACATCTTCGCCGGAATCCTGCAAATGGACCGCGTGGGTGCCACCGACAATTTCTTCGAACTGGGAGGCACCAGTCTCGTCGTCACCCGCGTCATCATCGAGGCCGACAAGGCTGGACTGCACGTGGCCTACGGCGATGTCTTCGCCAATCCTACACCGCGACAGCTGGCGCGCCTGATTACAGGAGACACTGGCGAGGCTGAATCATCAAAAAGCGACGAAGTCACCGCCTTCGACTACACCGCCATCGACAACCTGCTGCAGCGCAACACGCTCGCTGTCTTCCGTGGCGGAGAACGTCACCGTCTCGGTCGCGTGCTGCTGACGGGTGCCACGGGCTACCTCGGCATCCATATTCTCTACGACCTCATCCACTCTGAGGCCGAAACCATTTACTGCCTCGTACGTGGAAAGTCGCAGGAGAAGGCCGAGAGCCGTCTGCGCACGTTGCTCTACTATTACTTCTCTGACTCGTTCAAGGAACTCTTCGGCACACGCCTGCACATCGTGCTGGGCGACGTGACGAGCGACTTCGGCGAACATCTTGAAGTCGATACGGTCTTCAACTGCGCAGCCGTCGTGAAACACTTCTCCGAAGGCACGGAGATTGAGGATGTGAACATCGGCGGTGCACGTCGTTGTGCCGAGTTCTGCATCAAGACCGGTGCACGGCTGGTTCACATCTCCACAGCCAGCACACGCGGTCTGTGGGCAGGCGAGGTGCACGACGAGACTTTCACCGAACAGCGTCTGTTTATGGGTCAGTACCTCGGCAACAAGTACATCTATTCGAAGTTCATGGCCGAGCGATTCATCCTCGATGCTGTCGCCCTGCATGGGCTGAAAGCCAAAATCATGCGTGTGGGCAACCTGGCAGCACGTTCGACCGACGGTGAGTTCCAGGCCAACTTCTCGACCAACTCCTTCATGGGTCGCATCAAGGTGTATAACATGCTCGGCTGCTGCCCCTTCGGCATGCGCAACAAGCCTGTTGAGTTCTCGCCCATCAACGAGGTGGCTCACGCCATCACTTTGCTCGCCACGACGCCCGATGCTTGCACCGTGTTCCACCCCTACAACATCCACACCCAGTTCTTGGGCGATGTGCTGATGGGGCTCACTGCTGTGGGCGACGGCATCCGCTTTGTCGAGCAGGAAGAATTCCAGCAGGCGATGGACGCCGCCAAGGACGACCCGCAGAAGGCACGGCAGATGGCTTCGCTGCTCGCCTATCAGGACATGGCGCACGGTCAGAAGACAACCGACGTGAAGCGCGACAACGACTACACCACGCAGGTGCTCTATCGTCTGGGCTTTGCTTGGTCGCCCACTTCGTGGGACTACGTCGAACGGATGCTCACAGCCATCGGCGGCTTCGGATTCTTTGAATGATTCAATGACCCTTAATCTTCATGCAAGATAATATCAACAAACTCTTCTACAGCTATCTGGGTGCCTACATTCTGGTCGCCCTGTCGGGCTGTCTGGGCAATGTGGTCGATGGTATCATCGTCGGCAACCTCATCAGCGAGGACGGTGTGAGTGCCATCAACCTGTCGAAACCTATCACTCAGTTCATTTTCACGCTGCATCTGCTCATCAATGCCGGTGCCGGTATGCTCGTGGGCTACTGCCTCGGCCGGAAGGACCTGGCACAGGCACGGAAATACTTCAGCCGTTCGCTGTTGCTGAGTACGGGGCTTGGCGTGCTGCTCGCAGTGGTGGGTGGCCTGATGTTCCCCGACCAGACGGCACGCCTGCTGTGCAGCAACGAGCAGATACTGCCGTTGGCAGAGGACTACTTGACGGTGCTGCTCTTGGGCAATCCCGCCTTCATCCTCATGTGGGGACTCTCGACAATGGTCGGGGTTGATGGCGAACCGAAACTGGTCTCTGTGGCGGTGATTGTGGACAATGTCGTAAACCTGCTACTCGACATCGTCTTCATCCAAGCGCTGGGGTGGGGAATTACGGGTTCGTCGCTGGCTACGGTCATCGGCCACCTCGTCGGCATCGCCATCCTGCTGCTCCACTGGCGCAAGCCCGAGAACCGACGACTCATGCCGCTGCTCGCGACCGACGGTCTGTGGACCTCATGGCGTGGCATCATCGGCCAAGGGGCACCTCTGGCCCTGGCCTCCATCTGCCTGACCCTCCTGATGCTTTCGGCCAACACCATCGTACTCTCGACGGCCGGACGTGTGGGCATCTTTGTCTTTGCCGTCTGTATGAACCTCCTGCAGGTGTATAATCTCTTCCTCTCCGGAACGTGTCAGACGCTTCAGTCGCTCGGTGCCATTCAAGTCGGACAGCGCAATACCGATGGCCTGCGGATGGTGTTGCGCAAGGCATTCCGGTTCATCACCGTTTCGATGCTCGTCACCTGCGTGTTTGTATGGATTGACCCCCAGGCCATTGCGCGGCTCTTTGGTGCGACCGAACCCGACATGATTGAAGGTTGCAACCATGCCCTGCGCATCTTCGCCCTGAGCTTCGTTCCCTTCTGCTATATCTACGTGCTGATGATCGTCTATAAGCTCTACGGCCACCATCGCATGGCACTCTTCATCTCGCTGGTGCTCTCGCTGACGGTCATTCCCGTGCTGTGGTTCATAGCTCGTACAGCGCCCAATTTGCTCTGGTACAGCTACCTCATTGCCTACCTGCTTGAGGCAGTCGCCATCTTCGCCCTCCACAAGTTGACCCATGTGCGATTTGAGCTGAAAGCCAGCGAATAGCAAAGTAAAATAATGTAAAAAAAGTGTTGCGGCAGCAAGAAATGTTTAGTTTTTTGCTGCCGTTTCGTTGTTTTTTTGTAGTTTTGCAGCGATTTTGGACTAATTAACATCTTGTCTTATGATAAACTCTTTACGCACAGCCCTCGCAGTGCTGATTTTGTGCTGCTTAGGTACGGGAACTGCCACGGCTCAGGAATGGCTGCAGATGCACGTCAACTATGGCGGCAACAATTGGGCATTCCCCTATCAGATGGATCATCTCAACTACTTCGACCACGATGACGAAGGTCACCTCTTCATGCACCGCGGTGAGGATGAAGACGAGGTGATCAACCAGTTCAGCCTCAATAGTGATGCCAGTGCTTCGAAGTGGATGGCGAAGGTCGATAGCATCAACTTCACCAACACCCTCACCACGTGGGGCAAGGACAAGTACAAGGTTTTCGGAATCTACATCACTACCGACAATCCCGACGAACTCACCGACGAAAAGACCGAAGCAAAGGAGTGGGTCAACTGCTACATCTCGCTCGACGGACGCGGAGAATACCCCGACGCATCCGGCTCAGGACGCATCCGTGGACGCGGCAACTCCACCCTCGAATGGTATCCCAAGAAACCCTATCGAATCAAGTTCGACCTCACCTCGAAGATGTTCGGCATGGAGAAAAACCGCGACTGGGTGCTTTTGGCAAACTATCGCGACATGACCGACGTGATGAACACCTTCGGATTCATCGCGGCCAAGAAGATGGGCATCCCCTTCACATCACCTACGCGCTATGCCGAACTTTTCATCAACGGCGAGTATCGCGGCATCTATCAGATAGCCGAACAGGTCGAAGTGGCAGGTCACCGCGTCGATATCGACAATGTTGACGGACTGCTCCTCACCCTCGACGTCGATGATGGGCCGAGCGAGAGTCCCTATGAAGGCGACAACTTCTACACCTCGGTCTATAACTTGCCCATGGCTGTCAAGAATCCCGACAACCCTACACAGGAACAACTCGCCGCCATACAGGAAGAGTTTGCTACACTCGAGCGTGCCATCCAGTCGCAAGACTATGCTGCCGTCGAAGCACTCATGGACATCCCCTCCTTCAACGCCACTCTGCAGCTGCAGGAACTGCTCTACAACGTCGAACTCTCCGCACCTCGCAGCGTGTTCATCTTCCGCGACAAGGGCGGAAAGTTCACCTTCGGACCCGCCTGGGACTGGGATGCCGGCTACGACTTCAACTGGTCGGACATGTATACCGGTCACACCTTCTTCACCGACTACAAGGAGACAGTCCTCGGTTCCGATCCCTATCGCCGCAATGGCAGTTACCGCTGTTCGCAGTTCTTCACCAATATGTTCGGCAACGCACAGTTCGTCAAGCAATACAAGGAACAGTGGAACCAGTATGCCGACACCCTCTATACCAAGACCTGGGAAGAAGTGCAGAAATATATCGACGGTTTCAATGAACTGAAACCCTACACCACAGCCGAAGGCCAGTCGTCCTACACCTCACCCCAACAGCGCGAAAACGAACGCTGGCCCGTCAGCGGCTTCAACCCACAGACCGAAACGCAGAAGATGAAAACCTGGTTGCAGAACCGCCTCGACTACGTCAACGACCTCGTGCAGAACTATCCCACAGGCGAGGAAGAACCCGTGGTCGAACCCTCCAGCTACGAAAATGTCGGAACCATTACCACCTCTGTCACCCTCGACTTCAGCGCAGGATATAGCCAAAGCGTGAAGGTCGAAATCGACAAAACCGAACTCGCCTCACTGCTTGGCGTCGCTGCATCCACCCTCAACACCCGCAACCTCGACCTCGTGCCCCTCGACAGCGACGGCACCGAAGGCGAGAACACCGCCAGCGGAGCCTATGGAGCATGGTTCGACGCTTACGGCGACACCAACGACTACTACTACGGCAACGTACACGTCTTCATCGAGTCCGGCGACCTCTACAGTTGGGGTTGCGGATGCCATCCGGAAAACTGCTCCGACGGCGACACGCACACCGTCCGTATGGAGTACCGCTACGCCACGGGTACCGATGTAGGCAAGTCTGTCACCGTCGTTGTCACCTTCAACATCGGCGAGGGAGGCACAGGCGGTGAAGAGGTTGGAGACTGGACCCTCGCCGGTACACTCAACCGCTCCGCTACACTGACAGCCAGTGACGGCTATCACCAGAGTGTCAACATCAGTGTCACACAAGAAGAAGTAGCTCAACTCCTCGGTGTCGATGCCTCCGAACTCGATGCCTCGACCCTCGAACTCGTGCCCCTGATGGCCAACGGAACGGTCGGAACCAACACGGCAGGAAAGACCTACGGTGCATGGTTCGATGCCGACGGAAACACCGTTCAATACCGCGGCAACCAGTGTGTCTTCATCGAAAGCGACGACCTCTGGACTTGGAACTGCGGCTGTGAACAATCCAAAATGACAGACGGCGATACCTACACTGTCACCATGCAATATCGCTATTCCATCAGCGAAACCGAGGGAAAGATGGTCAACGTTCGTGTGAAGTTCACCATCAGCGGAAGCGGTGGATGGGGAGGCTGGGGCTGGTAACATCCCGCCATCGCAACACTATTCAACAGCAGGAGGGTATGCCGAAACAATCGACATACCCTCCTGCGTTTTCATCCATTCCTTCCTTCGCGCGCGTACCTTATTATATGTATTATCTTCCTGTCCCCCTATGCCGCGACCGCGTCGCGGCCCCTCCTGCCTTCCTCCCGCTTCCGCCGCTTTTTTCTTCGTTTTCTGCCCCTTTCCCCCCTGTTTTCCGTCCCTTTTTCGTCGAAAATGCATTTTTTTTGAAAAAAGTTGTCGAAAGATTTGGTGGGTAATGGAAAAGTGCGTACCTTTGCACTCGCTTTCGGAAAGGAACGGTCCGCGA